>DAOULS010000022.1:0-11248 GCA_034418415.1 Dehalococcoidales bacterium | reverse complement strand
TGTAGTCCTCTCTTGTATAAGTTTCTGATGTCCCCTTGTCATCGGTGACCTTTAAAGAAACGGTGAAATCGCCACTTTCATTGTAAACATGGTAAGGATTGGCATCGGTGCTCGTATCTCCATCACCAAAGTCCCATTCATAGGAATAAGGCGAGAAACCGCCGGAAACATTAGCATAAAATTGAATGCCGTTACCTTCCTTTACAGTGCGGGAATCGGCAGTGAATTCAACGACGAGCTTGGACTGCTCCAGAGTCACGGTGAACAAAGCCAGGGCAGCGCTCTGCTCCAGGTATTGCATCTGGCCTTTGATCAATTCGATATCCTCACGGGTGTTGGTAAGCTCCCGCTGGACGGCAAGAATATCTGCCACCGAGCCGGCCTGGTTCATTAACTCAAGCAGCTGTGTCTCGCTGGCTTCAAGATTACGCAGCCTTGATTCAAGGTCGGTATATTGCTCGGTAACATCCTGCCCCGTGGTGGATTCCGACTTCACATCAGCAGCCAGAGCGTGCAAGGACTGGAGGGTATCGTTAAAGCGGGCGGAGTCCACCCTGAAGCTGATATATGCGTAGACCCTGTTAGAGTCCTCGCTGATATTGGAATTAACGACAAAACCACCGAAAGTCTCGGCTAGAGTGTTGATTTGCTGTAATGCATCAGAGACATCATCGACAACGATAGTTAAATAGGCGGTACGGATAACCATGCGGTCGGTAGTTTCCGCGACATCATAATGTGTACCGCCGGTGCTTTCCTGGCTGATAACCTTAGGAGGCGTTGCATAGGGTGTTGCTGCAGTAGTTGTAGGTACGGTCGTTTGAGGTGCAATCAATCTATCGCCTGTGTCTATCTTGTCCTCATACGGTCCCGCTTCACCACCACCACAGGCGATTGAGCCTATCAGGAGCGAGATAATCATCAGAGCCAGAAGTCCGAATAACACTTTTTTTACGATACTTTTTTTCATACTACCCTCCCGAATTATGGGCGTTCTGTAGTATTATAACGTAAAAAAGAATGAAAGGTTAGCTTAAAGTTTAGGGAGTCTTAGCACAAACCTAATACGAGTTAACGGCTACTTTCGTAGATGCGGATGCGCCTCATGCGGAGGATAATGAAAACCTCTTTGCCTACAGCCAGGTCCATCTCGTCAAAGATATAGGAAGGTATCTCCGACATCAGCGCTTTTCCAGCCACGTCCAGAGAGATTTTTACGATATTGCCGACAGGTTCGATAGCCGTTATCAGGCTTTGAAATCCATTAACACTCAAGCCCGGCGGCCTAGTCTCGGAGACATAAATATGGCGCGGTAAAATAGCGACCTTTTTAATATCGGCTCCTTCGTGGGCAACGGTCAATTTAAGACCGCCGCAGTCGACCTCCATAACGCCCTGCCCGAGACTGCGGCAGTAATCACAGTCCAGTATATTCGGCGAACCGATGAAATCAGCAACCTTCTCGCCATCGGGATAGAAAAGCATCGCCTCCGGTTCCGCCACCTGCTCCACACGCCCGTCCTGGATGATAGCCACTCTATCCGCCATTTCCAGTGCCTCCGTGAGGTCGTGGGTAATGTGGATAGTGGTCAATCCCAGCTGGCGGTGAACACGCTTTAATTCAAGTCGTAAAGACCTAGCGGTACGCAGGTCGAGGGCGCTAAGCGGTTCATCAAGGAGGAGGGTACGGGGGGAGGGGGCTAAAGCCCTGGCTAAAGCTACGCGCTGCTTCTCGCCGCCGCTTAAAGAACGAGTATCACGGCGAAGAAGCTGCGTGATACCCAGGATGCCGGCAATTTCATCGACACGCTTCCGGATTTCAGTAGCAGAAATCTTAAACTGCTTCAAGCCGAAAGCAATATTATCGAAAACGTTGAGAAAGGGGAACAGTACATAGTCCTGCGGAACGTAACCCAGGCTCCTTTCCTCGGGCAAGAGGCGGGTAACATCAGCAGCATTAAAAAAAACAGCTCCTTTTTTAAAATGATGAAGTCCGGCCACGCACTCCAGAAGGACAGTCTTACCCGCTCCGGTGGGACCCAGGATGACAAAATACTCACCATCCTGGATAGCCAGGTTAATATCATGAAGATTAAACTCGCCCAGACGCAGCGAAAGGTCCCTGATTTCTATCATACACGATACCTTCTACCCACAGTCTTGCGGATAATCAGCAAAGCCGCCACCGCAATCAATATCAGCACAAAGATTACGGCGATAGCTTTTTCGACGTCAGCCGAGGCCAGGCTCAGGAAAATAGCGGTGGGAAGGGTTTCTGTTTTCATGGCCGTGGCGCCAGCCAGCATAACGGTAGCGCCGAACTCGCCGACGGCGCGGGCCCAGGTAAGCAGAGTGGAGGCTACAAGACCGTCCCTAGCTAAAGGCAAGGTGACGCGGAAAAACGCCTCGGGCTTACTGCATCCCAGTGTGCGGGCGACCTGCTCGTAACGGGGGTCGATGCTGTCAAAGGTGGACTTGAGCAAGCGGATAGCCAACGCGCTAATTACGGTAACCTGCGCCAGGACGATGCCGGGTACAGAGAAAACGAATTTCAATATATTATTGTCGATGGCGGAGCCGAGAGGGGTATTGAAAAAGACCAGTAAGGCGGCGCCAAGAGCCACCGGTGAGACGACGATGGGAAGGTCCAGCAAGCTATCGACGATGTCTTTGCCCGGGAAGCTCGAGCGAGAGATAGCATAAGCCACGGGCACGGCAATCAGCATGGAGATAACCGCGGCTATAGTGGCAGTCATCAGGCTTAACCTGATGGCGAAGAGAATCTCGCTGGAGCCTAAAGCCGATATGAAAGTATCCCACTTAGTGTAAGCCAGCAGAGACACGATAATTCCGATGAAGAACAGAGCTATAAGCACCAGGGCGCTTATCGTGGCTGTACGAAAGACCCTCTCACCGCCGGCCCCTTTTAAAATCCTGAACATTTGCTCAACCTTTCCACAGACTAAGATTCATTTCACGGCTGGTATGAAGCGGGTAATGCGTATTCCCCGCCGATTTCAGCATCGGGCGCGTAAACCCTAGCTTCCTTCTCGGTAGTGATATAGCCCCACTTCTGAAATATCTGACGCCCTTCCTCGGACACCAGAAAGTCGAGGAACCTGCAGGCATTTTCTTTATCCTTAGTGAATTTTGTGATAGCGCCGGGGATGTAGGCAAGCCGCGGTAACTGTGACGCATCTATATAGACCGTATCAATATTTTCCGAATCCCAGTAATGAAAAACATCCCAGCCAATCACGGCATCGACCGACTGTAAAGAAATTAAAGCAGCTGTTTTAGCACAGCTTTCGGCGTTGACGACGATATTATTAGCGATATCATCGAGCAGACCATTATATTCAAAAATTTCGATAGCATAAAGGCCGAGACATACCGATTGCGGATTACCGATACCTATTTCCAAACCGGGCCGTGCAAGGTCGGCGAGCGTTTGGATATTCTGGGGATTGCCATGCTGCACGGATATCACCGGAATGAGATAAGCTATCTTTTCAACCGAGTTAATATCGATAACGCCTTTACGTTCTGCCTTGACTATATAGTCCTGGCTACCGGGGATATATAAGTCCCCGCTTCGCGAGAGTTCAATCTGGGAAAGCATGGTGCCGGAGCCACCGAAGTTAAGATAGACCTTGATACCGGTCTCTTTTTCAAAAGCCGCGGCGGCCTCCTCCATGGCAGGCTTGCTGGCTGAACCAACGAAAGCGGTTAGTGTTACGGGTTCTCCTTTGTCACAACCCCAGGAAACAAAGACAAGCAACAACAGGAGTGCTAAAGGAATAAATTTTTTCAAAGTCGCCGTTTCCCCACTTCTAAAATTCAAGTAATTAGCAACGGTATATTATCGTCAATATAACGTATATTTAAAAATTTTTATTTACTTTGATTGATGACTTTACGGACGCTGGCGCGCTTTTCTTTGTACTCTTTTATAATGCGGCGGCCTTCCTCGGTCAGACGGGCATAACCGCCACGCGCTCCGCCGGTGGACTTTACTACGAGCGGTTTGGGAGCCAGGCGGTTCATGGCTTCCACCCAAAGCCAGGCATTGCGGTAAGCCAATTTCATCGAGCGGGCGGCGGCGGATATTGAGCCAAGCTGGTCGATACGCTCGAGTAACGTTGCCCTACCATAGCCCATGAACAACTTACCGTCTTTTTCCAGCCAGACTTTGCTTTTTAGCACGATGCCGGACTCCGGTTTGTGACCGGAACGGGTACCGTGTTTTATACCGAATTCAGGCACGAAGTCCTGATTTACTTTTTTTCTACTCATCACAATAATTTCCCAGATAAACTATATTATCAACAATATAACGCATTGTCAAACGTAAATAAAAGTGTATTACATCACAAGCGCTGTGATTGATTGTGATATTTAGATACGAAAGAACAATATTTGTGATTTTTTTGTGATAATTCCACTATTTTTTGTGATTTATTTGTTACGCAACATATCTATTATATGTATAACACGCCAACTTCGTTAAAAACACAAAAAATAAAAAGCACACTACTACTCTGGTGAAAAGGAGTAAGACCATGGCGACGAAAAAACGTCCCGAAAAAATAAGGCTAACATCGAGAGACATTGCATCCTATTGCCAGGTAAGTAAAAGTACCGTGCTGGAATGGATAAAGAGCAAAAGGCTAAAGGCCTTCCGGCTGCCCAGCGGACACTACCGTATCGATAAAAACGATTTCAAGACCTTTCTGGAAAAATACAACATGCCCGTCAAGGGCTGGCCATTTGAAGAATAAGAACACGTTGAGGAAACAGGACTTATAATATCAGTAAATATTAAAAAAACAATCCGCAGCTACCATAATTGAAGGTCGATATACTATTTATCGGCCTTCATTTATTTTTTGAAATAGCAGTAAATCCTTCATTAACCTGCCTTAAACACTATCTATATAATTAACTATTATCAATTACCAGATTAAACGATTTATACTATAATAAGAATCACGAGCCTATATGCGGTACGGAGGAGAATTATGGCTAGAATGAGCGGAGCCGAAGCTCTGGTAGCGCTATTAGTCCGCGAGGGAACCGATGTGGTCTTCGGGCTGCCGGGCGTGCAGATTATGGACGCCCTCGATGCTATCTACCGTGATAAAAGCATCCGCTGGATATCCACCCGTCACGAACAGACCGCCGCCTATATGGCCTTCGGTTACGCCATGACCACCGGTAAAATCGGCGTAGCCATGGTATTGCCCGGTCCGGGGGCTTTAAATACGGCCGCCGCCATCGGCACAGCCTACGCTGCATCGGCGCCAGTACTACTGATATCAGGGCAAATAGAAAGTCAGCACATAGGCTTCCACCGGGGAGTTTTGCACGAACTCGACGAGCAAATTGATATTTTCCGCTACCTGACGAAATACTGCGGTCGGGCCACACGGGCAGAAGATATCCCGGATATTCTTTGTCACGCCCTGCGCCAGCTCAAGACACAGAGGCCCCGCCCGGCGGAAATAGAAGTCCCCTACGACCTGTGGTCGAAGCAGGGCGAAATGACATTTACCAGCACGGAAAGGCTTGAGCCAATTCCACCCGAACCGGAGGACATTGAGAAAGTAGCCAAAACAATGAGCAGCGCCCGTCGCCCGATGATTCTGGCGGGGCGTGGAGCGGTCAAAGCCGGCGTTGCCAGAGAAATCACGGAACTGGCTGAAAGACTAAGAGCACCAGTAGTGATGACGCCGGAAGGACAGGGACTGATACCGTACGACCACCCGTTTTACGGGGGCAATTTTACATTATGGCTCAATCCATTTTTTAAAGAGGCCGATGCCATCCTAGTGGTGGGCAGTCGACTGCGAGCTTCCGGCAGCACCCAACTCGACCTGAAATACGAACAAAAAGTAATCCAGGTCGACTGCGACGCCGGAGAACTGGGGAAAAACCACCGTATCGAGACAGGCATTTCCGCCGATGCCGGGTTAACGCTCAAAGCCTTGTTGCAAATCCTCGGGGAGAAAACCGAAAGCCGGTGGCAGGAAGCGGAGGTGGCCCGTTTACGTAACGGTCTTAAGAAAGAACTGGAAAAAGCCGCCCCTCTACAAATGTCTATTATAAATACAATTTATGAGGCCCTCGGGGATGATGGGATAATTGTGCCGGATATAACCAACCTGGGCTACTGGTGTGATATCGCCTATCCAGTCAACCGTATACGAAGCTATGTAGATTCCTCATATTTCGGCACACTGGGCTTCGCTTTCCCAACCGCCCTCGGTGCCAAGGTAGCCAACCCGGATAGAGCTGTGGTAGCGATATGCGGGGACGGGGGTTTCCCATATGCTTCTGCAGAACTGGCTACGGCCGTTCAGGAAAAGATAAACGTGGTTACCCTTATTTTCACCGATAACGCCTACGGAACGGTCAGCGGTATCCAGCGTCGACAGTTCGGGGGGAGGTATATCGGGAATAAGTTACATAATCCAGATTATGTCAAGTTTGCCGAGGCTTTTGGGGCAATGGGGATGAGAGTGGAAAACCACAAGGAGCTGGGTAAAAAGTTGAACGAAGCTCTAAAAGCTAACCGCCCTACCCTAATCGAGATACCGGTACCGCAACTGGATACGCCCTGGGACACGCTGATTAAGGACTAAGATGTGCCCAGCTGGACAAGCTGTCCCATCATGTAGCTGCATTTATCCGACGCCAGGAAAGCCACCACATTCGCCACGTCCGCCGGCTCGCAGAGTCGCTTGAGTAAAGAGGACTCCTTCCCCCCTTCCAGCATTTCTTTCGGTGCGCGCCAGACCAAGCCGGTCTTGCCGAGTCCAGGTCCTACAGCATTAACGAAGATTCCCTTATCACCGACCTCTCTAGCTAAAGCCTTGGTGAACTGGACAACACCACCTTTAGCCGCCCCATAAATGGAGATATCGGGCATACCCTGCCCGCCGGAGGTATTGATGATACGGCCGTACTTGCGTGCCAGCATATGGGGTAATACGGCACGGGCGACACGCATCTGACCGATGAGATTAACGCCGATATCGAACTGCCAGTCCTCTTCCGTCATTTCCATAAAGGGGCGTAACTCGCTGCTAGCGCCGGCATTATTGACCAGGATATCAATCTTCCCAAATTTCCCAATCGCTTGGGCTACCATGGCATCGACTTCCGCCCGTTTGGTAACATCGACTTTCACAGCCAGGGCTCGACGTCCCAAAGTCTCCACCTCTGCAGCGGTCTGCCTAGCGCCTTTAATATCAATATCGGCGGCGATAATGTGACAGCCCTCTTCGGCCAGGGTCAGGCAGATTGCCTTGCCATAGCCTATCTGGCTGCCGGCGCCAGTGACCAGTGCTACTTTATCCTTTAGTTGTAGATCCATGTTTATACACCTTTCCCCCGCCATTGGATAAAATAAAGGACTCCATGTTAGGAAATGACAAGAAAATGCCGGTTATCCCATACTTTAAACGGGTACACTGGCAGTGTCAAGTTGAGATTAACGTCGCACGGGAAGCATACCTTCAGCACGGAACCATGCCACATGGTCACGAATCGAGTCCTGCCATGGTCTGGAGGTAAAACCGAGTTCCTGACGCGCCCGCGCTGAACTGACCAGTGAGTTACTCCGCAGCACATCGATGGAGTAAGCGGTGAAAACAGGTTTACGCCGCAGCAGGCGGTAATACACGCTGGCAAGGACCCCAGCAGCGCGAGCGATGACAGCCGGTATGCGGTAAGTCGGTGCCGGATAGCCGATATCACGCTCCAGTTCTTTTATCAGTTCTGGCACCTGGACCTGTGCGCCGGAAAAGATATAGTGACGCCCCGACTGCCCTTTTTCCGCGGCAAGAATGAGACCCTGGGCGACATCACGCACATCCACGAAATCATATGCACCGCTGACATAAGACTTTAGATGCCCGCTGGCGAAATCGATAATAAGCTGACCGATATTGGAAATGCCATAATCCCAGGGACCGATAACACCCGTAGGACAACAGATAACCGCATCAAACCCGCCTTTTTTAATCTCGTCAAGAAGCAGCAACGTAGCACGGGCTTTACTCCTGGCGTAGTCACCGAGGACACGGTCGGGAGAGAACGGCTGCGACTCGTCGATAACGGTGCCGTGAGGCGGTTCGGCGACGGCATGGATAGAGCTGGTATAGACCAAACGACGAACGCCACAGGCGCGGCAGGCATCGATGACATTACGCACACCACCCACATTAACCTTCTCAAGCACAGCCGCCATGCCCGGCATTATAGTGACAATACCAGCCAGATGAAAAACAACATCGGCGCCGGTAAACGCCGATTTCAGACTTTCAGAGTCGGTAATATCTCCAGAAACGGTTTCCACATTCAGTCCCGCAAGGGGACGCATATCATCATCAGGCAAGACCAGGACCCGCACGCTTAAGCCCTTAGTAAGCAACTCACGCACCAGAACATTGCCGATATGTCCTGTCGCACCCGTCACAATAACCACTTTCCCGCTCCCTATATATAATTGTATGAGTGAGGGAAATGTATTGTCAATGGGTAGAACTTTTGAGATACACTTTGATTCGATATTCTAAATAAACGCTGGATAATTTTTGCATTTGAGACTTGACATTGGCTCTTCTAACTGGTATATTTATAGTACATCTGTTCTAATTATAGAGGTAATTATGGACAAGTTGAGTACCCTCACTGCGGCGGCACGATTTGATATTTGTGGCTGTGGTGGCGCTGGTCCTGCGGCAAAGTCTCCGCTGGGTATCATCTATAACGCCGCTCTGCCCGGTGGTGGCTGTATTCCCCTGCTTAAGGTGCTCCTGACGAATATCTGTGTTAACGATTGCGCTTATTGTGTGAATCAAATTGGTCGTGATATTCCCCGTTGTTCCTTCCAGTCAGAGGAACTGGCCAAGCTATTTATGGAATTATATGCGAAAAGACTCGTGCAGGGTTTGTTCCTTAGCTCCGGCATCGGCCCGGACACCTCCCGTACCATGGAATCCATGATAAAGGTGGTGGAAATCCTGCGTTACCGCTATAAATTCAAGGGGTATATTCATCTCAAGATTTTGCCTGGCGCCCGTTTCGACTGTATCGAAGCCGCTTGCCGTCTGGCGAGCCGGGTCTCCGTTAATATCGAAGCACCCACGGCCCTCCATCTCGCCAGATTGAGCCGTAAGAAAGACCTGCATCATGGCATTCTGGAACGCATGCGCTGGGTAAAACGACTTATCTCTAAAGATGAGAAGCTAGTACCTTCGGGGCAAACGACCCAGTTTGTCGTGGGCGCGGCCGGTGAAACAGACCATGATATTCTTCGTGCTACGAAGGCGCTTTATAGCGAGGTAAGTTTAAGGAGAATTTACTTCAGTGCTTTTCGCCCGATAACGAATTCCCCTCTGGAGGAACTTCAACCCACTCCGCCAATGCGGGAACATCGGCTCTACCAGGCGGACTGGCTGCTCCGGGTTTACCGTTTTTCTCTCGATGAAGTGGGGTTAGCTATTGATAGTAATGGCAGTCTTTCCCTCGGCAAAGACCCCAAACTTACCATTGCCCGGAAACAGCCCTGGCTCTTTCCTTTAGATTTAAATAAAGCCGCTTATGAAGAACTCATCCGCGTGCCGGGCATTGGCCCCACGTCAGCCAAAAGAATCATTGAAGCTCGCCGGGAACACAGCATTTTCTCACGGCAACAACTAAAAAAGATGAGGGTTGCTACTAACCGGGCGATTCCCTTTATCTGGTTCAAGGGGATGCTTGATTATGAGAAGCAAACATCATTCATGCCCCAGTTGGATGACGCTATAAATCAGCCAGCGCCTTCTTTACTCGAAGCTATGCAGACAACTTAACAAATAGAGATTGGGTGACAATAGGCAGAACTATTGACTAGCTTTAACCTTGTACCCCGACCCGTTAGCAGTATTAATTGAGCGCAACCGTTATTCGTTCGCGCAAAGTCTCTTGATAACTGCGTACTTCCGGTCTACCATTTGCTGAAATTCCGCGATATCGGCTTCTTTCAGGTGGCTGAACTTACGGATAGGTTGTAGGTACTCCTGAATAGGCTTGGGGGCGGATACCTCGTGAGTCAGGCGGAACCGACCGTTTTCGGCTTCCCATAGCGGGAAATAGTTGGTCCTCACAGCCATGCGGCACACCTGAACGGACATATCGGTCGCAATACGCCAGCCCATGACGCACGGGGAGAATACGTGAATATAGACGAAGCCTTCTTTAGCCTTTTCCTTCGCTTTGGTGAGTTTTCTGGCAAAGTCATCCAAGTGGCTTAAGGTAGCTGTGGCGACGTAGGCGGCTCCCTGTAATGCCATGAGCAGGGGCACATTCTTGGCGGGGGTCGGTTTGCCGTGGCTGACGGTGCCGGCTGGAGTGGTGCTGGTCGATGCTCCCAGGGGCGTGGTACTGCTCCGCTGGTAGCCGGTATTCATATACCCCTCATTGTCATAGGTAATGTAGATGATACGCTCATTCCTCTCCGCGGCCCCGCTTAAAGGCTGAAAACCTACGTCGGCAGAGCAGCCGTCCCCGGTAAAGCAAACGACGGTGGCGTCCCTGCCGGTTTTACGGTAGTAGCGGGAAATGCCGGTAGCGCTGGAGGCAACCCCGGTCATCAGCCCGCTGAAATAAGACAAACGGTGCCAGGTGCCCAGGTTCTGCCCATACAGTACCGGCGCCGCACAACAGGGGCAGCCGACGATGACGATGTCATTGCCCAGTACTTTAGGCACGAACCTGGCGGTGAGTTCCAGGGTGCACCCTGGACACCAGGCGACACCCCCGGCATACGGGTCTTCGGTCCCTATAAAATAATCGAAAATCTTGGGTTTCTTCTTCTCTACTGTCATTGTTTTCCTCACTCTTCCAGCGGAATCCAGGTGACTTCCTGGTAAGACTTGCCGAGGGCGGCAGACTGGACTTCATCGATAGCCCTCTCTATATGAGGGATGGTGATATCCAGGTTGGCCAGTCCGTCGATATAGCTAAGTATCGGCATGATGCCAAGTTCCGGCGTCAGTGCCCGCAGTTCCATGCACATCGGCCCGCAATTCCAGCCGAAACCGACGCCCCGGTCGATGACGCCTATCGCCTTCTTCCCCTTGAGCGCCTCCACCAGGCGCCGGCGGGGGAAAGGACGAAACAGTCTCAACTTGATAAGCCCCACCTTAATCCCCTCATCTCTTTTCGTATCGACTGCCACTTTTGCCGTTCCAGCCGCCCC
>DAOULS010000021.1:0-31499 GCA_034418415.1 Dehalococcoidales bacterium | reverse complement strand
CCATCCTCGGCGCCGACTGGGGCGAGATAGGCACCATCGAAGGCGAGGTGGTCAGGATTGCGGACACGGTAGCCTACATCAACCATGATATCGGCGACGCGGTCAGAGCGGGCATCATCGTCGAAGGTGACCTGCCCCTCGATGTCGTCAGTGTCCTGGGTCTGACCCATTCCCTGCGTATCAATACCATGGTCACGGATATTATCGAGAGTTCGTGGGACGTACGCAGCAGTGATATAATAGAGGAGAAGCCCGCCATCAAAATGAGTCCGGCAGTGGCTGAAGCAGCCAAGACGCTGAACAGCTATCTTAATGAGAAGGTCTATAACCTGCACGCCGCTCAAGAAGAGACGGAAAAAGCCAGAGAGGTAGTGCGTTTCCTCTACCGGTATTTTACGGAACACGAGGACAAGCTGCCGGCAGAATACCGCCGCCATGCGGATACGGTGGCGCGGGGGGTGGTGGACTACATCGCCGGCATGACCGACCAGTATGCGTTAAGGCTGGCGGAAGAACTGAAAAAGAAATAAAACGGGGGCGTTTAAGAGGGGCCCCGCCCCTCTTCTAATAATTCCCCCTTCCCTATATAATACCTAAGGGAAGGGGGATACAGGGGGATAGGTCACCAGACTACAATTTTCGGAATCCTGAAATGATTACTATTATCGACTATAACGCGGGTAACATACGGAGTGTGCTGCGCGCCTGTGCGGAGGTGGGCACTGAAGCGATGACCACCAGCGACCCCGCCGTTGTGGCTAAGGCGGAGAAGATAATTTTTCCGGGGGTGGGGGCAGCGCCCAGCGCCATGGAGTACCTCATGCAAACGGGGCTGGACACCGCGATTAAAAATACTTTTATGTCAAGTGTGCCCATACTGGGCATCTGTCTCGGGGCGCAGATAGTCCTTACCGACTCCGAGGAAGGACCGCAGCCATGCCTCGGGCTGGTGCCGGGCAAGACCGTACGGTTTAAGCTCGAAGATAAGTCACTCAAGATACCGCACATGGGCTGGAACGAGGTCAAGGTAGTTAAACCTCATCCCCTGCTGGACGGCATCAAGGCGGGCGACGAGTTCTACTTCGTCCACTCTTATTACCCGAACCCGGCGGACAAGCAAAACATCTACGCCGTGGCCGACTACGGGGGAGACTTCTGCTGCGCGCTGGGATACAAGAACCTCTTCGTCACCCAGTTCCACCCGGAAAAGAGCGGACGTCTCGGCCTGCGAATACTGGAGAGGTTCAGTCGCTGGAACCCTTGACAGCCGCGATAAATGGTGTAAAATAAAAACCTATGCTTAGTAAAAGATTAGTCGTTTGTCTCGACGTGCGCGGGGGCAAGCTCGCCAAGAGCATCAAATTCGTCGATACCAAGGATATCGGCGACCCGGTGGCCAAAGCCCGCCAGTATTATGAAGACGGCGTGGACGAGCTGGTGTTCTACGATATCACCGCCTCGCGCGAAAACCGGGACATCATGATTGAGTTCGTGGAGAAAGCGGCTTCGCAGATTTTCATCCCCTTCTCGGTCGGCGGGGGCATCCGGTCGGTAGAAGACGCCACCAAGCTACGTAACGCCGGCGCGGAAAAGGTAAACGTAAACACCGCCGCCGTGCTGCGTAAGGAACTGATAACGGAAATCGCCGACGCCATAGGGTCGCAGAGCACCATTCTCTCCATGGATATACGAAGGGTGTCCCCTACCGATAAAATACCTTCGGGCTATGAAATCGTCGTTAACGGCGGGGTCACGCCGATGGGCATCGATGCGCTCTGGTGGGCGAAAGAGGGGGAAAGGCTGGGGGCGGGCGAACTGGTGGTCAACTCCATCGACGCCGACGGCACCAAGGACGGCTACGAAATCAAGCTTACCAGGATGATGGCGGAAGCGGTGGGAATACCGGTCATCGCGTCGGGCGGAGCGGGCAAGCCGGAGCACCTTTACGATGTGCTTACCGAAGGCCGCGCCGACGCCGCCCTGGTGGCTTCCATCGTCCACTACGGGGAATATACCTGCCGCCAGCTTAAAGAGTACCTGCACGGTCGCGGCATAAAGATGAGGATGAATTTTTAGATAAAAATTCCACATTTTTCGCGTAAATTTATGCCCGAAATCTTCATAAAAGTTGTATAATATATAATTGTCCCTGAAATTCCATGAGCGTAATCGACGAAATAAAACAGAAGCTGGACATTGCCGAGGTCGTCGGGCAGTACGCCACGCTGAAAAAGGCCGGGCGCAACCTGACGGCTTTATGCCCCTTCCACAGTGAGAAGCACCCCTCATTCTTCGTCTATCCGGAGCAGCAGAGCTGGCACTGCTTCGGCGCCTGCAACACCGGCGGCGATGTCTTCGCCTTCATCATGAAAAAGGAGGGGCTGGACTTCGGGGAGGCTTTAAGACTGCTGGCGAAAAGGGCCGGCGTTACCCTGCCCTCCTACGGCGGCGCCGAAGGCAGAAAAGAGGAGAAAGAGCCGTACTTCAGCGCCAACGAAGCCGCCATGCTTTATTATCACAACCTGCTGCTCAATAATCCGGCGGCGGCCGGGGCGAAAAAGTACGTAGAAAAGCGCGGCTTTAACGCCAAGACCATCGCCGATTTTCAAATCGGTTTCAGCCTGGACAGTCGTGAGGCGCTTAAGTCGTACCTGCTGGAAAGAGACTTCACGGAAAAGACGCTGGTTACCGCCGGTCTGCTGTATCAGGATGAACAGGGCAAGGTCTTCGACCGCTTCCGCGGCAAGCTGATGATACCCATCCGGGATATCAAGGGAAGGGTATTGGGGTTCGGGTCGAGGGTGCTGGACGACTCGCTGCCCAAGTATGTCAATTCACCACAGTCGCCTACCTTCGATAAGAGCGGGACGTTATACGGTATCGACCGCGCCGCCGCGGAGATAAGAAAACAGGACGCCGCCATTATCATGGAAGGCTATATGGACGTTATCATGGCGCACCAGTGCGGCGTCACCAACGCCGTCGCCTGCATGGGCACGGCGATTACGGAAACGCAGGTGAATATCCTGAAAAAACTGACCAAAAACCTGGTCCTTTCGCTGGACGCCGACGCCGCTGGCGAGGAAGCCATGCTAAGAACGGTCGGCTATGAAAACATACTCAACGCGGAGATGCGGGTCATCGTCCTTCCCGCGGGCAAGGACCCGGATGAAGTGATGCGGGAAGACATGGCAAAGTGGCAGGAGTTCGTGAAAAACGCCGTGCCGCTGGTAGATTTCCTGTTCGAAAAAACGACCGCTGCGCTTGACCTTAACACCGCCAGGGACAAGTCCGCCGCGGTGGACAGGCTGCTGCCGGTCATCGCCGCGATTAACGACCCCATCCGGCAGGCACATTACCTGCAGAAACTGGCGGCGCTGGTCAACGTGGATATGAACACGATTAAAGCCTCATTAAGCCGGATTAAGCCGTCGCCGGTAAGACGTACATCGCCCGTACCGAGACCCGCGACCGTGGGTACGCCGCGTCCCCTGGCTTCCAGCTCCCGCGAGGAATACTGTCTGGCGCTGCTCCTGCAGTACCCGGAACTACGCGAGTACCAGCAGGACGTCCACCCGGAGTATTTTAAGTACAGTGAAAACCGCGAGATACTCAACGCTCTGGAGGGGCTGGAGGATATTGCGAACCTAAAAGAACAGCTCGACCCTGCCCTCCATGAGCACCTTGATGTTATAATAAATAAGAGCCTGCCCGGCGCCAGGAACAATATCGATGTCAGGTTTATAGACTGCGTACTGGAACTAAGAAAAACTTATCTCAAGGAACTGGCGGCGCGGCGGGCGGAGGCAGGCGATACGGACACCGACCCCGCCCGACTCGAAGAAGACCTGGAAATCAGTCACCAGCTCCGCGAGCTGGATGCCCGCAAAGGTAAAAAAAGAAATTCAGCCCCCCACAGAACAAGGAGATAGGCTATGGACGACGAAAAGAAAGATATGGACTCCCTGCACAGCGAGAATAATCTCGAGGGGATACAGGGCTCCGACGACAAAGCGGACAAGATGTTCGGGACTAATGTGGAGTCCGACAAGGACACGGAAGACTCGGATATATCCGAATCGGACGATATATGGATAAAGGACAAGCAGTTCGAAGAGGACGAGGAAGATGAAGACATCGACTTCGACCTGGAACTGCCGACGGATGAAATCGACGAGCAGGATATTACCGACGACCCCGTGCGCATCTATCTCCACGAAATCGGCCGGGTGCAACTCCTCACCGCCGAGGACGAGAAAAACCTCGCCAAGCACATGGAAGAGAGCAAATACATCAACGAGATACGACAGGAGTACTCCAGGAAATACGGTCGGCAGCCTTCCGCTACCGAAATAATACTGGCGATACTGGAGGACATGGGTAAAGCCGCCGGCCTCGTCCGCCTGCTGCAGGAGAACCTCGGTCTACAGGAGGCTAAAGGCTTTTCCGAGACAATCTACGATGAAAAGCTGCAGGAGACCATCGATAACTCCGTGGACCCGCAGGTGATAAACGATTTCGCTTTCAGGCTGGGCAAGACAACTCCCGAAACGGAAGAGGCACTTATCAGGCTTTCTATGGTCAGCCGCCTGCTCCCGGAAGAAATCCGCAATACCATCGACGGCAGCGTGTCTCTGTCCGATTTAGAAAAGCTGGTCGTCAAGCCCGAATTCGTCAACTCTCTGGGCGTCCATGAAACGTTTTTCTCCGACTACATAAATAAGATTCTGCACGAAGGCAAGCGGGCGGAAAAGCACCTGATTGAAGCCAACCTGCGGCTGGTGGTCAGCGTAGCCAAGAAGCACATCGGGCGCGGCATGTCCCTGCTCGACCTGATACAGGAGGGCAACATCGGGCTGATGAGGGCCGTGGAAAAGTTCGATTACCGCAAGGGGTATAAGTTCAGCACCTACGCCACGTGGTGGATACGGCAGGCGCTGACCCGCGCCATCGCCGACCAGGCACGCACCATCCGCATACCGGTGCACATGGTGGAGACCATCAACCGCCTCTTAAGAATCAGTCGGCGACTGGCGCAGGAGTACGGTCGCGAACCCACCTCGCGCGAGATAGCCAAGGAGATGGAGGTCTCCTCCGACAAGGTACGGGAGATTGTCAAAGTGTCACAACTCCCCATTTCACTGGAGTCCCCTATCGGCGAGGAGGAGGACAGCCCGCTCGGCAACTCCATCGAGGACAGGAACGCCCTGCCGCCGGTGGACATAGCCTCCAAGCAGCTGCTCAAGGAGCAAATCGAGGACGTGCTGACAACCCTCACCCCACGCGAGAAGCGGGTGCTGGAGCTGCGCTTCGGGCTGGAAGACGGGCGCAGCCGGACGCTGGAAGAAGTGGGCGTGGAGTTCAACGTGACGCGTGAGCGCATCCGCCAGATTGAAGCCAAAGCCTTGAGGAAACTGCGGCACCCAAGCAGGAGTCGTAAGCTGAAGGACTATTTAGAGTGAAGCGTATTTCACTAAAGGTCTCCAAATTCCTCTTGTACGTTTTCGTTTTAGCCGCCGCCTGCGGCATGGGGACAGGTATCGACTATCTTTATACAGAATTCTCCGCCTGGTTTTTGTTTTTGATTCTTGCCGCTATAATCATCGCCATGGCTCTGTTGTTCGGGGTAAGAATTCTAGTCGAGGACCATATCAATCCCTCCCTTAACCAGTAAGGAGTCGCTAGCTCAAAGACCACCGGAAAAAATTTTTCACCAACTACTATACTTCCTGTAAATCTTGTGTTATAATACGCAAGTCATGAAATTTCTTAATATTTTCTCACGGAAGGAAAGGAGTGCTCTTTTCTAAATAGAGAGGCGGGAATTTTATTGTTTTTTATTAAAGGGGCACGCAAAGCCCCTTTCTTTTTTGTATTTTTAGGAGGCATCTAAAATTAAAACCTTTTTTGTCATGTGGTTCAGCCAGGCGTTCTCGCTGATAGGGACCATGGTAGTGGAGTTTGCGCTGGCGTGGTACCTGACCAGGGAGACCGGCTCGGCAACGATACTGGCGACCGCCATGATGGTGGCACTGATACCGCAGATAGTGCTGGGGCCATTTATCGGGCCGCTGGTGGACAGGTGGAACCGCAAGAAAATCATGATTTTCGCAGACCTCTCCATCGCTATCGTCACGCTGGGGCTGGTAGTGCTTTTCCTGACGGATACCATCCAGATATGGCATATCTACGTGGCGATGGTCTTACGCTCCATCGGGCAGACTTTCCATTTCCCGGCGATGCTGGCTTCGGTCGCCACCATCGTGCCGGAGAAGCACCTGACCCGCGCCGCCGGCTTGAACCAGATGCTCCAGGGTGTCGTGAGTATAACGGCACCGCCGCTGGGGGCTTTACTGATGGAGACGCTGCCGATGCAGGGCGTGCTTGCGGTGGATATCGGCACGGCCGTAATCGCGGTCGGCTTCATTCTCCCGCTAACGATTCCGCAGCCGGAGCGTACCACACTGGAAGAAAAGTCCTCCATCATCGGCGACATGGTGCAGGGCTTCCGCTACCTGCTGGCGCGAAAGGGGCTGACGATACTGATGTGGCTGTTTGCCCTGCTCGGATTTTTCGCGGGTCCCGCCATCAGTCTTTTCCCGATGCTGGTGAACCTCAATCTCGGCGGTGATGTCCTTAAGCTGGGATGGCTTAATGCCGCTGCCGGTATCGGCAACATATCGACCGGCTTTCTGCTGGGGATATGGGGAGGCTTTAAGAAACGCATTTTCACGTTATTACTGGGGCTGCTGTTAATCGGCGTTACCAATGTGGTGCTGGGCTTTACCTCCGAAAGCCTATTTTATTTCATTCTGGTGAACTCATTTTTCCTTGGAGTCGGCGTTACGATGACGGACGCCCCGTTCCTGGCGATTATGAACTCAATAGTCGCCAAGGACATGCAGGGGCGCGTCTTCACCCTGATAAACTCCTTAAGCGGGCTGATGCTGCCGGTGGGACTGGCGATTGCCGGTCCGGCGGCCGACTTTATGGGGATAGAGTGGATTTACTTTATCTGCGGCGGGGCTTTCCTGATTATTACCCTGCTGGGTTTCTTGAGCAAATCCCTGATGGAACTGGAGAAACACCCGCCGGAGGACAAACCGAATGAACCCGTTGCGGCCACCTAACCACAACGTATATACTACGTTATAATATACTGGAGACGCTGGACAGGGGGAGAATCGTGATTGCCAGAACATCATTGATATGTCTATCTATGCTACTGGTTTTCCTCACGCTGGTAAGTGGTGCCTGCTCCCAGGCAACGGTATCCCAAGATGAAAGCCGCCAGATTGCGGAGTCGTTTACCAAGGCAGACGCTACCTATATTTATGACAGTATGTCGAAGACTCTCGAGCTGACGGCCACCACACAAACAGATAACGGCTGGCAATTCACCTACGAATTCGACAGCAGGCACGCCGGCTATGGCAACCGGGCCGGGGAAATGCTGGCGGGGGTCGTTACGCACCACGCAGCCGTCATTACCGTTGAAGAAGGCAAAGTGACCGCGGCCGTCATGGACGACTACTGGGACATGAAGAATGATGCGGCGCTGGAAGATTACGAAATCAGCCTGGCGCCGATACACGAGGTAAACATCGACCTTCTAATGTCGGATCCCCCGCAAATCGGCGTTTATATCAAGGGCGGACTGGCGGACGGCTGTACCAAATTCAATAACATCATGATTACGCGTGAAGGCACTACGGTCAATCTTGAAGTCACTGTGCGGCATCCTAAAGATACCGCCTGTCCCGCGATATACACCTACTTTGAAGAAAATATCACCCTCGGCAGCGATTTCACTTCGGGCACAACCTATACACTGAACGTGAACGACTTTACGACAACGTTTCAGTACTAATCAGATAATAATTATAAAATCCATCTTTATATACATTTTTTGAAAAATATATAAAGAAACTTAAATATTTTTAAAAATTGCATTGACATTTTCAATATTTATTATTATAATATATCAACTTTATTAATTTTGATTAACTGTATCTACACTTATTTAAATATCTCTTTAAGGTTTTAATGGGGGAATAACCGCAATTAAAAAGTTCTTCATATTATGGACCAGCCAAGCTTTTTCTATCTTCGGCAGCGCCGTAGTCGGCTTTGCGCTGGCGTGGTACTTAACGAAAGAAACGGGCTCCGCGACCGTCCTGGCCACCGCCATGATGTTAAACTTTATCCCCGCGGTCGTCCTGGGACCTTTTATCGGGCCGTTTATAGACCGTTGGAACCGCAAGCTAATCATGATATTCGCCGACCTCTTCACCATGTTCCTAACACTGGTACTGGTCATCCTTTTTCTGACGGACACAATCCAGGTCTGGCACATATATGTGGTGATGGTCGGCAGAGCTATCGGTAATACCTTCCAGTGGCCAGCTGTAGGCGCTTCCATACCGATGATAGTACCGGAAGAACACCTGACAAGGGCTAACGGCCTGAACATGACACTACAGGGTATTATCAACGTCGTCAGCCCACCGGTCGGCGCTTTTCTCATGGAAGCGCTGCCCATGCAGGGCGTACTATCCGTGGATATCATCACCGCTATCATCGCGGTTGGATGCCTACTCCCGCTAGTCATACCGCAGCCGCCGCGTACCACCCTATCAGCAAAACCCAACGTATTGAGGGATATGATGCAGGGATTCCGCTACATAGTCTCCTGGCGGGGCATCCTGATGTTATTCATTCTGTTTTCCATTTTTAATTTCTTCGGCAGCCCGATTGTGGCCCTGATGCCGATATATGTTACCAAGCAACTGGCCGGCGAGGTATGGCTGTACGGCTGGATGGGGACGTGCATCGGCATCGGCACGATTGCCGGGGGACTCCTCCTGGGGGTGTGGGGCGGATTCAAGCGGCGGATTATCACCTGCTTCACCGGCGTTATCATCGAATGTATCGCCGTGATAGTGATGGGATTTCTTACACCCAGCTTCTACGCTGTCGCGCTGGCGATGATGTTTGTTATCGGTGCCGGCAGCGCGATGGTCAACGCGCCTATCGGGGCAATACTGCAGTCATCGGTCGCCAAGGATGTTCAGGGCAGGGTTTTTGCCTTGCTGAACTCGATTTCCGCCGCGATGATGCCTTTGGGGCTGGCAGTTACCGGGCCGGTGGCGGATGCTATCGGGGTAAGCGCGGTGTTTTTCATCGCCGGAGGAGTAATTCTGGTGTTGACATTCGGCAGTTTCTTTTCCCGCGACCTGATGAATGTGGAAAAACATAAAGCGGAAGAAGGTCCTGCACCCGATACCCAGCAATAACCAGCTATTGACTCTTAATTCTATTGCTTTCCGAACATCCCCATCATGTTCTTGGGTAGTTTGCCGCCGGCGCCCATCTTGATGAGTTTCTGCATCTGGGAAAACTGGTTCAATAATTGATTGATGTCATGCGTGGCAGTGCCGCTGCCTCTGGCGATACGACGGCGCCGGCTCCCCCCGATAAGCGAGGGATTGTCTCTTTCTTCCGGCGTCATTGATTGGATAATGGCTTCTATCTTTTTCAGCTGGGCTTCCTGGGCGCCCTCCGGCAGCCTGCCGGATAGTTTGGACATGCCCGGCAGCATATCGGCGATTTGCCCAATCGGTCCCATTTTCTTGATGGCTTTTAGCTGGTCGAGAAGGTCCTCCAGCGTGAACCCGTACTTCTGGATTTTCTTCTGCAGGTCCAGCGCCTTCTTCTCGTCGAGGGTCTTTTCCGCTTTTTCGATGAAGGTGAGGACATCACCCATGCCGAGGATGCGGGAAGCCAGTCGATCCGGATAGAAAGGCTCCAGGGCGTCCACCTTTTCCCCGATGCCGATGAACTTAATCGGCACGCCGCTTACCCAGCGTATGGACAAAGCCGCGCCGCCGCGGGCATCGCCGTCCATCTTGGTCATAATGAGTCCGGTCACGTCCACTTTAGCGTGGAACTCCTCGGCCACGCGCACGGCGTCCTGCCCAGTCATGGCGTCCACCACCAGCAGCACCTCGTCCGGCTTCAGCACCTTTTTCACCTGCTCCAGCTCTTTCATAAGCTCCTCGTCGACGTGAAGTCGGCCGGCCGTATCGACAATGACGTGAGTGGCAGCGATTTTCTTCGCCTGATTCAGAGCGTGGGCGCAGATATCCTTAGATGACGCCTTGGGGTCTTCGGCGTATACCGCCACGTCGAGCTGCTTGCCGAGCGTCACCAGCTGCTCGATGGCGGCGGGGCGTCGGTTATCGGCGGCAACGAGCAGCGGCTTATGTCCGCCGTGCTTCAGAAGCAGCGCCAGCTTGGC
Organism: Dehalococcoidales bacterium; assembly: GCA_034418415.1. Lineage (GTDB taxonomy): Bacteria > Chloroflexota > Dehalococcoidia > Dehalococcoidales > RBG-16-60-22 > RBG-13-51-18. The sequence continues at coordinate 21,199 of DAOULS010000021.1, read as the reverse complement.
GGCGGTGGTGGTCTTGCCGCTGCCCTGCAAACCGACCATCATGATAACGGCGGGGGGCTGCGATACGGACACCAGCTTGCCGGAAGCGCCGTCGCCAAGGGTCTTGATTAACTCTTCGTTGACGATTTTAACGATTTGCTGGCCGGGGGTCAGGCTCTCCATGACCTCCTTGCCGATGGAGCGTTCCCTAACGCGTCCGGTGAAGTCCTTGACTACTTTAAAGTTAACGTCCGCCTCCAGCAGGGCCAGACGCACCTGCCGCAGGGCTTCATCGATGTCTTTTTCCGTGAGCTTGCCGCGGCTGGTCAAAACGCGAAAGACATTATTCAGTTTTTCCGCAAGGACTTCAAACATACGGTTTAATTATAAGGGGTATGACATTAAGGGGGCAAGGAGAGTTAAGACCAAGATAGAAGAACTTCTCATGGTAAGAATCACTTATTTATCAACTAACCAGTTGAAATTGTTTAACCAGAACTATCGGTTTTTTCTTCATAAATCTTAATTAATTTACGCCAAGTATCATTTTCTTGTTGTGAAATTTCATTAGCGATAGCACAAAATTCTTCAGCAAGCTGATTGATGTGGTCACATGTATAGGGAACTTCCCAATCACATACTGTATATTGTGCATCTGGACGTATTTTAAGTTCTATTCTTTTTATTTTTATTGCGTTTTCAAATAATTCTTGCCAACTACTAATTATATAAGATCTTGCCTCAATATCTTCCTCCCTGCTCGCTCCCCATCCCTCTAGAGGTTCCGTCGCACACTTTAAAATCCCTATCATCGGTTGATGTATAATAAATCTAACTAAATCTTGAATTACACTCAATGAACTTTGTATTGTCTGTATTCTTTGTTGATTATTGGCAATGATATTTTTCTTCTTTTCTAAATCTTTCTCATTTGTTATTTCCTGTTCAAATTTCCAGATATGATACCCCGCTGAAGAAGAAGCTTCGTATAATAAGTTAATAAATATGAGAATTAGTGAACTTGCCCGAAGGTCAATCATGTTTTTATATTTTTTGTACCTTCCAATATCTATATATCTATTTAGTATTTTAGGCAATTCTGGAAAACTAAAACGCCATTTATTAAAAACTACTTCAGCTTTGTTAACGAAATATTCAATCTCTTTAAGTAAATCAACGATTGTTTTTTTTGTTTCAGCACTTCCAGATTCTTTATCAGACTCATCTTTTTGTGCATCATTTTGTGTATTATTAATTAATCCGACTCTCTTACTATCAAATTCATAAAATCGTATTTCACTAACAATGGAATCAAAATGATGCCACATATCAGTAGTACTTTCAATACACGCTGTTTGGGCTTGTATTCTCTTTTGCCTTTGAGCGCGGAGCCTTTCTTTAATTGCTTCATCAACCTTGAATAGATACCCTAAGGCAGCGCCAAATATAGTGATTAATATACTTATGGAAATTGTTTTAAAAGTTTCAGTGCTACAATAGTTCCATAACAAGACCCATCCATTTTCCTTGAGTGCTATATCCTTTTTTATTACCAATTGAGCCGTTTCATTCTCTGTTATTTTGAGTTGGTCTTTGAGATTTGACACTTCTGTTTCATTTAACTGCAGATAGCTGACGAAAAAGATATAATTCACAACAAAAAACAAAACGACGATAAAAATTATTACTACTAATAGTCGTATATTTGATAATCTTTTTCCCTTTTCTATAGTAACTGAATAAATATCTTGAGATTTATCCCATGTCGTCCTGACTATGTCTTGAGATTTATCTATAGTTTGTTTAAATACGTTAACAAATTTACTCCATATCCACATCCTTTTCACCAGCTTCCTTTTTTATACAGATTCTTATTTAGCAGCACTAATTATACTCCCATCTGGACATTTGTCAACATGAAATATACTGATGTTTTCCCATTTGTTCTTCAATCCCTAAAACATGCTACAATGTCTTTACGTTGTATAAATTTCCAAGGAGTAACTAAAAATGGCAGGCAGAAAATATGAAAAATACGTTATGACCGATTTAAGACTCCCGGATATGACGCGACAATTGGACCAAGAGCATGGGTATAACGATAGAGCCACCCGCGTAATGTGGCTGGAAGACGAGTTTATCAAGGGCGCCTTCAGCATCATCTGTTCCTGGTACTGGAAAGCAACTGACGGCGAAGGTTCTCCGTCACATGTGCATGATTTCGATGAGGTTATCGGCTTTATCGGCAGCGACCCGCAAAATCCCTCGGACTTAGGCGGGGAGGTAGAGCTCTGGCTGGAAGACGAGAAATATATCCTTACCACAAGCTGTCTTATCTTCGCTCCAGCAGGACTGCGACATTGTCCTTTAAAAGTCTTAAGAGTTGACCGGCCCTTTATGTTCCTGGCGGTTTCACTCACTAAAAAGTACGGTAAAGACGGCATTATCCTGAAGGCACATTAATATTATTGAATCAGTAAAATCACCGTGAGAGAGCAAGAGTATTATGCCGGTCCGCCGGCGCCCGATGAACTGCGACTGCGCTACCTGACCGTGGACGAGGCGATCCCCAGGCTGGAGCGTTTTTTGCACGATAGCTACTTGGCGGGCCTGCAGCAGGTGAAGGTAATCCACGGCAAGGGCAGCGGGACACTACGCCTGACCGTGCGGCGTGAACTCGGGCGGCACTCGCTGGTGAAGAGCTTCCGGGCAGGCGAAAAATGGGAGGGGGGTGAAGGGGTAACCATCGTGGAGTTCAGCGAGAAATAACTAAAACATTACCCGGAAAGGGGGAAACACGACTTGGTTAAAAATGTTAACAAAACGACGGCGCGCAGCAGAAAGCAACTGGGGCCCTACCCCATGGAGAAGCTGAAAAGGGTGGACAAGCCCACGACCAGGATTACCGATAACGTCAAGCGCTTCGATGAAAGGGAGCATGGCTTCGGGAAGGTGATGCGGGGAGAACTGGGGGAAGCCGCGCGGCGCGAGATGGAGCGCTTCGTGCCTAAATTCCCCCTGGGGGCGGCTTTCTTCCAGACCATGACACCCCTGATACAGGCGGTCGATGGGGAGGTCGCCAGGACCAGAGCGCCCCTGCCGGACGACCCGGCGGAGTTGAGCCGGCACATCAAAAAACTAGGCTATTTTTTGCGGTCGGACATCGTGGGCATCTGCGAGCTGCCACGGTACGCCGTTTACAGTCACGATGCGACCGGTAAAGAGGTCAACCTCGACCATAAATACGCCATTATCGTGGTAATCGACCAGAACTACGAGACGATGCTGGGCTCTACCGGGGACGACTGGATTTCCGGCTCGCAGAGCTTCATCGGCTATTCCAATACGGCGCTGATTTCCTGCGTCATGGCCGATTACATACGGAGGCTGGGCTACCGGGCACGGGCGCACCACGCGTTAAATTACCAGGTGGTGGTGCCTCCCCTGCTGTTGCTGGCGGGAATCGGGGAGATGAGTCGGGCGGGCATCGTGCTGAACCCTTTCCTGGGGACACGCTTCAAGGCGGCGGTAGTAACCACCGACCTGCCGCTCGAACCGGACAAGCCCATCGACTTCGGACTGCAGGAGTTCTGCGAGAAGTGCCTGAAATGCGCCGTTGAATGTCACGCCAACGCTATACCCAGAGGCGATAAAGAGATGTATAACGGTTATGAGACCTGGCATTTCGACGCGGAGAAGTGCAGTAAATTCAGGACGACAAATCCCCACGGCTCGGCGTGCGGGAGGTGCATCAAGGTCTGCCCGTGGAACAAACCGGAAGGCTGGACGCATGATATGGTCCGATGGATGGTGAAAAGAATCCCTGTTCTGGACAGGCTTTTGGTAAAAATGGACGACGCCTGGGGATACGGCAAGCAGGACAAAAGGTACAAATGGTGGTACGACCTGGAGGAGGTAGACGGGGTGATTAAGGTGCCGGAGAAATAGTCCCGCCGATTGATGGGGGCATGTTTTTCCTTTATAATAATAGAGTCCAGCGCGGTGAGTGTGGCCAAGTGGTCTAAGGCGCCAGGTTGTGGCCCTGGAGATCGAGGGTTCAAATCCCTCCACTCACCCCACCTAACCCCTCTACCACTCCCCCATCCACCCCACCAGGGATTTGTTCCTCGCTTCGCGAGTAATCAAACCCTCCACTCATACCAACCAACCATCCCACTACTCTCCCATCAATCCTACCAGGGATTTGTTCCTCGCTTCGCGAGTAATCAAACCCTCCACTCATACCAACCAACCATCCCACTACTCTCCCATCAATCCTACCAAGGATTTGTTCCTCACTTCGTGAGTAATCAAACCCTCCACTCACCTTAACCAACTTCTGATTTGCCGAAAGGGTCGTTATAGGGTAAGATTGAAGCTGAATGCAGGCGCCTGTAGCTCAGCGGATCAGAGCACCGGTCTTCGGAACCGGGGGTCGTGGGTTCGAATCCCTCCGGGCGCGCCAGAATTTGAAGCTAAAAAGCCCATGTCATGAAAAATAAAATATGGGCTTTTTCATTTTAGCTAACGGATACATCCTATTCTTTCTATTCGAAGATAAATTTTTTATTTTCGTATCGCATTTTTGTTGGCAACTTGGCAGTTTTAAACAATTCTCTAAATAGAAGTTTAATGTCTGTAACGATAGACATACAATATTCAGAGTCTACCACGAGCATATCATCCTCATTGTGTAATGGCATTAAATTACGCCTATTTACAGCTTGGCTAATATATAATCCAGGATATTTACCTGAGATTCTACGTAATTCATTTTCTCTAGAATGAGTAATTTTCCCCGATGAATGAACAATACAATTCCTAACAGTTTTAAAATCAATAATCGAATCCCAGAATTTTAGGTCAATGACAACTCCAGTTTCTTCTATATCTTTCCGGCAATTTTCAATGATATTAACTCGTGGAACGGGATGTGGTTTTAAAATATCCTTTTTGTCACAAACTGCCAAGTATAATCTATATAAATGATCTTCTAGAATAAGACCGACAAGAACAATAAAAGAATATTTTAAGAAGTTAGTATATAACATTTCATATGTGCCATCGTGTTCATCTTTTTTTATTGACCATTCTGCGTATTCGTCGTCATCATTTAAAGAGTGTTCTTTTGCGATTGCGTAAACTTCTTTTTTTATTTTGGAAATATTTTCTTTTTTTATTGAGTCTAATAAATTATCAAATATTTTATGGTAATCTATTAAACCATTAATTATTCTATTACATTCCATCCCAAAGAATACTGTATCCCATTTCATATAATATCCTTTACATTGTTTATTTTATTATCTCTTTGATTTCTTGATCTAATTTTTTATCTGTCCTAGTTACTATTTCATCTAATCTTTCAGCAGCAGCTTGTTGTAAACCCGGTGCTACATGGCTGTAAGTGTCAAGGGTTATAAGGAAGCCCTGGACAAGCTATACATGAAACAAACTAAAGTTTAATACCTAATGTTTTCGGCTTTTCAGTAGATTTTACTTCTTTTTCCAGTACCAGCGGTTTAAAACCTCCGCGCTTCTCTTTCTTTTTCTGATTGCCACTCCAGGCGAATCCGCCAAAAACACGCACCGCCCAGTACATAAGGTATTTCTTTACGGTAGCAACTTCCAAGACACCCATGGCTTCCAGGAAGATAGCATCGGACTCCTTGCGCGAGCGTTTCTGCGCCCAGTAGCAGTAGTCATGGATAACAGCGGCATTGCCGTATTTACCCCACCTAGGCAGAATAACCCAGAGAGGCCTGGGAATGCTGGCGAAATCAGTCATAAAAGTGACAGGGACTTCAACAGTATCGCCGCTGCCTTCTTCATGGACATCATAGCCGAACTCCCGGCGCGTGAACCAGGTCCTGCCGTCATCAAGGGGAGAAACCGTTAAAACCTCCGTAAATCTGCTCATGGGGTCGCCTCCTATAATAACCAAGTGTCTTAATTATATATTTACAGAGCTAATTGTCAATGAAATGATGACGTAAGAGCAAATTATTGAACCGGGAATACCAAACAAGCAGTTAAAACTCGCCGTAAAGACCGTCGCGGTAAAGTTTGACAAGTTTCACAGGAGTAATGAGATTGGTCAGGTCGTTATTGCTTCTGGCATATACCCTGATGTAATTGCCGGTCAGTCCCGACCATACACTGCCGGAACGCTGCTCCCAGAGGACCTCCAGGGTCTTGCCAATGAAACGCTTATGGAATGATTTTGCGCTTTCCTGCGCCAACGCAAGCATACGGCTGACGCGCTCTTTTAAGATGCCGGCCGGCACCTGGTCGGGCATGGCAGCGGCTTCGGTGGCGGGGCGGGGGGAAAAGGGGAAAACATGAATGCGGGCGAACCTCATCTCGCGGCAGAAGTCCAGGGTCTCCTTAAACTCGGTATCGGTCTCGCCGGGGAAACCGACGATAACGTCGGAGGTAACCACGACATCCGGCACTGAACTTTGGATTAGCTTAACGGTTTTACGGTAGTCATCTGCCGTGTAGCGGCGCTTCATCCTTTTCAGGACGGCATCGCTGCCGCTCTGGAGCGACAGGTGAAAATGGGGACACAATCGTGCGTCCCGCCAGAGACTAACGAGAGAGGGGGAAACCTGGTGGGGCTGGAGCGAGGAGAGGCGCAGTCGCGATACAGGAGTATCGGCAAGAATACGCCGGATAAGTCCCTCCAGATTTACGCCGCTGCTTGCATAGGAGCCGATTTCCGTGCCGGTCAGGACCACCTCGCGGCAGTCGTTAGCGACGAGTCCTCGCACCAAGGTTACTATCTTCTCCGGCGGTACGTTTTGAAGTCGGCTACGCACGTAAGGCACGATACAGTAAGCGCAGAAATTCTTACAGCCGTCCTGCACCTTGAGGAAGGCGCGGGTGCGGCGGGCAACGTGGGGACCGGAAGGCACGGCAGCGACCTTCTCCGCACTTTGAGGGACACCCAGCAGTTTAAGGAGGCTCATCTTACGGTCGTTGCCGAGGACAAGCTCCACGCCTTCTATTTCAGCGAGTGCGGCGGGGGCGCGGTGGGCATAGCAGCCGACGGCGATAAGGCGGGTGGAGGGATTGCGGCGGCGGGCAAGACGCAGCAGGTGCCGCGATTTACGGTCGGCCACATGGGTAACCGTGCATGTATTGAGGACATAGATATCGGCCTTTTCAGAAGGGTCTACTAATTTATAACCAGAGGATTCCAACTGACGTGCCAGCTGCTGTATTTCCGCCTGGTTCAGCTTACAGCCGAGGCTGTCTAAAGCAACGGTGGGAGACTTAATAATATCATTCATACAAAAAGGGGGTCAACCAGAATTATAGCGTCAGGCGTGGAGGAAGGTCAAAGGGCAGACATCGGACATAATAGCTTGGCTTGAACTTGAAAATATGCGTAGAATATGCTAAAAATTAGGTATAAATCCCCATTATTTTACATTCTTTCCAGTTGAAACGAGGAGGATACTGACATTAGTAATCAAAACAACAGAGTCGTTGTAACCGGCATCGGCGCGCTGACGCCGCTGGGCCTAGACATGCAAACCACCTGGGAAAATCTCATCGCCGGCAAATCCGGAGTAGGATATATCACACTCTTCGACGCCTCCAACATGGAGGTAAAAATCGCCGGGGAGGTCAAGGGGTTCGACCCCAATGACTATATCAACCGCAAGGAAATACGGCGCATGGACCGCTTCGCGCAGCTGGCGGTGGCGGCCGGCTTCCAGGCGGTCAAGGACGCCAATCTTAAAATCGACGAGAGCAATAAGGACGACATCGGCGTATTCATCGGCAGCGGCATCGGCGGCCTGACCACGCTGTTCGACCAAGCCAGAGTGCTAGTGGAAAAGGGGCCGGACAGGGTAAGTCCGTTTCTGGCGCCGATGATGATTGCGGATATCGCCGCCGCCCAGATATCGATAGCGCTGGGGGTCAGAGGGCCCAACATGTGCATGACATCGGCCTGCTCCAGCGGTTCGGACGCCGTCGGCCTGGCCGTAGAATACATTAAGAACGGCATCGCGCAGGTAATGTTTGCCGGCGGCGCCGAGGCGATTATCAATCCTCTGGGAATCACCGCCTTCAGCCAGCTTAAAGCGCTTTCCGCGAGGAACGACGCGCCGGAGAAGGCATCACGTCCCTTCGATAAAGACAGGGACGGCTTCATACTTTCCGAGGGGTCCGTAGTCCTGATACTGGAGCAGCTCGGCCACGCCCTGAAACGGGGGGCTAATATCCTGGCGGAAATCGTCGGCTACGGAGCCACCGCCGACTCTTTCCACGTGACGCAGCCCCTGGAAAGCGGCGAGGGGGCGGCCAAAGCCATGCAGCTGGCGATGAAAAGGGGCAACATCAAGCCCGAGGAAATAGACTACATCAACGCGCACGGCACGTCCACGCAACTGAACGACGCCATGGAGACCAAGGCGATAAAGATAGCCTTAGGCGAGCGCGCCTACAAGATACCCATCAGCTCCACGAAGTCGATGACGGGACACCTCATCGGCTGCGCCGGGTCGCTGGAGCCGGCCGTCTGCATCATGACGATTTTAAAGGGCATTGTGCCGCCGACGATTAACTACGAGAACCCCGACCCCGTCTGCGACCTCGACTACGTGCCCAATACCGCCCGGCAGGTCAAGGTGAATACCGCGCTGACCAACTCCTTCGGTTTCGGCGGCCATAATTCGGTGCTTATCTTGAGGAAGTATTCCGAGGCATAAATTTGAGCCATTGTAGCTGGAACCTGCTGCCACAGGTGGAAGTCCTCGCCGACAAGGACAGCAAGTCCAGCTATCCCCCGCTACTGATACAACTCCTGCATAACCGCGGCGTCAACAGACCGGAGGACATACCGTCCTTTCTTGCCAGCGACCGCAGTCTGATGGGCGACCCTCAATTATTTCCCGATATGGAAAAGGCAGTGGCCCGCGTTTACCGGGCGCTGCTCAAGGGCGAGACAATCGGGGTTTACGGGGACTTCGACGCCGACGGCATCACCGCCACCGCTTTACTCGTGCAGGGGCTTTCGCTGCTCAAAGGCAAGGCCATCCCCTACATACCGCACCGCCAGACGGAGGGGCACGGCCTGACCACAGCCGCCCTGAAAAAACTCCACGAACAGGGAGCCAGCCTGGTGATTTCCGTCGACTGCGGCGTTACGGACGTGATAGAGGTAAAAAAGGCGACGGACGCGGGGCTGGATATTATAATCACCGACCACCACAGTCCCCCGGAAGCACTCCCGGAAGCCCTGGCGATAATCAATCCCAAGCTTAACGACTCCCGATACCCATATGACAATCTGGCGGGGGTGGGGGTGGCTTTTAAGCTGCTGCAGGCGCTGTACCGGAGCCTGGATAAAGAAGAGCAAATTTTTACGGCAACGGACCTGGTGGCGATAGGCACCATCGCCGATATGTCGCCGCCGCTGGGGGAAAACCGCTTCCTTATCAAAGAGGGACTGAAAAATATCAACGCCAACCCGCGGCCCGGCATCAGAGAACTGATAAACCAGACAAGGCTAGAAGAGGGGAAAATCGACGCCGACAGGATTGCCTGGGTCATCGCGCCGTGCCTCAACGCCGCGGGAAGGTTAGCCGACGGGCTGACCGGCTACAATCTCCTGATGACGGAGTCGGACAAGGAAGCCCAGGAGCTGGCGACCTGGCTGACCCAAAAGAATGAGGAAAGGCAACGGCTGACCACCGCCACACTGGAAAAAGCTCGGGAGCAGGTCGTCGCCATGGGACTGCCGCCGCTATTGATAACCGCCGACCGGGAATACCCGATGGGCATCGCCGGCCTGGTGGCGAGCCGATTAGTCGAGGAATTTTACCGTCCGTCCGTGGTAATCCACATAGCGGACACGGTCTGTCACGGTAGCTGCCGCAGCATCCCGGAGTTCGATATCATCGCCGCGTTAAACAATTTCAGCAGGTACTTCACACGCTTCGGGGGGCACGCCGCGGCGGCCGGCTTCACCATGCCGACCAAGGACCTACCGCAGCTGGAGCAGGAACTCTCGGCGCTGGTGGCGGAAAAGCTGGCCGGGGTGGAACTGCGTCCGCACCTGAACATCGACGCCGAGGTGACACTAAACGAACTCGGCGGGGACACCTACCCGACCACGCAGCTGCTGGCGCCGTTCGGGCACGGCAACCCGGTGCCGACATTCATGAGCCGGGGGGTGGAGGTGCTGGAAAGACGCCCCATGGGCAACGGCAACGAACACCTGCGGATGCGACTGAAACAGGGAGGCTCGGTGTGGGACTGCGTGGCGTTCCGACTGGGCAACCACCAGGCAGAATTCGCGCCGCGCATCGATATCGTTTATAACCTGGAGGTGGACAACTGGGGAGGCAAAAACCAGCTACGACTTAACGTACTGGACTTCAAAAGAAGCGGCTGACAGGAGAAGAAGATGAAAAATCCGAATGGACCTTACCCGGGGAGGCAGATATTCCTGGGGATGACGGAAGATAAAAAACCCGCTTTCGCCTACCTGGTGACCGGGCGCTCGCCGCAGAGTCGGGAGAGAAAGGCAACGCCCAAGGAAAACAGCATCATCATGGGGCCTATCGGCAATGTTGCTTACGACCCGCTGCGGCACTATACAGCAGTCAAGTATGATAATGATATCAGGCTACTGGCAGTCAGCAACGGCATACAAACGGAGTCGATTTTCGAGACATATAAACTCCTGTATCACGTCAAGTCCAAACCGGCGAGCGGCTACCTGAAGAAAATCATGGACGGCGCCAACTACGAGCCGGACAGCCTAAAGACGCCGAGAGTCGCCGGGATTATAACTAACATTAACGAGAAAAATACGCCGGTCTATATCTTGAGCATCAAGACAGCGGGCAAGCCGGCATTTACCTGGGCGGTCAAGCCGAAGGCAGGGACACTATACGGCGTGGCAACGTACCACGGAAACATGGAAAACCCGGGGGCTTTTAACGCGGCCGAAGGTCCTAAAGAATTGAAGTGTGATACCAATACGCCGCAGAAAATAGCCGAATTCATTTACGAGATATCAGCGGCGGACTACAAGGGTGACGATATCCGGGTATGCACTATCGGGGGGATAAAGGGGGAGGATAACGTCTGGAAGCTGGCGCTGATTAACAGGCATAAGGGCTAGACAGCAGGCTTTTAGGCGGGTGGTTCGGCGGCTTTTTTCTTAATCCAGCGTGTTTTCCATATCAGCTGCACGCCAGCGAAAATTATCACGGCGATGGAGATAAGCTGGGCTTCATCCAGTCCGATAAACAGCACGTTTCTATCGCGGATAAAGTCGATGCCGAGTCGCCAGGCGGCATAGAAAACCAGATAGATAAGGAACAAAGAACCGTCGGGGCGGAACCTGTTTCTAAGCATCATTAAGACGCCAAAAACCATGAGGTTATAGATAATCTCATAAACCTGCGTGGGGTGCACCGGGATGCCTATCGGTCCGTGGGTCAAAGGGTTCATATAGACAAACGCCCAGGGCAGGTCCGTGGGCACGCCGTAGCAGCAGCCATTAATCGTACAGCCCACGCGGCCGATTGCCTGCGCCAGGATAATTGCCGGGGCAATAACGTCCGCCAGATACCCGAAGGAAATTTTCCTTATCCGACTGTAAATCCAGATGCCCAGCGCCGCGCCCAGGACAGCGCCGTAGATGGTAAGCCCCTCGCCGCCGATTATCTCTCCGGGGTTCCGCATAAAGTAGTCCCAGTGCTCGATGACATGCAGGAAGCGGGAAAAAATAACGCCGGAGGGGATACCCACCAGGGCGGCATTGAGAATCATATTATAAGAGAGGCGGGGGTCTTTCCTGACGGCAAGCAACGCCCAGACGACCACGGTCAGTACCGCCAGGGCTACCAGAATACCGTACCAGGCGATAGCTCTGGAACCTATATAAAAGGCTACGGGGCTAACTTCAACGTATATCATGTAAACAGCCTAGTCAAGAATGCTGGAGCTTCGGGAGAGACTTCCGCACCAAAGCTTACCATATCCTGCGGCTATCAGACAAAACAGGCAGTACTAAAAAGTAACAGCTAAACAGCGGATTTTTGACCGGGGGTTTCCGTTGCTTCCTTTTTAATCCACCGCGTACGCCAGATAATGAGGACGCTGCAGACAACCAGGACGATAATGCCGATTACCTGTGCCTGGTGCAGGCCGAAAAGGAAGTCCGTTCCCTCGCGGAGGAAATCGGAGCCGATGCGCCAGATAGAATAAAGAGCCAGATAAACGAGGAACAAAGAGCCGTCCGGCTTGAGTTTTTTCCGCAAAAACATCAGGACTGCAAAGAGGATGAGGGCATAGATGATTTCATAGACGACGACGGGGTGAGTAGGGGTAAAACCCGCCGCCTGATTGGCGGGGCTGTTAGGGCTGGTATAGACAAAGCCCCAGGGAAGCGTGGTAGGGTAGCCGTAATCATCGCCGAGGATGGTGCAGCCGACACGACCGACAGCCTGCGCCAGGATAATACCGGGCGAAATAACATCAGCGAGATAACCGAATGATATTTTTCTTAACCTACTGAATATCCAGATACCCAAGGCTGCTCCCAATACCGCTCCCCAGATAGTCAGACCGGAACCGCCTATGATTTCCCCGGGGTGCTGGTAATAATAGTCCCACAGGTCTATTACATGGAGCAGACGGGAGAAGATGATGCCGGATGGGATACCGACGAGAGCGCCGTTTAATACCATATTATAGGTAAGGCGGGGGTCCCGCCTTACGGACAATAGCGCCCAGGTTATCAGCGTGATGACAGCCAGCGCCACCATGATGCCGTACCATCCGATTGCCCGGTCACCTATATAAAAAGCTATGGGATCGATATTAACGTAAATCACATTTACCCTGTACCATACTCAAACTTTCTGGGCCTTTATGCACCACACCACACCTGGATTCCCGTTTGCACGGGAATGACGCGGTGGGTAGTTTAGGAGGTCAAAGCCTCAACAAAGTCTGACGCATTGAAGGAAACCATATCTTCTAGGCCCTCACCGACGCCGATAAGCTGGATAGGCAGCTTGAGCTCGTCGCAGATAGCCAGGGCAATGCCGCCCTTGGCTGTGCCGTCCAGCTTGGCGATAAAAACGCCGGTAACGCCGACCGCCTCGGTGAAGTAACGCGCCTGCGTCAGTCCGTTCTGGCCGGTAGTGGCATCCAGCACCAGGATGACCTCGTGGGGGGCAGTGGCATCAAGCTTGGCGGCCACGCGGCGGACCTTCTTAAGCTCCTCCATGAGATTGAACTTGGTGTGCAAGCGTCCGGCGGTATCGATGATAAGGATGTCCGCGCCGCGACTTTTCGCCGCCTGCAGGGCGTCATAGACGACGGCACCGGGGTCGGCGCCCGGCTGGTGGGCAATAACATCCACCCCTGCCCTTTCGCCCTGCTTCTTGAGCTGGTCGATGGCAGCGGCGCGAAAGGTGTCCGCCGCGGCTAATAAGACAGACTTGCCTTCCTTTTTATATCTATATGCCAGCTTGGCGATAGAGGTAGTCTTGCCGCTGCCGTTCACGCCGACCACGAGGATAACTCGAGGGGGAACCGCTGTGGCGGAAGGCTCGCCGGCAGGAACGGACAGGATGCCGGTCATTTCTTCCTGAAGGAGGGCGCGTACATGAGAGCCGTCCAGCTTGGCTTCCGAAGCACGCTTTTTAACGGCATCGATAAGTTTAGATGCCGTGGCAACACCGACATCGGCGGAGATAAGCAGCTCTTCAAGCTCTTCCCAGACCTCTTTGCCGATAACGGCGCGGTCGAAAAGGGACATGGCTCTGCCGAACCAGGTATCGCGGGTGCGTTTCAGGGCTTTTTGAAAGACGCTAATGGGTAACCTCCTATCTATAGTATATAAGTTACACATAACAAGTAACAAGTAATAAAACATGGGGTAAATACCCTCAAAGAAATAAATGTTATCCCTGTTGCCGTTATGTCAAAGTGCAGGTAAACTTTTTAAAGGTACAAATAAACCGGGAGGCCGAGTGCTCACGGAAAATTACTTGTTATTCGCCATTTTTATGATGTTCAACCTGTGGGCGGTAATCGCCTTCTGCGTCTACATCATCAAGCCGCTACAGACGCGCTGGGCGATAATCCAGGCCCGCAAGATAGTGGCGGAGGGCAAGGTAAAGAAAGACTGGCGCTTCCGCAACGTTTACCGCATGCTGGCGACCGCCAAGAACGACCTCGAAGCCGTTAAGCTCTGGCAGAAGCTCGACAGCATGAAATAAAAAGAATACACATAGCCATCTCTATAGAGGGAACGGCGCAAACTCCAGGACTGTATTTATACATTAAAAAATTCTGGCAAGGCGCCGTTCTCTCTTTTGTTTGCACAAACTCCTTGATGATATATACTTAAATCAGGGAGCAGTTTATGATACTCGTATATGTCTTATTAGGAGGGGCGGCGGGGGGAGTCCTGGGCTGGCTTTTCGATAAAGCGACCGGAGGCAATCAGCCGAAAGCGGTCACCGATAAACGCGATACCCCATCATGAGGAGTGCCCAACACGGGTCCCTGGTCAGGGACGCTTTACGGAATAATCCTGGGGGCGATAGCGGCGGGGCTGATTATTGCGGCGATATAAAATGCGGCTATGGAAGAATTATAAACCTGTAATAGCCACCGTCCTTTTGCTGGGGATGCTGTTAACAAGCGCCTGCAGCACAACGGCGACGGAAACAACGACACCTGCCCAGACGACAACCACAACAACACCTACGACCTCGCCGACTGCTACGGAAACGACCACCACGCCAGCGACAACGCCACCACCGACCACCACCGAAGAACCGGTTGACGAATTTGCTTTGTGGTGGGAAGACTTCAAACAGCCATTTACGCTCGATACATCAGGCTATAACACATTCTACCGGGGGGCGTGGGGAGCCAGGCTGGACGAGCTAAGGAGCTACCTGCTGAACGCCGCCAAACTGCGGGCGGGGGGAGTGGACACCATCGTGGTGGAGGCGGAGATTGTCCTCGACCCGGAAACCAACCAACCGATGTCACCGGGGGAGGACATTTTCATCTTCTACCTGCAGGCGCTGAAAAGAGAGGGCTTCAGGATTATTCTGATACCCAATCCGATGCACCCCAACCTCGACCAGGGGCTGGGGTATGACTGGGAAAATAGCGGCGACCCCGAGGCGTACTACCACCCCAGTTACGAACTCATCAAGAAGTTCGACAGGGAGGTGCTGAAGTGGGCGGGCATTGCCGAGGAATACGGAGTGGATGCCTTCCTGCCAACGTTAGAGTCATATAAACTCGCGGGGGACTACGGTTTAGCCTCGCAGTGGCTGCAGGAAATCCTGCCCCAAATTAAAGAGGTATATCACGGGCAGGTATGGGCGACCGACATCATGTATGACATCGGGCAGGGACTAAGCATCCCCTGTCCTTACGATTACAGCGGCTACGACTTCCTGGTCAGCGGTCCGCCGGCAGGTCGGCAGGACGCCGCTAACTGGGAAGAAATGATAGAGGTGTTTATCCAGAAAGGCCTGGAATATTCAGCCAACTACAGCTTACAGGGCTTCGGGCTTTACGAGTACGGGGGGTACACGGGGGGCATCTGGTACGAGGACCCGCAGATGGGACCCCTAGGGCAAAATTTAACCCAGGAACAGGCGGCGGACATTGCCAGGGCGCTGGTCAGACAGGCAAGCGGCAAGCTTAAGGCAAGTTTCCCGAGAGTGTCTCTGGGCTGGGTGGACTTCGATACGCCGTCGTACGAGATAATCACCGACTGGTACAAAAGCATGGGTGAAAACATCTCCCCCATCGAAAGCGGTGAATGGACATACGAGCAATTGATAGAGATTGAGCAGAAACTGGGCGGGGACGAATATGATATTATCTTTAAGCTTTAGGTCGTTTTTCGTTATTAGAACTTCTGTGCTATAATATTGCTATGCCAGACTTTAAAATCGTTTCCGACTTCAAAATGACCGGCGACCAGCCCCAGGCGGTGGACAAGCTGGCGGAGGGATTGATAAAGGGGTTCAAGCACCAGACCCTGCTGGGTGTGACGGGCAGCGGCAAGACCTTCACCATGGCTAACGTCATCGAGAAGGTGCAGCGGCCGACGCTGGTTATCTGCCATAACAAGACGCTGGCGGCGCAGCTTGCCAGCGAGTTCAAGGAGTTTTTCCCGGATAACGCGGTGGAGTACTTCGTGAGCTACTACGATTATTACCAGCCGGAGGCATACATACCGCATAAAGACCTGTACATCGAGAAGGACGCGGACATCAACGAGGAAATCGATAAGCTGCGCCACGCCGCCACCCACGCCCTGCTTTCAAGGCGGGACGTGCTTATCGTGGCGTCGGTGTCATGCATCTACGGACTCGGCGAGCCGGGGGAATACCAGGGGTTCGTCGCCGCGCTGAAGAAGGGCCAGCATTACGGTCGGCAGCAGCTCTTGAGACAACTCGTGGACATGCAGTACACTCGCAACGAGCTCGACCTCTCGCGGGGGAAGTTCCGTATCAGGGGAGATACCCTGGAGATACAGCCGGCCTACGAGGAGATTGCCTTGAGGATAGAGTTTTTCGGGGACGATATCGATAAAATAACGTCGCTGGACCCGCTGACGGGTGAAATCCTCAAAGAGCTTGATGAAGTCAATATTTTCCCCGCCAAGCACTTCGTCACTTCACGGGAGATGATGACCAGGGCCATGGAGGGGATACGGGTGGAGCTGGCGGAGAGGCTAAAGGAGCTGAACGCACAGGGCAAGGTGGTGGAGGCGGCACGACTGCAGGCGCGCACGGAGTACGACCTGGAGATGATGCTGGAGGCGGGCTACTGCTCCGGCATCGAGAACTATTCCCGACACCTGGCGGGCAGGCCGGCCGGAAGCTCTCCCTCTACCCTGCTCGATTATTTCCCCAAAGACTTCATCATGTTTATCGACGAGTCGCACATGACGCTGCCACAGATAAGGGGCATGTACCGCGGCGATAGGTCAAGGAAAGAGACGCTCGTAGAATACGGCTTCAGGCTGCCCTCGGCGCTGGACAACCGGCCGCTGAACTTCGAGGAGTTCCAACAGTGCATTGACCAGGTGATATACACCTCGGCGACGCCGGCGGAGTACGAATACAAGCACAGCTCACAGGTAGTCGAGCAGCTGGTGCGTCCGACAGGCCTGCTGGAGCCGACCGTCGAGGTAAAGCCGACGAAGGGGCAAATCGACGACCTTATGGAGCAGATAAAAACGAGGGTGGACAGCGGCAGTCGCTGCCTGGTCACCACGCTCACGAAGCGTATGGCAGAGGAACTTGCCGACTACCTTATCGAGATGGGCATCAAGACGCACTATCTGCACTCGGAGGTGGACACGCTGGAGAGGGTGGAAATTTTAAGAGACCTGCGCCTCGGCGTGTATGACGTCATCGTCGGCATCAACCTGTTGAGAGAGGGACTCGACCTGCCGGAGGTAAGTCTGGTCGCTATCCTCGACGCGGACAAAGAGGGCTACTTGAGGTCGAAGGTGTCCATGATACAGACGATGGGACGGGCGGCGCGGCACGTCGACGGGCACGTGATAATGTACGCGGACACGGTCACCAAGAGCATGCGGGAAGCCATTGATGAGACGCTGCGGCGGCGCAAGGTGCAGGAGGACTACAACCGGGAGCATGGCATCACGCCGCAGGGCATACGAAAGGCGGTGCGGGACATCACGGAGCGGGTGAGGGCGGCGGCAGTGGCGGAAAAGAGGGTCGAGTATGTTGTGGGCACGCCGACATCCCGCGAGGACATCGCCAGGCTGGTGAGAGACCTGGAGAAGGAGATGAAACAGGCCGCTAAAGCCATGGAGTTCGAGAAAGCCGCCCTGATAAGGGACAGAATTATAGAATTACGCAAGGAAATGGTGATAGAAGACTCACAGCAGTTCGCTAAAGTGAAAGGAAGCAGCAAATGACACCGAAGACCAGAGAAGAAGCGGCAAAGCAGGCACGTAAAAAGGGATACGAATACGAGCTGAAGTACCACGGCTGAAGCCAGTGTATCATTCTTGCGTTGCAGGAAGTGTTCGGCATGAAAAACGATGATATTTTCAGAGCCGCCAGTGGCTTCGGGGGCGGGATGGGGATGATGGCAGATACCTGCGGGGCGCTGGTGGGCGCCAGTATGATGTTAAGCCTGAAGTTCGGTCGCAAACGGGACGAACTGGAAAACATTGAAGCACTGGATAAATCGGGGGTGCCGGTAGCCGAGCTGTATAAGTGGTTTCAGACAGAGTTCGGCTCGGTAAAATGCCGCGATATCCGCACCAATTTCGGGGGAGGGACATTTCATGATTTCACTATCCCAGGGCAGCTAGAATTAGCGGAGAAAGCCGGCATTTTCAAGAAGTGCTCCGACCTGGTCGGCAAGGCAGCCGCTAAGACAGCGGAGATGCTATGGGACGCTCTTAAGGAAAAAGGAAAGGCGAAAAAATGATTCCAAAGACTAAAGAAGAAGCCATCAAGATGGTAAGGGAAAAAGCCCGCGAAAACATGCTGAAATTCGGCAGTTGAGCCTACAGCACGGTTCTTGCGTTGCAGGACACGTTCGACCTTAAAGACGATGGTTTGCTCAAGGCTTCCGGCGCGCTGACGGGGGGTATTGGGGGGCTGGCCGATACCTGCGGCTCGATGATAGGCGCCGCGATGGTGCTGGGGTCGGTGTACGGGCGGGGGCATGAAGATGAAGGAGAAAAGGGGATGAGGAAGCTGGGGGAATCCATCCGACAGGCGGCGGACTTTTTTATATGGTTTAAAGGGAAAAAGGGCACGGTAAACTGCCGCAACATCATCACGAAGCACGGGAACGGCAAATTTTATAACTTCGGCGTACCGGAGGAAGCGCAGGCAGCGAGAGAGGCCGGAGTGTTCGATAAGTGCGTGGAGCTGGTCCAGGACAACGCCGCCGAAGCGGCGGACATACTTTGGGACGAACTGCATCCAGAAAAGTAAAGGCAACCTATGACTGAACAACCGAAAGAACCCAAGACACGGCAGGAAGCGCGGGAGGAAAAGCTGCGCAAGAAGAAGGCGAAGATAAAGCAGCACGGGAAGGGGCTGGGGAAGATATACCGGGACGCGGTGGAGAAGAGGGGGAAGGGTGTGCGAGGCATAAGGGATTAAAAAAATATAAAATTATTTAAGCAGTCTTTTCATCTTGAGATGGTTCCTGGTTTTTTTCAGGAAAGATTATAGGAATGATCTGAACTACTAACGGTAATTCCAAACTAGTACTCTCCGGATAAACATATGAAGCAAGGCCAGGTGTTTGATCAACCGTTTGTCGATATGATGCTAAGCCATTTGTTGTTGATAAATCCATCTTTAACCACCTATAAAATTATAACATAAAATATACGATTTTATATAGTATTTGAGTACTATCAATATTTTACCCACCCCTCATCTATTAACATCTCTTGGTGACCAGGAGTGGGTATTGGTACAAGTGGAGGACCAATCATTACACGATTTACCTGCCTAATAGTACGAAAAACATGTATCATAATTTCAGATTCAATAGCAGCTCTAATAAAAGTTCCCGTAGATGTTTGTTGTTGACCTAAAAATGACTCTGGATTATATGGAGTATTCAACAACATCATCTTTTCATACTCACTATATAATTCCCACATTAACGTCTCAACAGCAGGTGATGTATCTTTAACCTTTAATCCAATTTCTTTTGCCTCTTTACGCCCAATAAGGTAATCATGAGAGCCAAGCTGCTTAGCTAATATACCAACTATACGCTTTATTTCATTTTGTTTTTTCCCCATATGCAGTTTTAATAACCCCTCAGCTAGCTTTGCAATTTGTGGTCGTACTCTGTGCGCAGCCCCTAGTGCAAGAGGTGCTGTAGTATTCATCTTACCCAGCGTTTCTAAAACCACAGACAAGCCTGCATCACCTTTTAATCCGATTTCATGTTTTGCTAAACTAATAAAAGCTGCTACATCCTCAACATTCATCGGTAGGGTATTTTGTAATGCAGGTGGCACACCAGGAATAGGCGGATTAAACGGATTTTGAGTGGAGGGATCTATAGGGCCCAATTGGCCAAGTCTAGTCATAACTATTTCATCTGCCCCAAGGCAAATTAACGTCCCACAACTCCAAGCTCTGAATGGAACTAAAACCGCAAATTCCTTACAAAATTCTCGTATCAAATGTACTAATCCCCAACCTGCTATAGTGATACCTCCAGGTGTGTAAAGGAAAAGATCAATTTTATCCATTGTACCCATCTGTTGAAGGTGACTAAATACTAGAGGATGACAATCATTTGCTATCCTTGTCTGTAAATTTTGCCTATCACCTGTAATATAACAAATAACTTTACTTCTTCTTTCTTCTTGAATTTTCGAAATCAGACTTTTTCGTCTTTCTAAGCCATTATCAGTATCAACAGTATCCATTATTAGATAACCTCCAAAAGCAACGCGATATTACCACCATGCAATCTTAAAAACAAGTTTTCGTTGTCACAATTTTCATTGATATATGTATGGTATACACTATGGCAATGCTTATGTCAATAGTCCACAGGATTGATAAAAGGTGTAGAGGCTAAGGAAAAAGTTTGGTTGCTCTATTCGTTCTGTTATATGGGCATCTGTGTCAACAGAGATAGTACATTATACGACAATAGTCCAAACTTAATATATTCTTAACGGCTGCCATATAAAGTCTTTATATTCTTTATGTCATTCTTTATGTCCAGATACTAAGCTTAATATGTAAGGCCAAAACTATGTGCAGAGCAGTGACCGAAATAAAAGAGGCGGATAGCATGAGTGAGGAGAGTCCCAAACCAAAAATGACACGAGTATACATGATGGCGGATAACGAGCTATACGTCAACTTCTGCATAGATGTTTACAGGTTAAAAGCACCGATAGAAATCCTGGGGGCTTTAAGCGGTCGTGATATCGGTATCCTCAAGCAGGCGGTATCGCGTCTGCAGCCGGAAGTGGTCTTATTAAGCGTACCCAGCCTCAAGGAAGATACCATCAGAGAAATAGAACAAATTCGTAAAGAAAACTCTGATTTAGGGTTTGTCCTTTTACTGGATGTCTGTAATTCTCAAGATACCGACAAGCTGCGCCGATTTGCCCTATCTAAAAGCGATAGGGGCACGGCAATTTTTCTCAAGCGCCGACTGG
>DAOULS010000020.1:0-8211 GCA_034418415.1 Dehalococcoidales bacterium | reverse complement strand
GCGAGTCTCCTTCAATAATTTTCGCTTTGCGTGAGAGTTCTTTCGCCTGCGACCTGTTCATCACGGCGGTAAGTCATTTCGACTTTTTCAACTGGCTTGATAAATCTCCTTCCGATATTGATACCATTTGTGAATCGCTCAAGCTTAAAAAAAGACCGGCGGACGTCATGCTGACGCTGTTCAAAGCCTACGGGCTTATCAAAGAGAAAAATAAAAAGTATCACCTTACCGATATCTCAAGGCACTATCTGGTCCAGAGCTCGGACTTTGACCTGACGTCCTACGTTAGTTCGCTGAAAGACCGGCCCGTATGTGAGGACATGAAAAAAGTCTTACTCACCGGCAGACCGGCGAACTGGGCGGCGGCTAAAGCCGGTAAAGAATGGGCAAGGTCGATGGAAGATGAAAAATTTGCCGCACCTTACTCCGCTGGCATGAACAGCCGGGGGGCTTACCTCGCCAGCGGCGTGGCTAAGGCTATCGACCTAAAAGGCTACAAAAACCTGCTGGATATCGGCGGCGCATCCGGCATCTATGCTGTATCTCTGGTGGCGGCGTATCCCCATCTCAAGGCGACTATCTTTGAAAAACCACCCGTGGACAAGGTTGCACAATACACCGTCAACAAATTCAACCTGAATAAGCAGATTAAAATCGTTACCGGCGACTTCTTTAAAAATCAACTGCCCCGGGGGCACGATATCCATTTCCTCTCGCACGTGCTGCACGACTGGGATATCGATAACGTCAGGTCCATATTGAAAAATTCGTACGATAATTTAGACAAAGGCGGCATAATCATTGTTCATAGTGCCCATATTAACAGGAAAAAGACCGGCCCCGTGTCTATCGCGGAATACTCCGTGCTGCTGATGTTCTTGAGCGAAGGCAAATGCTATTCGATAACCGAGATGCGGGACATCATGGAAGCAACCGGTTTTAGGGATATCGAGTACAAGCCGACAATCCTTAATAGAAGCATAATTATAGGCAAAAAATAGCCCCGTTGGACTTAACTCCTATTTTTATTTATAATGAAATAGCGATGACGCCGTCCGACGCAAAAAAACAGTCCGCAACCCCGACTGGTTCCTCAAATGTCGGGGTTTTTTCGTCTGATGAAGACCTCGCTACCGTATGTAAAAGACTGCGCCGCGATATCGTGACAATGATAGGCAAAGCCGGCAGCGGCCATCCCGGCGGCTCGCTGTCCGCCGTGGAAATAGTCGTTACGCTTTACTGGAAAGTCCTGCGCCACAAGCCCGCCGACCCCGCCTGGACCGACCGCGACAGGTTTATTTTAAGCAAGGGGCATGCCGCCCCCGTCCTTTACGCCGCCCTGGCGGAATGCGGCTACTTCCCGAAGTCGGAACTGGATACGCTGCGCAAGATTGACAGCCACCTGCAGGGCCACGCCGACCGCACTTCTACTCCGGGAGTGGAAATGTCGTCGGGGAGCCTGGGGCAGGGTCTTTCGTTTGCCGTCGGCACCGCTCTGGCTGGCTGTCTGGACAAGGCACCATGGCGCGTTTACGCCCTGCTTAGCGACGGGGAGTGCGACGAGGGCCAGACCTGGGAAGCCGCCATGTCCGCCGCCATGTTCAAGGTGGATAACCTCACGGCTATCGTGGACAAAAACCGCATCCAGCTAAGCGGCTTCACTAAAGACATCATGAACACCGACCCGCTAAATAAGAAATTTGAATCCTTCGGCTGGCATATCATCGAGATAGACGGACATGATTTGAAGCAGGTACTGGACGCAGTAAATAAAGCTAAACAAATCAAGAACCAACCCACGGTTATCATCGCCCACACGATTAAGGGCAAGGGCGTCAGCTTCATGGAAAACAACGTCGATTTTCACGGCAAAGCCCCCAATCCCGAGCAGCTGGAACAAGCCTTAAAGGAGTTAGCCTGAACGTGGCTGAAGAAATCGCCCCGAGAGAAGTCTACGGCAAGACTTTAGTAGAGCTGGGACACGAGAACCCGGATATCGTGGTGCTGGACGCCGACCTGGCTCCGTCGACGATGACGCGTTATTTCAAGGATGCCTTCCCGGAGCGCTTCTTCGAGGTGGGCATCGCCGAGCAGAACATGATTGGCATCGCCTGCGGCCTGGCGGCCAATGGCAAGATACCCTTCGCCAGCACCTTCGCCGTTTTTGGCACCAGCCGCTGTTTCGACCAGATACGCGTTTCAGTGGCGCAGGCGAAGCTCAATGTGAAAATCGTGGTTACCCACAGCGGCCTGACCGTCGGCGAGGACGGCGCTTCCCACCAGGCGCTGGAGGACCTGGCGCTTATCTGCTCGCTGCCCGGCTTTACCGTGATTGTGCCCGCGGACGCCGTCGAGACCTCCCAGGCTATACGGGCGGTGGCCGCCCATAAGGGCCCCTGCTACGTCAGACTGATCCGCGGCAAGCTGCCGGTGGTTCTGGATAATGCCTACCGCTTCGAGATAGGCAAAGCAGCCACGCTGAAAAAGGGCAAGGACGCAACCATCATGGCTATCGGAACGATGGTAGCGCCCTCCCTGGAAGCCGCTGGCATGCTGGAAAAGGCAGGCATCGACTGCCGGGTTTTAAATATGTCCACCCTCAAGCCCATCGACGAGGCAGTTATCGTCAAAGCCGCTCAAGAGACCGGTGCCATCGTTACCGCCGAGGAGCACCAGGAGCACGGCGGCCTGTCCAGTACGGTCGCGCGGGTTACCGCCCGCCTTTACCCCGTACCGATGGCATTCGTCGCCGTCAAGGACAAATTCGGCATGTCCGGCAAACCGGCGGAATTGCTGGAAAGATACGGACTGACGGCTAAAGACATCGCCGCGGCTGTGAAGGATACACTGAAAAGAAAAGGCTAGTCCAGGAAAGTAATCTCCGCCGGGGGCTTTTCCTTCATATCCACCTTAATGCCGGCTTCTTTAAATATCTCGATAAACCTGTCGTCGTTGTATTTCCCGAAGCTGACAAACCTGGCAATCTTGGCGTTGACCAGCATCTTGGCGCAGAGCACGCAGGGTGTGTGTGTGCAATAGACGGTGCTACCCTCCAGGCTGACGCCGTGCAGACCCGCCTGTATAATCACATTCTGCTCGGCGTGGATGGCGCGGCAGATTTCCTGTCGCGTTCCCGACTCGATGCCCTGCTCGTCCCGCAGGCAGCCCAGCTCCAGACAGTCCTTAGCTCCCGCCGGCGCCCCGCTATAGCCGGTGGTGAGGATGTGCTTGTCCCGCACGGCGATGGCGCCCATGTGGTGCCGCAAACACGTGGAGCGCTCGGCCACCACCGAGGCAATCTTCAGGAAATATTCATCGATATCAGGTCGTTTGTATTGAGTCATCTCAACCTCGCGACAATTCTTTCCACCTGTTTCTTCAAATCCCCTAAGGATGCGTTGTTCAGTATGGTGAAGTCGGCCATGGCAATCGGCCCGCCCTTATTCAGGTTCTCGATTTCCGCGCGGTCGCGTCCGATGGCTTCCTCCAGAGACAGCGGCCGTACCTTACGACCGGTCAGCCGTCGGTACCTGTCCTGCGGCGACGCCCATACCGCCACGATAAGGAACCTGTCGCCGTAAGAATTTTTAAGATACAGGTATTCTTCCCAGGAATAGAGTCCGTCCACCACCACGCTGGACGTCTTGAGCGCCTCATCGATGCGCGGGACGCTCAACCTGGCGTAGGCCGCCATGCCGTGCTCTTTCCTGATGCCCTCTCTGACCGGCCGCTCGTTCTCCTCGGTGAGAGGCAGACCTTTTTCCTTGACGGCAGCATCGGTAATATCGCCGAACCTGACGGTTTTAAAGCCTCCGGCGCTGAAGAACCTGGCGACCTCCGACTTGCCGGAGCCGGCCATGCCGACCACCGCGACGACCTTCATACCGTCCATTATAAGCGGTTAGAGTCCCTGATGGCAATGTAGTACTTCCCCTTCTACGACGGGGCGTCTAAGAGGGGTGTAAACCCCTCTTCTAAATCTATTCCCCCTCTCCAAATAAATGAACCAACGGTCTATATGGATGCTCCATTTGGAGAGGGGGCAAGGGGGTGAGGTTTATTATATACTTCCTGTGCTATACTTTATGCAAAGGTTTTAGCGATGGTAAATATCAACCTGTCCAAACAGCTCGACGAGCAGCTTCCCGCCGATATCATCAAATTTATGAAGCAGGCGGGGGAGGCCGCCGAAAAACGCCAGCAGCGCTTATACGTCGTCGGCGGGGTGGTGCGCGACCTGCTGCTGGACAGATGCAATACCGACCTCGACCTAGTGGTCGAAGGAGACGCTGTCAAGCTCGCAAAGGCAATCGCCGCCTCGAAAAAAGCCAGCACGACCGTCCACCCTCGCTTCGGCACCGCCAATCTTAAGTGGGCCAGCCGCAGTGTCGACTTTATTACGGCGCGTGCCGAGACCTACGCCCGACCCGGCGCCCTGCCGACGGTAAGACCGGGCGCCATCCGCGACGACCTGGAGCGGCGCGATTTTACGGTCAACGCCATGGCTATCGAGCTTAACCCGCGTCACTACGGGGAGCTAATCGACCCCTTTGGCGGACGGCAGGATTTAGACAGAAAACTCATCCGCATCCTTCACAAGAAAAGCTTCAGCGACGACGCCACGCGTATCTGGCGGGCTATCCGCTACGAGCAGCGACTGGACTTCAAGATAGAATCGGAAACACTGCGGCTCCTGAAATGGAATATAAAAATGCTCGAGACCGTCAGCGGCGACCGCATCCGGCATGAGCTTGAGCTTGTGTTGAGAGAAGAAACGCCGGAAAAACCGCTGGCACGCGCCGCCGAGCTGGGTGTGCTGGCAGCCTTGCACCCCACCTTGAAAGCGGGCGACTGGCTGGCGGAAACGTTCGCCGCGGCGCGTGAGAAAAACCTCCCCGACCCCGCACAGTCGCAGCTTTACCTTGCCCTGCTGTGCTATCGCCTGAACGAAAAAGAGCTTGAACAACTGATAAAATATCTCCGCCTGCCCAAGACTGCGGCACAGGTGTTGCGTGACACTCTAGCCGTCAAAGAGAAAACGAAGGAACTGGCGGCACCGGGACTGGCGCCCAGCGCCGTTTACCGCCTGCTGTACGGGTACAGTGCGACGGCTTATATCGCCAATGCCATCGGCACTGACTCCGAGACCGCCGCGGAGCACATCGAGCTCTATTTGAATGTCTTACGACATGTAAAACCAGCTCTTTCCGGTAAAGACCTGGAGAAACTGGGCGTGCCCAGGGGACCCAAAATCAAAGAGGTCATGCAAAAGCTCCGCGAGGCGAGGCTTGACGGCAAAATAAGCACTAAAGGGGAAGAGGAGGCAATAGTCAGGGAGTTAAAGGAAAAACTCTAAATTCTAAAGACTAAGATGGGGAAGAAAGAGATTGTCATTGCGAGCGAAGCGTGGCAATCCCTATTTTAGCCCTGATATAAATCTTCGGATAAATCACGCCATTCAGGATTCGTCGAATTAATTAAATCAACCTTCGCTCTTCTAGACCAACTCTTTATTTGCTTCTCTCTTAAAATTACGCTTTCAATGTTTTCACATACTTCATAAAATACGAGTTTATTGATATTATATCTTTTAGTAAATCCCTCGACCAACTTATTTTTATGTTCGTAAACCCTTCTATACAAGTCATTTGTCACACCTGTATAGGTAACGGTGTTCGTGGAATTAGACATTATATAAACGTAGTATTGTTTGGGCATAGTTAGAGATTGCCACGTCACTGCGTTCCTCGCAATGACATTATCATTCAATCTTCTTAAAAGCCTTCGCCGGCGCGCCGCAGATGGGGCACTTGTCCGGAACATTGTCCCTGACGGTATTGCCGCATACCTGGCAGACGTAATAGGTCGCCTCGGCGGGCGGCTTGCCTTCCTTCATCTCCTTAAAAGCCGCATCGAAGTAGGTATAGTGCACTTTCTCCACCCGGTTCGCCCAGTCGAAGGAGCGCTCGGCGCGGTCGTTCTTTTCCTTCTGCGCTATCTCGATAAAAATCGGGTACATATCGGTAAATTCCTGCTTTTCCCCGAGGCTGGCCGCCAGCAGGTTATCCTTAGTGCTGCCGATGGCGTCGATAGCGTTCAGGTGGTTGCGGATGTGTACCATTTCCGCCTCCGCGACGGCGCGGAATAATTTGGCAATCTGCGGATAGCCGTCCTTGTCCGCCCTCTCGGCATAAAGCGTATAGCGGCGGTTAGCCTTGCTCTCCCCGCTAAAAGCCTCCTGGACATTGTCTTCCGTCTTATATTCCATTTTTCAATCCCCCATACTCGTTTATTTTATATATTTCACGAATGATAGCTGATGCGGGCCGGTTTGCGCGGCGGCATCCGCTGGTATTTGAATGCTGGATAACCAACCATTAGAGTGCCGTAAATTTTAAGGCCTTTCGGCAATGCTAAAGCCTTCACCATCGCCGGAAAAGAATGTGAAGCCATCTGTAAATATCCATTCCAGCAACAACCCAGACCGGCAGCTTTCGCTGCAAGGTCGAAGTAGCTCATGGCAATAACTCCATCAATAGCCGCAATAGGACTATTCGTTTCGGCAAAAGTACAGACTACCGCCGGTGCATTACGGAGAAATATGTTGATGCCTATTTCATGCATTCTTAGTATCGCCTGCATTTCCATAGCCCAAGGGGCATTACCTTCAGCCATCGAGCGGAACCAGTCCACGCCGATAGCCGTTATTTTCTTGAGCTCTTCAGGATTATCGATGACCAGCCACTGCACGTCCTGCTCGTTATGGCCAGTGGGTGCATAACGGGCGACATCGATAACACGCTCGATTACCTCCCTGGGCACCGGCTTATCCTGAAATTCGCGGATAGACCGTCGGCTCTTGATAAGCTGGGATACCTGCTCGAAAGATACATCCAGCTTCTTGTCTATCGGCGGGCATTGTTCCAGCGGCATTTCCTGATGGATAACGCTGTCCGTGGGGCAAACACCCACGCAGTGTCCGCAGCGCATGCAGAACTGGTCCGCCCCGGGAAACAGGCGCGGGGAGCCGTCCTTTTCAGGGATGATGATACTCCCGGCGCAGGCGGCGATGCAGGCGCCGCATTTGGTACAGGTCTCCTTGCTGAACTCTATTAAAGCCATTAAACAATCTCCTTCTTCAATATCTTAAAAAACTTGTCCCGGACAAATTTTTCCTGCCAGGGTTCGTGACCGCACTTCTCCAGCAGTATAAATTTGAAATTGTTCAGGACACGCGAAAGAGGCTCCTTAACACCTTCGGGGAGACGGGGGTCATAATCGCCGTGAATAGCCACCACATCACATTGAATCTTCCCGGCTATCTTTAAAATCTCACCGCTGACGCGCAATACTTTAGCTTCCGTCCAGACCCTGCGATTGATTGCCTCGCTAATTTTCAGGCCTTCCGGCATTTCGTATTTCCGGCGGGGTAAAGGAGCATAGGTTTCAGCCCTGGCGAACAACTCGCCGAGCCTTGCCATCGACTTATCTTTTTTATCCTGTGAGGCGTCGTCGTTGCTACGCTCTATCAGGTCAATAGCTTCGATTCTGCCCTTTTCAGAGAGTCGGTTCAACTGGTCGGCATGGACGTCAGCCGCGTACTTTTCCTCGAAAGGTCCGCCGGCGACCAGGATAAGTTTTTTTACCAGCGAGGGGAAACGTGAGGTCACGATAAGACTTAAAAACGCCCCCCAGGAATGCCCTATCAGGACGACGGGGATATCCGACCGCTTCTTTAAGACATCAGCCAGCTCTTCAATCTGCCCCTCCAGTGTATTTTTAGTCTGCAACGGCTCAAGAACACCGATGGTTCTGGAAAGCTCATCAGCGACGGGCGCCACGGCACCGGGTATCCCGGGCCCACCGTGAACGACAGCTACCTTATAAGGAAGTTTACCCCACGTCCTGTAATTTTTCATAGCGTCCCTGCCAGAAAAGCTTTAAAGCCCTGGGCTTGATAGCGTTTATATAAATCCTGGGCTTTTGACTTATTCCCGGGTACCGAAAATAGAGACGGGCCGGAGCCAGCGACGTGTACATGGGGTGCTCCTAGCTTTATGAGGTGCTCTTTATAGACCGCCAGCCCACTAAAGTTTTCAAAGGCAACGTTTTCAAAGGTGTTAAACAGCAGTGAAGGAGTAAAGGCTTTTCCTTTTTTTAAAGATGCCGCCAGCTTTTCCGTGATAGCGCCGTCGGTGAAATGGGGCGGTT
>DAOULS010000019.1:0-9430 GCA_034418415.1 Dehalococcoidales bacterium | reverse complement strand
TGATGTACGCCAATTCAGTAACGCAGAAGAACATCGCCAAGCTCAAGGCACGGGGATTTATGTTTATCGAGCCGGAATACGGACGGCTGGCCTCGGGGAAAACGGGGAAGGGTCGTTTGCCGGACACGGCCACGATAATCAAGGCAATCGAGAAGGCGCTGGGGCAGAAACAAGACCTAGTCAACAAGCGCATCGTGGTGACGGCGGGGGGCACGCGAGAGCCCATCGACCCGGTGAGACACATCGGCAACCGGTCGTCGGGGAAGATGGGCTACGCCCTGGCGGAAGCGGCGCGGGACCGGGGGGCGAAGGTTACACTGGTGGCGGCGAACGTGACGCTGGAGGAGCCGTCGGGGGTTGACATTATAAAAGTAAAGACGGCATCGGAGATGAAAAAGTCGGTAGTTAAGGCGGTCAAGAAGGCGGACGCGCTGATAATGGCGGCGGCGGTGGCGGATTACCAGCCGGAGGCAATCGCCAAAGGAAAAATTAAGAAAGAAGCGGCACAAAACCTGACGCTGAAGCTGGTCAAGACGCCGGATATATTGGGGGAGGTAAAGGGGAAGTTTTTAAGGGTGGGCTTTGCGGCGGAAAGCGAGAACATAATCGAAAACGCGAAGAAAAAGCTGGTGGACAAAAAGCTGGATATGATTGTCGCCAACGACATCACGAGGTCGGATAGCGGCTTCGACGCGGACACGAATAAAGTAGTAATTATAGATAAAGAGGGCAAAGCGGAGAAGCTACCCCTGATGAGCAAGCGGGAGGCGGCGGAGAGGATACTGGACAGGGTGAAGGGGCTGGTGGGGTAAGATATAAAACTAAAATGAATGATCTAGTTAACGAGAGAAATATAGTAATAAGAATCCTTGATGGAATAGCTGATGGTATTTATCCAAATGCCTACTTCCTTTACGAAAATCTGCCAAAAGCATATAAAGCTAAATACAATTATTGGGATATACTAAAGATATTTCATGAACTAGAATGGAATGTAAAAATCATTGAGATCAATGAGCTATACGATACAGAGACATACAACCCATGGCTAATGGATTCACCACACACTAATATGACTAAAAAGGTTATAAAATATAAAATTCGACCAGAATTTAAAAATTGGAAACATTTACCCGGTTTTTTAGACAAGATACTGAATAATTTACACCAAAAAGACCCAGTAATCGAGTAACAAAGGTTAAACTTTATATAACAATTCATATTAGTCAGAGAAATATAAATGAATATCCGACCCTACGAACAGGGTGATGAAAGCGGTGTCATCGAGTTGTGGCGGAAGTGCAATCTTGTCAGACCGCAGAACGACCCGAAAAAAGACATCGAGAGAAAGCTGAAGGTAAACCCGGAGCTGTTTTTAGTGGGGGTGGAGGGGAATAAAGTAATTGCGGCGGCGATGGGCGGATACGACGGACACCGGGGGTGGGTCTATTATCTGGGAGTCGAGCCTGAATACCGGCACAAGGGGGTGGGGCGGAAGATGATGCAGGCTTTAGAGGAAAAACTGCTGGCGATGGGGTGCCCGAAATTAAATTTACAGGTGTATAACGATAACACCGGAGCGGTGAGATTTTACGAGCATATAGGGTATAAAAATGATGGAGTGGTAAGTCTGGGAAAGAGGCTGATAGAGGATTAATATATGTGAAGATTTCCCCCTCACCTTAATCCTCTCCCACAAGGGGAGAGGACAAAAAGGGGGACTGGATTCCCGCTTACGCGAGAATGACGTTTGATTTTAGAAAGAGATACTGATGACACCTAAACCTGAAAAACAAGCGGAGATGCCCAAGGCTTACGAGCCGGGGAAGGCGGAGGATAAGTGGTACAAGTTCTGGATGGAGAAGGGCTATTTCACGCCGAAGATAGATAAGCAGAAAAAGCCTTTCGTGATTACGATGCCGCCGCCGAACGTCACCGGCGAGCTGCACTCCGGCCACGCGCTGGAGATGTCCCTCCAGGACGCCATGATACGCTGGCACCGCATGAAAGGGGAGCCGACGCTCTGGCTGCCGGGGCTCGACCACGCGGCGATTGCCGCCCAGGTGGTAGTGGAGAGGCAGCTGGCTAAAGAGGGCATCGACCGGCACAAGCTGGGTCGCGAGAAATTCCTGGAAAGAATGTATAAATGGGTCGATGCGTGCCGCGATACCATCACCAACCAGTTCAAGAAACTCGGCGTGTCCTGCGACTGGACACGGCTGCGCTTTACGATGGACGAGGTCTCGACGCGGGCGGTACGCACCACCTTTAAAAACCTCTACGACAAGGGGCTGATTTACCGCGGCGAGCGTATCATCAACTGGTGCCCCCGCTGCGGCACGGCGCTATCCGACCTCGAGGTGGAGCACATCGACCTGAACGGTCACCTGTGGTACGTGAGATACCCGGTGGTGGGCGAGAGTCCCTCGACCTCGCTCGGGATAAAGGATAAATACATCACGGTAGCCACGACACGCCCGGAGACGATACTGGGCGACACGGCGGTGGCCATTAATCCTAAAGACAAGCGGTTCAGGGGCATGGCGGGCAAGAGGGTCGTCCTGCCGGCCGTCAACCGCGAGATACCCATCGTCGCCGACGAAATCGTCAGCATGGAATTCGGCACCGGCGCCGTTAAGGTAACCCCGGCCCACGACCCGGTGGACTTCGAGATTGCGCAGAGGCAAAAACTGCCGCTGATAAACATCCTCAATAGCGACGTGACGATGAACGAAAACGCGGGGCCCTATAAAGGCATGGACAGGTACGAATGCCGCAAAGCCATCATCGCCGACCTGGAGAAAAGCGGGCAACTGGTGAAAACCGAGGAGTACACCCACGCCGTAGGGCACTGCGACCGGTGCGGCACGGTCGTCGAGCCGATTGCCAGTCAGCAATGGTTCGTTAAGGTCGCACCGCTCGCTAAGCCGGCTATCGAGGTGGTCAATAACGGCCAGATTACGATACTGCCGGAGCGCTTCACCAAGGTCTATCTGAACTGGATGGAGAACATCCGCGACTGGTGCATCAGTCGTCAACTCTGGTGGGGACACCGCATACCCATCTGGTACTGTAAAGACTGCAAGGAAATGACCGTAGCCATAGAGACGCCGACCACCTGCGTCAGATGCGGCTCGAAAAATATCGAGCAGGACCCGGACACGCTGGACACCTGGTTCAGCTCCGGGCTGTGGCCGCACTCCACGCTGGGCTGGCCGGAAGATACCGAGGACCTGCGCTATTTCTACCCGACGACGGTGATGAACCCCGGCTACGAAATCCTGTTTTTCTGGGTCGCCCGGATGATAATGCTGGGCATCGAGAACACGGGGAAAATCCCGTTCCACACCGTCTTTCTGCACGGCCTGATACGCGACGACCGGGGCGTCAAGATGAGCAAGACCAAGGGCAACGTAATCGACCCGCTGGAAATCGTGAACAAATACGGCGCCGATGCCACAAGAATGGCGCTGACGACCGGCACCTCGCCGGGTAACGACTCGCGGCTGTCCGTAGAGAAAATGGAGGCCGGCCGCAACTTCGCCAACAAGCTCTGGAACGCGGCGCGGTTCGTCATCAGGAGCCTGGAAACGGGCAGCAACGTTACTAACGAGATAAAAGGAGACGGGCTTAAGACCGAGGATAAGTGGATACTATCGCGCCTGAACCGGACCACGGGCGAGGTGACCCGGCTGATGGATGAGTTCCAGTTCGGGGAGGCGCAAAGGCAGATACACGACTTTATCTGGGGGGAGTACTGCGACTGGTACATCGAGATGGCCAAGATAAGGCTGCAGACCAACGACACCTCGCCGCTGCCGGTGCTGGTGCACGTACTGGAAAAGTCGCTAAGGCTGCTGCACCCCTACATGCCGTTCATTACCGAGGAACTCTGGCAGCACCTAAGGAAATATATCAAAGAACCCGGGGCGGAGTCGATAATGATTGCCGAGTACCCGAAAGCCGATGAAAAACGGTTCGACGGGAAGGCGGAAAAAGAAATCGAGTCCGTTGCCGAGATAATACGGTCGATTCGTAACATGCGGGCGCAGTATAAAGTGGACATGAACCGCTGGATAGAGTCGAAAATTTACAGCAACCAGGCGACGATTGCTGCTTACGCCGAAGCCATAACATCACTGGGGAGGACCCGGCCGGTCACCTTCCTCAAAGGAGAGCCGGGGGAAAAGGCGGGGGAAAATACGCTGGTGATGCCGCTGGCACAGGCGACGGTAGTCATCCCGATGGCCAGCATGTTCGACGTGGCGGCGGAGAGAAAAAGGCTGGAGAAGGACCTGGCAGAGACACAGAGTGAGGTAAATCGATTGGAAGCCCGGCTGAAGGACAAAGCCTTCCTGACCAAGGCACCGGCGGCCGTTATTGAAAAGGAAAAAAATAAACTTTATACTTTAAATGAGAAGCTGGAAAAGCTGAAGCAACAGCATTCCAGGCTCTAGGAGGTGCGGTTATGTTCTCGAAAGTACTGGTCCCGCTGGACGGGTCCAAAGTAGGCGAGGCGGCCTTACCGGCTATTGAACAGATGATAAGCAAGCTAGCGGCAGGGACAAAAGTCGAGGTTGTACTTATCGGAGTGATAACGCTGCTGCGGCACTGGGTGGTGGTGGGCGAAGCGAGCGCCCCGGTTTCTTATACGGAGGAAGAGCTCAATCTCATTAAAAAGAGGGTGGAGGACTACCTGGGCAGGACCGGGGAGTCGTTAAAGAAGCAGGGCGTGACGGTCAGCACGATAGTCAGCACGGGCAACGCCGCCGACGAGATAATCAAAGCCGCCGAGCAAACGGGGGCGGACCTGATAGCGATGTCCACGCACGGGCGGTCGGGGTGGAAGCGGCTGGCGTTCGGGAGCATTACGGACAAGGTGATGCACCACTCCAGCATACCGGTACTGATGGTGCGCGCGCCCGAGGGCACGGTAAACGAGTAGAAGAAAATCCCCCTTAATCCCCCTTTTTCAAAGGGGGAGACTGGTAAAGAGAACTGGATTCCCAATCAAGTTGGGAATGACGTTGGAGCAAGGTCGGCGGCGAGGACTTGAGAAACACCCTTTTGCCGCCACTGTTTTTTGAGATAGTCTAGAGCCTTTTTAGTGTCGCTGGCGATGCGGGCTTTTTCACAGCGCTTCAGCCGGAACTTGAACAGCCAGTAGGTAAACTCCTTCATCTCGTCGATGGTGGTGGAGAGCCGGTGGGGATGTCTTTTTTCTTTCCTAAATTGCTTGAGAAGCTCGTCTCTTTCAACACCATAAATACGATGATAGGCTTCATCGGAGGAATAGTCGCGACGATAGCCCCGCACCCACATCTCCTTATTGACAGCCTCCTGGACGGCCAGCAGCAGGGCCTCCTCAACGGTAACGCCGTAGAAATAGTTCAGGTACTGGCCGTACTTACGCTCGCCGATGAGCTCTTTGACCTCCGAGGCATCGAGCTCAAGCGGCGGGACACCGTGAAAGAGGAGGTCGTCCCTTTCTTTTTCCGGCAGGAAGTCCGCGACCGTACCGCAGAGTCGCTCCGCCAGCAGCAGCCAGTCGAAAGCCTCACCGTCGATGAGGTAAACATAGGAGCGGTCGTTATACTCCTCCGAGGCGCTGGACCAGAGCCCGATGGCGCCGAGAAGGGCGAGATACCAGTTCGTGCCGGAGGCGAGGGACTCCTTGAGATAGCGGAGAGCCACGGCGTCGCCGGGAGAGGCGGATTCGGCGGGGACGAGGGGACTATCGGCAGTCATTGGGCGACCTTATCCCGCCCGGCAGGAAACTCCGCCTTGAGTTTTTCATAGAAAGCGAGTTTGCCGGTATTGACAAGCTCGGTGAGTTTCTTGGTGATGGCTTCTCCAGCGCCGGGGACTTCCTTAAGGCGGTCTTCCGCCACCAGCTTGGCGACCGGCTCCTTAAGCTCAAGGATAGAACGGGCGACCTTCTCGTAGGCGCGGATTTTAAAGATATTGTCCTTCTTGAGTCGGAGCATGGCGGCGATATCGGAGAAGATGGCGGAGATTTCAGCGTTGGTCATAGAAACTACCTAAGAATTTTTAAATTCAGCGAACTTTTTATCAATCACACTTCTCAATTGTTCACCAACCTCTTGAAAAATATCTAATAGGTCGTTATAAATATTATCCGCTGCTACAAAATTCCAGAATTCTTCGCCTATTAATATTTCTCCATTATCAAGATCATACAATCCCTTCAATGTAAACCGTTCATAAGGCTCTGGGTAATAAGGATTATACGGAATAGCTAATCTGGTAAAGACTTTAGCATTTTTGTTTTGGCTAAACCTTAAGGCTGTCCACCTAAGTAACTTTAATTTTAACGCGACAAAGTCTTTTATATTAGGTTTTGCAGTAGTAATATCAAAATAATTTTCGTTATCACCAATTTTTATGAAAATATCGACCACTGAATCTGGATCAACAACAGGACTACCTTTCTTTATAGCTTTTCGTATTTGCTCTATCTCACTTAGCTTATTTACATTAATCTTGGCTTTTCTTAAATCATAATAAATCTGATCAATAAGTTTTTGGGTCGTAACATCTATCTCTCCAAGTAATTTATACTGCCTAGTTGCATTATTTCCAGCACTCTTAGCCAGGATTTCGGCAATTTGTTCCCATAGAGACATTCCAAAAGTGGTATTCATTGAATGAACAAATGAAAACATAGCATACCTATCTTTACCCAACAGTCTATGATGAAATGGCATATATTCGGTCTCAGGTTTATAATTAAGAAGCTTATCCTGTACCGTTGTTGAGAGAAGCCCAGCAATTATAGTCTTCGTTTTGACTGTTAAACCCATATTATACCTTTCTAAAATAAAAAATAGATTCAAAATATTTATTTGAATCTCTCTCGGTTCTCATCAATACAGGCCGGTGAAAAACATCTAACAGTTCGAACCCACATTGTTGACCTATATCAGGATATAAGTTATATTTATCATTTGCTACAATAAATATTTGAGCCTCACTAATAAGGTACTTGGACATATTTTTAAAAACCTCCACTATTCCCTCAGCATAAGAGGTTTTCGCACTACCATTTTGACCCTTTTTAGCTGACCCTATTTCTATATTGTCGTATCTCTGAAATTTAAAAAGTTCATAGGCATATCTATGTTGTTCATGATAATCTATCATTCCAACATAAGGTGGTGACGTGAATATACCATCAGCTTTAACATTATCAAATAATTCGATAGTCCTTCCATCTCCTTGAAAAATATCAATAGAGGCGTCTGTTCTCAATTTATCAAATTCTCTAATCCTTTTTATTGTATCCAAGCTATAACGGTTTATAAATTTAAAAGCTTCATTAATAGGTTCACAATACCTCTTGTGTTTTATACACCAGTATGTATCACGTACCGGTTTTGTTGGACGAGCCAAATCATAATGCGGAATAAGCCTTGCGGAACGGGCGGATCTTGAAAGTATAACTGTTAAGACGTCTTGGTTTTTATAGTCTTTAATTACATCTCTATAAAAAAGGAGTTCCTGTAAAGCTCTTTCTGAAAACCACTCCTTCAAATATTGGCTGCTTGTATTAAGTTTTTTAACTTCTGATTTAAAAAGAGGTAAAGTTTCATACTGAATTGAGCCACTAAAATATCTTAACCTCTTCAATGCATCTTTGATTTCATCTTCCAATTCTTGAATATCATATTTCCTTGCTTTTACTCGTTGTATTAGTACATTGAAAGGCGATAATTCAATTCCGATTGAATTAATACCTAAAACATTTGCTTCTATTAAAGTAGTTCCTGAACCAGAAAATGGATCAATAATTGTTTCGCCTTTTTTAAAGTATTTCCTTAAAAATATTTCAACAAGTTGTGGTATAAATTTTCCAAGATATGGATGCAATCGGTGAACATGTTTTGTTCTCTCAAATTCTCTATATCCAAGAAAAGTGAGATCGTCACCCAATATTTGCATATTTTTTTGGGTATCTGCCTTTTTTTCAATGAATGACGTATCAATACCGAATTTTATTGCTGCTTTTCTACTAGCTTCAAACATATTACATCACTTACCTACCGCAGCAGTGCTTGTATTTTTTGCCGGAACCGCAGGGGCAGGGGTCGTTGCGGCCGATTTTCTTACCACGAACCCGGGCGGGGGTGCGGGGCTTGGCATCGCCTTTTGAGCCCATATCAGCCTGTGCCATGGGGGACTGGGGCGGCTGCTCGCCGCGCTGGGTGAGGGCGACGTGAAAGATAACGTTGGCGACCTCGTGCCGGATAGATTCTGTAAGCTCTCCAAACCGACGGTGACCGGACATTTTGTAAGCATCAGCCGACTTCATCTGGCGCAGGGTCTGCCAACCCGCCTGAAGACGCTCGTTCTCCATGTCCGTAAGGTGCTCCACCCAGAGTCGGTCAATGACCTGGAGCATGACGAGGCGCTCCAGAAGGCGCGCTTTTTCCGGGCCGAGGTCTTTTTCCCGCTGCTCGTAGAGGCTGACGGAAAGCTCGGCGAGGTTTTTCTCGATGTCCTTTTCACTCTTACCCTCGAAGGTTTTAGCGTTGACATCGCGGGGGAGGGGCATGATGCGGCTGACGTCCTTAAGCATGGCGGCGATATCGCCGTTCTCGCCGAACTGGCCGTTGGGATGGGCAGCGATGACGTCGGCGATTTCGTTCCTTACGTACTCCAGAATATTAGTCTTGAGGTCGGCGCCGGAGAGGATTTTACGCCGCTCGTCGTAAATCAGCTCGCGGTGCTTGTTGACGACATCGTCGTACTCAACGAGGTTCTTACGAATGTCAAAGTGATAGCCCTCGACGCGCTTCTGGACATCGGTAATCATGCCGGTAAGCATCTTGTTTTCGATGGGGGTGTCTTCATCCATGCCGACCCAGCCCATGACGGTCTTGAGTCGGTCGCCGCCGAAACGGCGCATGATATCGTCCTCCAGGGAGATATAAAAACGCGAATAACCGGGGTCGCCCTGGCGGCCGGCACGACCGCGCAGCTGGTTATCGATACGGCGTGCCTCGTGGCGTTCCGTGCCGACGATGTGGAGTCCGCCCAGCTCGATGATTTTATCGTGGTTTTTATGCCACTCGGCGAGGTCTTTTTCATACTGCTGGAGCTCGGCGGGGTCATCAGAGTCGGGTTTTTCCGGCTTGCGTCCGCCCAGCACGATATCCACGCCGCGGCCAGCCATGTTGGTAGCGACGGTCACCATACCGGGGCGACCGGCATTGGCAATGATTTCACCCTCGCGGGTATGCTCCTTGGCGTTAAGTACCTGGCAGGTGATGCCCTGACGCTTGAGCAGGCTGCTCAAAATTTCCGACTTTTCAATAGAGACGGTGCCGATGAGCACGGGAATACCTTCTTTGTGGAATTGCTTGATATCACGCACCACGGCGCGGAACTTGCCTTCCTCCGTCTTATA
>DAOULS010000018.1:0-11170 GCA_034418415.1 Dehalococcoidales bacterium | reverse complement strand
AATTTTGGCATCTGGAGGGATACCTTGCGCATCGTTTTTATGGGGTCGCCGCAGTTCGCCGTGCCCTCGCTGGAGCAGCTGGTTATCAATAAATTTGATATCGCTGCCGTATATACCCAGCCGGACCGGCCGGCCGGTCGCGGTCGGGGTCTGGCGGTCTCGCCGGTCAAGACCGCGGCGCTTAAGTGGGGACTCCCTGTATTGCAGCCGGAGAACGTCGGCGCGGCGGAAGCGCTGGCGGAGCTGGCGGCGCTCAAGCCGGACGTTATTGTCGTCTGCGCCTTCGGCCAGATACTGCCGCAGGCATTACTGGATATACCCCCCCGCCAGTGCCTCAACGTCCACTTTTCCCTTTTGCCCAAGCACCGCGGCGCCTCGCCGGTGGCAGCGGCCATCCTCGCCGGTGACGACTTTACCGGCGTCACTATTCAGCTGGTGAGGTTCAAGCTGGATACAGGGCCGGTCCTGGCTGCAGCATCAGTGCCTATCCTGCCCAACGATAATACCGGCGGTCTCACGGAAAAGCTCTCTATCGTGGGCGCTCATCTTTTGCAGGAAGCCCTCACCGACTGGCTGCGCGGAGAAATAAAGCCCATCCCCCAGGACGAGTCCAAATCCGACTATTTCGGGCGCGTGAAAAAGGAAGACGGGGAAATCGACTGGCATTTATCGGCGGAGGATATCTGGCGCCGCGTGCGCGCCTACTATCCCTGGCCCGGCGCCTATACGTACTGGAAGGGCAAACAGCTTAAAATCAACGCAGTTGCCGTTCTGCCCGGAGGGAATTCTAAAGAAGCCGGGCACGTGATTGCTTTACCTGGAATTGATGGTAGTGTAGCCGCATTCACTGGCGACGGCATCCTTGTTTTACTGAATGTGCAGTACGCCGGTAAAAAAGCCATGCCCGCCGCCGAGTTTATACGGGGCCAGCGCGACTTTACAGGCTCAAAATTGCCTTCCTAGAGCAAAAACGCAGGTGCGTAAAGGCGTAATTGCGCAAATGCGTGATTGAAAAACACTACCCCCCCTGTTGCTTCAATCGCACTCTCCCGTTATAATCATGTTTAAGGAGGTTCCCCTTGCCGTCGCCGGATAACTTGCATAAGTTCGATACCTTCGTGGAGATAATTGCTAGGCTGCGCGCCCCGGATGGCTGCCCCTGGGACAAGGAGCAGACGCACCAGTCGCTGCGGGAAAACCTGCTCTCGGAAGCCTATGAGGTGCTGGAAGCGTTGGATGAAGCCGACGCCGCTAAATTGCGCGAGGAGCTGGGCGATTTGCTTCTCCAGATCGTCCTGCACGCCCAGATAGCTAAGGACGACGGCGAGTTTGAAATCGACGACGTTATCAGGGGCATCTCGGAGAAAATCGTCCGCCGCCACCCCCATATCTTCGGCAATAAGAAGGTCAGGGACTCCAGGGAGGTCATGCACAACTGGGAGGTCTTGAAAAAGGAGGAGAGGGAAGCCGGCAAGTCCATGCTGGACGGCGTCCCGCGGCAGATGCCCGCCCTCGCTTACGCCTATGAAATCTCCCGCCGCGCCGTGAGGGTCGGATTCGAGTGGGAAAATATCGACGGCGTCATCGATAAGCTCATCGAAGAAATCAAAGAAATCAAGGAGGCGACCGGCAACGAGGAAAAAGCGCAGGAGTTCGGCGACCTTCTTTTTACGCTGGTCAATTTCGCCCGCTGGCAGGGCATCGACGCCGAAGCGGCCCTGCGTGAAGCTAACGGCAAGTTCTATCGCCGCTTTTCCATGGTCGAGGCGCTCTGCCGCCAGCGCGGCAAGGAACTCCAAAAGCTTACCCTGAAGGAATGGGACGACTTCTGGGAAGAGGCTAAGAGGGGGGATTTAAAATAGTATGGTCGGGGCGAGTGGATTTGACTACTCACTTAAAGAGGAGCAAATCCAGGGGAGGTTTAATGGTCGGGGCGAGTGGATTTGATTACTCACTTAAAGAGGAACAAATCCAGGGGAGGTTTAATGGTCGGGGCGAGTGGATTTGAACCACCGACCTCGGCGTCCCGAACGCCGCGCGCTAACCAGACTGCGCTACGCCCCGTCGCCAATTATTATAAAGCTATAAAGGCTATATAAGCAAGGGAAAGAGAACGAACAATAACCGCGTAAATGAGTAATTGCGCAACAGCGCAAGTGAGATTAAATATGAAGTACGTAGTCTTAATTATCGACGGCGCCGCCGGACTGCCTATCCCGGAAAGAGGCGGCAGGACCTGCCTCGAGCTGGCGCGCACCCCCAACCTCGACGCCATGGCGAAGCAGGGTATGGCGGGACTGGCGCGTACCGTGCCTGAAGGTATGGAAGCCAGCAGCGCCTGCGCCTGCATGTCCGTCATGGGCTACGACCCCGTTAGCTACTACAAGGGCCGCGCTTCTATCGAGGCTAAGAGCCTGGGTATTGATATCGGTAAAGGGGAGGTGGTCTTCCGCTGCAATCTGGTCACCGTTATCGACGGCAAAATACGCGACTACTCCGCCGGGCATATCCCCACCCCTGAAGCCGCCGAGATTATTAAGTCGCTTAACGAGGAACTCGGCAGCAAAGATATAATTTTTTACCCCGGTGTTAGCTATCGCCACATATTAAAAATGAAGGGTCGTGAAGAAACACTTAAAGCCGAATGCACCCCGCCCCACGATATCCCCGGTAAGCCCGTTAAAGACTTCCTGCCGAAAGGGCTTGGCAGCGGACTATTAATCGACCTCATGACCCGCTCTGAAACCGTACTGAAACGCCATAAAATCAACGAGAAGCGCCTTTCCCGCGGCGAAATGCCTGTTACTACTATCTGGCTTTTCTGGGGCAGTGGAGAGGTTCCTGCAATGCCCCCCTTTGTTAAGGTTTACAAACTGAAAGCCGCCCTGACCTCCGGCGTCGACCTCCTCCGCGGTTTGGCTAAAATGGCTGGCATGGAGGTGTTGAATATCGAGGGTGTCACCGACGGTCCCGATAACGATAACATCGCCCAGGCTAACGGCGCCCTGGCGACGTTAGAAAAGAACGACCTTGTTGTCATCCATATCGAGGCCCCCGATGAAGCCGGCCACGAAGGCCTTATAGAAGAAAAAATCAAAGCTATCGAGGACATCGATGCGCAGGTGGTCGGCCGCTTGCGTCAATATAAAGGAGACTTACGAGTCCTGGTTATGCCCGACCACCCCACCCCCATCTCCGTCCGCACTCATACCCCCGACCCCGTTCCGTTTTTAATCTGGGGCAAAGGCATTAAACCCAATGGCGCCGCCCGCTTCACCGAGGCGGAAGCTAAAAAGACTGGTGTTTTTATAGCGCAAGGGTATAAAATAATGAGTGAATTGGTGGGGGAGTAGTGAGATAAAGTGGAAGCTACTTGGTCTGTTGCTGTAATTGTTGTCTTGGTGGTGGTAATAGTAGCACTTCTGATTGCATATTTGTATAAGAGAAAAGCAATTAGCAATGCAGAAGTGGAAGTTGGCGCAGCAGGATTCACTCTAAAACTCAAGTTGCAGGATAAAGAAAGACATATAAGTGAATCGGAATTTGGGCTGATTAATATTAACGATAATTACGCTGATTCGGATATCGGTTTTGTTATACGTAAACCTTTTTCAGATGAATGGATATTCAAGAAGTTATCCTTCAAAGAATTGTTGATAGAGAGAGGGTTTGTAGATAAGGCAGTTGAATACCTTTTAGATTCATTAGGTAAATCGATAACTGACCCTAATGAAAATATACATATAAAATCAATTAGAAGGGGTGAAGCTCA
The DNA here is from genome assembly GCA_034418415.1 of Dehalococcoidales bacterium. Lineage (GTDB taxonomy): Bacteria > Chloroflexota > Dehalococcoidia > Dehalococcoidales > RBG-16-60-22 > RBG-13-51-18. Next base: position 7,398 of record DAOULS010000018.1, on the reverse strand, counting down.
GACTTTTAAATTTACTAAGGAAACACTTATAAACGGTATTTTAATAAGTGATAAAAACCTAAAAAATGCACAAGCATTAACCAGTGGTGAAGAAAAGAGTCACGATTTGATAAATATTTTTGCTTATAACAAAAATGCCTTTAAAACTAAACAAAGTTTATTAGATATCTTTTTATCTGAAGTCCCTCTTATAAGCAAGTTAGGCCCCAAAAAATTATATGTAAATGCTGATAATAGTGTTTTCTTGTTGGATAATTCGGCTATCTTTGAAAAAGTTATATATAATGGTCAACTTGGTACACACATAACAAATAATATGTCATTGTTTCAAGAAAACAATCAGTATTTTTTTGAGGTAATATTGAACTATATTCAATCGGATGATAAACCAACTCAAGTTTGGGATGAACTCCGAGATTACTTGGCTTCATTTCGTGTTTTGGCAAATTAACTGCGCACTTGCGCAAAAGAGGAATTGAGGCACATAACAAAATGGCTCTCATCGTCCAGAAATACGGCGGCACTTCGCTAGCCGGCGCTAAAAAAATTAAAAACGTCGCCCGGCGCATCATTAAAACGCGTGAGGCCGGCAACCAGGTCGTTGTCGTCGTCTCCGCCATGGGCGATACCACCGACGACCTTATCAAGATGGCTTACCAGATTAACGAGTTCCCCGATAAACGTGAGCTTGACGTCCTGCTCTCCACCGGTGAAGTTGTCGCCAGCACCCTGCTCGCCATGGCGCTGCACGGCATGGGCTACCCCGCCATCAGCCTTTCTGGCGCCCAGGCCGGCATCAAGACCGACTCCACTTATAGCGGCGCCAGGATTACCGGCATCAATCCCGCGCGTATTTTAAAGGAGATTGAGAAGGACAATATCGTCATCGTCGCCGGTTTCCAGGGTATCACCGATGAACTTGATATCACCACCCTCGGGCGCGGCGGCTCCGATACCACCGCGGTGGCGCTGGCCGCTATTCTCAAGGCGGAAAAATGTGAAAGGTACACCGATGTCGATGGCATCTATACCACCGACCCTCACCTGTTCCCCGAGGCCAAAAAGCTCACCGAAGTCAGCTATGAAGAAATGCTGGAAATGGTCACCTACGGGTTCAAGGCAATTCACCCCCGCGCCGTTGAGCTCGGCGAGGTTTACGATGTCCCCATCCTCGTCGCTTCTAGCTTCAATGATAATACAGGAACATTGATTCATAAAGAGGTGTCTATGGAAATACGCAATAAAGTCAGAGGTATTGCCCAGGACCTCGATGTCGCCAAGATTACCGTCGTCGGCGTCCCCGACCGCCCCGGTATCGCCGCCCAGATTTTCGTGCCCCTCGCCGAGGCCGGCATCAGCGTCGATACCATCGTGCAGAACGCCAGCATCAAGAACACCACCGACCTTACCTTTACCGTCGCTAAGAGCCAGCTGGACGGCGCCATGGCTGTCGTTGAGCCGATTGCCGCTTCCATCGGCGCCGAAAAATGCGCCAGCGATGCCAACCTGGGCAAGGTCAGCATCATCGGCTCCGGCATGCAGAACGCCCCCGGCTACGCCGCCCGCATGTTCGACGCTCTAAGCAAGGAAAAAATCAACATCCAGTTGATTACCACCTCTGAAATCAGGATTACCTGCATCATCGAGGAAGCCCGGGTAAAGGACGCCGTCAAGACCCTCCACCAGGCCTTCGAGCTGGATAAAGAAGGTTAAAAAAAGTGGGGAAGATTGAAGGGGCGTCAGCCCCTTCAAAAACATAATTCCCCCTTCCCGACTACAAAATCCTTCGGGAAGGGGGACACAGGGGGGGATAGGCTCAACACTATCTCCCCTATTTTATCTTAAAATTACTTGACCGCTACAACCTCTTTGACTTCCGGCACTTCCTGCTTCAGTATTCTCTCGATGCCGTTCTTCAAAGTCAGCTGTGAATGCGGGCAGCCGGCGCACGCGCCGACGAGTTTAACTTTGACTGTGCCGTCTTCCTCGACACTCACCAGTTCTACGTTGCCTCCGTCCCTCACCAGGTACGGCCTTACTTTATCTAAAATATCCTTGACTTTATCTTGCATTTTAAGCTGGACTCCTTTAAAATTTATACAAGCCTTCTAATAAAATTCTATCTGCAATCAGGCTGTTTGTCAAACAGGTCAAAATTTTGTGCCGAATCCCCTTGAATGACTTATTTTACTGGTGTAGAATATATTAATTTTAAAAATATGCCTTTTTGAGGATTGATTATGGTACGCGAAGATGAAAAGCAAATAAGGTATAAGCAGCAGCGCTCGAAAGAAGCTATCGATATGGCGATGCAGGCGCGCTGGCAGGAAGCCGTCGATATTAACAATGAAATCCTCGCCGCCTTTCCTGAAGACGTTGATACCAATAACCGCCTCGGCCGGGCTTACATGGAGCTGGGACAGTACGAGCTCTCCCGTCAGGCCTACCAGCGGGCCGCCGACCTCGACCCCTATAACGCCATCGCCAGCCGCAACCTGCGCCGTCTTATCGACCTTAAGGACTCGGGGAAGATAGATATCGATATAGATAAGGTTGAGCCGGACCACTTTATTGAGGAAATCGGCAGGGCCGGCGTCGTCGTCCTGGAGGAGCTGGCTCCAAAGGAAAAGCGCGCCAGCACCGTCGCCGGGGACAGGGCAGTACTCAAGGTCCAGGGCTCGCACCTGGTGGTGGAGAACGGCCGCGGCGAGTATCTCGGCATCGCCGAGCCTAAAATCGCCCAGCGCCTTATCCGGCTGATGCAGGGCGGCAATAAATATTCAGCCGTCGTCGTCAAGTCCACCGCGGAGGATGTCTCCGTCATGGTCCGCGAGACCCTCCAGGACCCCTCCCAGGTCGGCAAGCTTTCCTTCCCCCCCAAGGGCATGGACATGTTCCGCAGTTTCGGGAGTGATAAGCTGACCAAGATTGAAAGCGACGAGGACGAGGAAGAGTCCGGCTATACTATTATCGGCGGCGACGAGGTGGAGGTCCTGCCGGAGGAAAATGAAGAAGAGGAAGATGATACGGGCAACGATGACGATTAGGAAGGATTTAGACTGATGACATCTGGTACGGTTAAACCGGTCAATATTGATGATGAAGTAAGGAGTTCTTATCTCGATTACGCCATGAGCGTTATCGTTTCCCGCGCCCTCCCGGACGTGCGGGACGGCTTGAAGCCCGTCCACCGCCGCATCCTCTACGCCATGAACGATATGGGAATCCGCCCCGGCGGACCCCACCGCAAGAGCGCCCGTATTGTCGGCGAGGTCCTCGGTAAGTACCACCCCCACGGCGATTCCTCGGTCTATGACGCCATGGTGCGTATGGCGCAGGACTTTTCCATGCGCTATCCCCTCGTTGACGGTCAGGGCAACTTCGGCAGCGTTGATAACGACCCCCCCGCCGCCATGCGCTACACGGAGGCCCGCCTCGCCAAGATTGCCGAGGAGATGCTCGTCGATATTGATAAGGAGACCGTCGACTTCATGCCCAACTTCGACGACAGCCTCCAGGAGCCTACCGTGCTCCCCGCCCGCCTCCCCAACCTCCTCCTTAACGGCAGCGCCGGTATTGCCGTCGGCATGGCTACCAATATCCCTCCCCATAACCTCAGCGAGGTCTGCGACGCTATCAGTTATCTTATTGATAATCCCAAAGCCACCGTCGAGGACTTGGGTAAATATGTCAAAGGCCCCGATTTCCCCACCGCCGGTATTATCCAGGGGCGTGAGGGAATCAATAACGCCTATGCCACCGGCCATGGCAAAATCGTCGTCCGCGCCAAGGCGCATTTCACTAACGTTTCCGCCGGCGGCAAACGCCAGATTATCGTCAGCGAGCTGCCCTACCAGACCAACAAGGCGTCCCTTATTGAGAGCATCGCCAACCTTGTTAAGAATAAGAAAATCGACGGCATTGCCGACCTCCGTGATGAGTCCGACCGCCAGGGAATGCGCATCGTCATCGAGCTTAAGAGGGAGACCCAGCCCCAGGCGGTCCTTAATAACCTCTTCAAGCACACCTCCATGCAGTCGTCTTTCTTCGTCAATATGCTCGCCCTGGTCGACGGCCAGCCCCGCGTTATCAGTCTCAAAGAGGCCCTCCAGCACTACATCGATTTCCGCCATCAGGTCATTACCCGGCGTTCCAAGTACGAGTTGAAACAGGCCAAGGCGCGCGCCCATATCCTGGAAGGCTTGAGAATCGCGCTGAAAAGCATCGACGCCGTTATCAAGACCATCCGCGAGTCGGAGACCGCCGAGGCCGCCCGCAAGAACCTGATGAGCAGGTTCACACTTTCCCAGCTCCAGGCGCAGGCGATTCTGGATATGCAGCTCCGCCGCCTCGCCAACCTGGAAAGACAAAAGATTGAAGACGAATATACCGAGGTCGTCAAGACCATCGCCTACCTTGAAGACCTGCTAAGGAATCCCCGCCGCATCCTCGCCGTTATCAAGGAAGATATCACCCAGGTCAAGTCCAAGTTCGGCGATAAGCGCCGCACCGAGATTCTCGAGCAGGGCAAGCTCGACTTCACCGAGGAAGACCTTATCCCCCACGAGAGGGTCGTCGTTACCCTGTCCTCCCGCGGCTTTATCAAGAGGATACCCTCCCGACTCTACGTGCTCCAGCACCGCGGCGGCAAGGGCATTATCGGGCAGGTGACCCGCGAGGAGGACGCCGTCTTGATGCTTACCGTGGCGGATACGCATGACGACCTCTTTTTCTTTACCGATAAAGGCAAGGTGTATTATCTCAAGTGCCATGAAATCCCCTCCGGCTCCACCCGCACCTCCAAGGGCCTGTCCATCATCAATCTCATCTCCATCGCCGAGAATGAGAGGGTCACCTCCATGGTTGCCACCACCGGCCTTATGAAAGGCACCTTCATGGTTATGGCCACCAAGATGGGCGAGGTCAAGAAGACGCCGGTGGATAATTTCAGGGTGGTGCGCAGCAGCGGCCTCATCGCCATGGACCTGGAGCCGGGCGACGAACTTGTCTCCGTCTGCCTGGCGACGGACAAGGACGATGTCCTGATAGTCACCCGTAAGGGACAGTCCATATGCTTTGAAGTTGAACCCCTCCGCTCCGCCTCCCGCACCTCCGGCGGCGTGCGCGGCATCCGCCTGGCAAAAGGCGATAGCGTGGTCAGCATGGACCGCGCCGATAAAGACGGCTATGTCCTCGTCGTGACGGAACACGGCTACGGTAAGGTCACGTCCGTCGAGAACTATCCCCACCAGAAACGCGCCGGCAGCGGCGTGCGCACCTTCAAGATTGTCGATAAGACCGGCGACGTTACCGCCGCCCGCGTCGTCAATCTCAAGCAGCAGGTGATGCTGGTCTCCGCCGAGGGCATGATGACCCGCACGCCTGTAAAAGAACGTGACCCGCGTAAGGGCATCACCACGCAGGGACGCAGCACCCAGGGCGTCAAGGTAATGACGCCGCATGAAGGCGACCGCCTTGTGGCTATCACCGTTTTTGAAGAGGAAAAAGAAACCAAAGCCTAGCCGCCTCTCTATAACGGGGTGTCTAAGAGGGGCGAAAGCCCCTCTTTTAAATTTAATCCCCCTCTCCAAATAAATGAATCTATGATTTACGAGGATGTTCCATTTGGAGAGGGGGTCAGGGGGTGAGGTTTAAGAGATATTTCTTTCTATACAAACGGTAGTCTTTTCCAGCCCACAGTTATTGCATGCGTTGTCCCGGCAGTCGGGAGTTTCCTCACCGGCAATCGCCCGTTGGTATTCCCGTTTTAAGAACTCTTCACTTACTCCAGTATCGATATGCCCCCACGGCAGTGTTTCATCCAGTGAACGTTCTCGGTTGGCGTAGAATCCCGGTTCCAAACCGCTTTCCTTAAAAGCCTGCAGCCATTTGTCGTAGCGGAAATGCTCGCTCCAGGCATCGAACTTGCACCCCAGCTCCCACGCCCTCTTAATAACCTTACCTAATCGTCTGTCCCCCCGCGCCATTACCGCCTCCAGCAGGCTCGTTTGGGGGTCGTGCCACGAGAGCCTGATGCCCTTGCGCTGCAGTCCCTGCTGCAGTATCTCCTGCCTGGCCCTTAATGAAGCCTCGTCCAGCTGTTTACTCCACTGGAACGGCGTATGCGGCTTGGGCACGAAGGTGGACACGCTGACCCTTATCAGCGGCCTCCTCCCGCTGGCTTTCTTGCCTTCAGAACGTACCCTTTCCACCAGGCCGACGATGCCCCGCACGTCTTCCTCCGTCTCTGTGGGCAAACCGACCATGAAATATAGTTTAAGGCTCGTCCACCCTCGCTCGAAGGCTTTCCCCGCCGTCTCCAGCAGGCTGGCATCGCTGATGTTTTTATTGACGACAAGGCGCAGCCTCTCACTGCCGGCCTCCGGGGCGAACGTCAGTCCCGTCCGACCCCGCGTGGGTAAAGACTCCACCAGCCTCACTGAAAACTCGTCGAGCCTTAAGCTGGGCAGCGATAGCGTCAGCCTGGGATAGCGCGCCGCCAGCTCCGTCACCAGCTTATCGATTCCCGCGTAATCGCTGGTGTTCAGCGATACCAGTGAGATTTCGTCGTAGCCGCAGTTGCCAATGATTTCCCCCGCCGCCTTGATGATTTCCTCGTGGGGGCGTTCCCGTACGGGTCGGTATATCATACCTGCCTGGCAGAAGCGGCAGCCCCGACTGCACCCACGCATCACCTCGATAGCCCCCCGGTCGTGCGTTACCTCGATGTAGGGCACCACTGGCCTCACGGGCGGCGACGGCAGCTTTTCCACCAGCCGGCGCTTGATTTTCGGGCTTGCCTCCGGGACATTGGGCTTGAAGTCCTTTATAAAACCATCTTTATCGTATTGGACATCGTAAAAGCTGGGAATGTACACACCTTCAACCTTCGCCAGCTTTTTCAGGAGTTCTTTTTTGCCCCGCCCCTTTACCCCCCGGTACATATCGAGGAACTCAAGAATGACCTCCTCCCCGTCCCCGATAACAAAGGCATCTATAAAATCGGCTATCGGCTCCGGATTCAGGCAGCAGCTCCCCCCGGCGATTATCAAAGGGTGGGAATCGTCCCTGTCCGACGCTAATACGGGTATCCCCGCCAGGTCGAGCATGTTCAAGACATTGGTGTAGCCAAGCTCATACCCCAGCGAAAACCCGATGATATCAAAATCTTTTAAGGGGCGTTTGCTTTCCAGACTGAAAAGCGGGATGTTGTGCTCGCACAGTTCCGACTCCATGTCCACCCACGGCGCGTAGACCCTCTCCGCTAAAACGTCCGCCTCCCCGTTGAGTATCTCATAGAGGATGGGCAGCCCCATGTCGGACATCACGATTTCGTACGTGTCCGGATATGCCAGCGCTATCTTAACAGGCGTGCTGTCCCACTCCTTGACGACGCTG
>DAOULS010000017.1:0-2755 GCA_034418415.1 Dehalococcoidales bacterium | reverse complement strand
CATCGAAAACGGTGAAGTCCAACTCCCCGACGGTCACAACCGTGGCGTCGCGCCCGGCATCCGGTCGCACGAGGTACTCTCCCTCGACCTCCTCCGCTTCGCCGGCGAGGTCGATGCCCGCCACGTAGGTTTTACCGGCTGCCGCCCGGTGCAGTCTGGGGTGCCCGCCCTGCAGCTGCTCACGCTGCGTCGCGTCCAGGAAACCACCCCCGCCGCGCACCGGCAGTAAACGGTACTGCGTCAGGAAAAGCGGGTGGTTCTCGCCCAGTCGCTCTCTTTCCCTTTCCACGTAAGCGCGGTAGTCCGGGTTGTGCTTCGCCACCGCCTGCCAGTCGTAGCGGAAGTGGCGCTTTATGCCGTCGCGCCGCTCCAGCTCCAGGTTCGTCTGCTTCACCTCCTCGAGCAGCGTGGCGTCGTCCCAGGTGGTGCCGTAGAGCACCGTCGTCGCGTTGGTGGTGGCGCCCATCGGCTTGAACTCCTTGCTGTATTTCTCCTTGCCGACGTCCTGCGCCTCGTCGACCTCAAGCAACAGGTGGGCGGTGTTGCCGACGACGTTGGACGACTCGTCCGCCGAGAGGAAGATAGCGCGGGCGTTACCCAGCCTGATGATATAGCCGAGCTCCGACTGCCAGATGCCGGCGAAACCAGCCTCGTTGAGCCTTTCCTTGAGTCGCATCATGGAAATCAGCGTCTGCGGTCGGAAAGTGGGCGAGCACTTGATGATGTTCTTGGACTCGCCGATGCTCATAACGAGGAGACCCAGCTCCAGATAGGCGGAAAGCTCGTTCTTGCCGCCCTGCCGGGCAATCTCGACGGAGAAGGTCATGCCCTGATGCCCCAGGACACTTTCCAGGACCGCCCTGCCGATTTCACGCTGGTAGGGACGCAGGTTATTTAAAACATCGATTTTTTTCATGGTGCCGCCGTGATTCGTTTTATTCGTTTTTGGGAAAAATTTTTTTGGTGTTTTAGCTTTGGCGCGAAGCTGATTCGTTTTGATTCGTTCTGGTGTTATGTTAAACCGTTATGTCAGCTTCTTGGCGATAACGGCAGTGCCGATGTTCACGCCGAGAGGCACCAGGACCTTATTGATAACATTATCGATTGCCTCCTTGAGTCCGTGACGTTGGGAAGAGGTAATCTGGTAGCGGGTGCGCATCAGCTTGTCCAGCGCCGCCGCGGCCTTGACCAGCAGCAGCAGGTTCCTTTCATCACCGCCGGAAATAGCCTTCTTAATTTCCATACGCAGCAGGGCGATTTCCTCGTCGATGCCTTCAATACCGGCGGCATCGGTAAGGTCGAGCTTCTCCGCTTCATCGAATATCCTGGCATAAAAGCTGTTCTTGGCGGCGTTGCGGTTACCTTTTTGACCGCCCTTTTTTTTCTTTGCTTTTTCCGGCATCCGGCCTCACCCCCTTATTCAATACCCTGACGGTAGCCAGCACGATGACATGCGCCGCCAGGTCCCAATTCTGCTTTTTTATTGCCGTTTTTAAGAGCCTCATACTCACCCCCAACACGTTAATCATAAGGATATTAGCACAGATGTTCTATTTTGGCTACATTATTTTGTCGTTAGTTTTTCAAGGTTACCTCACCCCCTTGCCCCCTTTAAAAAATCTCCCTTATTCCCTCCTTTTCAAGGAGGGAAACTGGGGAAGGGAAAAATGCTCTTTGTTTGCCTTTCTCCCCTGCCCGTTATAGAATAGGACAGCCATGCCGGTCACCAAGCAGCTTTACGAACTCCAGGAACTCGATACCGAAATAGAGAACACCCGTAAGACCCTCGAACTCAAGAACGGGGAGGTCGGCAAGCGGGAGGAGCTGGACGCCGTCCAGAACAAGCTCGCCGCCGACGGGAAAGTTCTGGAAGAGCTCAAGCACAAGCGACGCGAGGCCGAGGCAGAACTCGACGATACGACCAGCAAAATCAAGGTCGTCGAGGAGCAGCTTTACGGGGGCAAAATTAACAATCCCAAGGAGCTGGGCAACCTCCAGCACGAATTGAACACGCTGAAGGACATGGGCGACCAGCAGGAGACCACCGCCCTGGAAGCCATCGAAAGCGTTGAAACAGCGGAGAAAGCCCTGGCCGGTGCCACCGAGGACTTCCACAAGCTCGAAGCGGACTGGCAGCAGCAGCAAACGCAGCTAAAAGCCGACATAGAGTCGCTGAACAAGGCCCTCGCCGAACTCACAGAAAAACGAAAAACGCTGGCATCGCAAATCGACGCGCCTGCCGTCGACCTGTACGAGAAGGTCCGCCGGCAGAAGAAACAGGCCGTCGCCAAGGTCGAACAGGGCATCTGCCGCGCCTGCCGCATATCGCTCTCGGCCAGCATCCTCCAGAAAGCGCGGGGCGGACAGCCGGTACTCTGCGGCACGTGCGGTAGGATATTATTCATATCTTAAAAGTGAAAAAATATGTTAAAATCCCCCTCTAATCCCCCTTTGCTAAAGGGGGAAGACGTTTTTTCAACGCTAAAAGGATGAGCGGGAAAGGCATATCAAGTAATTTGAAAATAGAAGAACTAACCATTTATACAGATGGGGCGGCGCGGGGCAATCCCGGTCCGGCGGCTATCGGGGTGGTGCTTAAGGACGAGAAAGGCAATACGGTTGCCACTGTATCACGTCGGCTGGCGCCCACCACCAACAACCAGGCGGAATACCAGGCGATTATCGCCGGACTGGAAAAGGTCGTGAGTCTGGGCGCGAAAAATGTAAGCGTGAAATCCGACTCCGAGCTGGTGGT
>DAOULS010000016.1:0-9802 GCA_034418415.1 Dehalococcoidales bacterium | reverse complement strand
GGGTACGCACTTGGCGCCCCAGGTCTCCATCATGATGCGGCGGTAGGGCTTCTGTTGGTAGCTGACCTTCACCATGTAGACCTTGCATTCAATCCCGAACAGGTTGCAGGCAAAGGCCAGTGAGCTTCCCCATTGCCCCGCCCCGGTCTCGGTCGTGATGCGCTTGATGCCTTCCTTTTTGTTGTAGTATGCCTGGGCTACGGCGGTGTTGGGCTTGTGGCTGCCGGGCGGGCTCGTCCCCTCGTACTTGTAGTAAATCTTGGCGGGGGTATCCAGTGCCTTTTCCAGCCGGTACGCCCGGTGCAGTATCGTCGGCCGCCACAGTTTATAGACCTCCAGCACCTCATCCGGGATATCGATGTACCTTTCCTGACTGACCTCCTGCTTTATCAGCTCCATGGCGAACAGGGGTGCTAGGTCGGCTGGGCCTATCGGTTGCTTTGTCCCCGGGTGAAGATAGGGGGGCAGCGGTACCGGCAGGTCCGCCTGGATGTTATACCAATGGGTGGGCATATTTTTTTCTTCTAATAAAAATTTGTTTCTTGCCATTTTTCCTCCTTACAAATGTCTATTATATATCAAACGGTAGGTTATTACATAATCGTTACCTCCCGGTGCTTTTCTCTGTATCCAGTTCCGTGCGTACGCTGGTTATAAAGGACTTCAACATTTTGAGTGTTGCGTCTTTTTCTATCAAATTAATCAGTCTGCTGCCGATAATGACCCCGTCCGCTAGAGCCGCTGCCTGTTTAGCCTGCGCGGGAGTGGATATCCCGAAGCCTACGCATAGCGGCAGACTTGTTTTTTCTCTCACCCTCTCCACAAAGCCTGCCAGCTCCGGCGACAGCGTGTCTCTGGCGCCGGTCACTCCCGTCAGCGAGACTAAATAGATAAAGCCCCGCGAGCTTGACGCCACGACGTTAATCCTGTTTTCTGTACTCGTCGGTGCCAGCAGGTATATCAGGTCGAGCCCGGCCTTCCTGGTGATTGTCTCCAGTTCCAGTCCCTCTTCCGGCGGCAGGTCGGGCACTATCAGTCCGTTCACCCCCGCTTGAACGCATTGCTTGCAGAATTCCTTCAGACCGTAGTTGAGTACCGGATTGTAATAGGTCATGAAGACCAGCGGCGTGTCGATGCGCTTCCTGATTTTGGTGGCTATTTCCAGGCAGGCGTCCGGCGTGACTCCCTGCTTAAGTGCCCGGTAGCTGGCTTTCTGGATGGTCGCTCCGTCCGCCAGCGGGTCGGAGAACGGAATGCCCAGCTCGATGATGTCGCCGCCCCCCTCCGCCAGTTTTTTGGCTATCTTCACGGTGGCTTTTCGGTCGGGGTAGCCCGCCGTGATATAGGCAATCAGCGCCTTGTGACCCGGCTTGAATACATCGGTAATAATGCTCATTTTTTCATCCCCAGGGCTTCAGCGACTATTTCCAGGTCTTTGTCCCCCCGCCCCGATAAGTTGACGATGATTAATTTATCTTTGTTAAGTCCTTTGGCGAGTTCTGCCGCGTAGTATATCGCGTGCGCCGATTCCAGTGCCGGGATAATGCCCTCGGTGTCGCAGAGCATTCTGAACCCCTCCAGCGCCTGGTTGTCATCGACCGATACGTAGGTTGCCCTTCCTGTATCTTTATAAAAGCTGTGCTCCGGTCCTACTCCCGGATAGTCCAGTCCCGGCGCGATGCTGTGTGTCTCTTCTATCTGTCCGTGCTCGTCCTCCATGAGGTACGACTTCGTGCCGTGCAGCACGCCCGCTTTCCCGGTAACCAGCGTCGCCGAGTGCTTGCCGGACTTGATGCCTTGGCCCCCCGCTTCCACCCCGATGAATTTCACCTGTTTATCGTCGTAAAACGGGTGGAAAAGCCCGATGGCGTTGCTGCCGCCGCCCACGCAGGCGACCAGGTAATCCGGCAGCCGACCGTAGATTCCCTGCACCTGCTGCTTGGTTTCCCGCCCGATAATCGACTGAAAGTCGCGCACTATCATTGGGTAGGGGTGTGGGCCCACCACCGAACCCAGCAGATAATGGGTGTCCCTTACGTTGCTTACCCAGTCGCGTATCGCCTCGTTGATGGCGTCCTTGAGCGTTTTACTGCCGGAGCTGACCGGCCTGATTTCCGCGCCTGTTAGCTCCATACGGTTAACGTTGGAAGCCTGACGCCGTATATCTTCCTCGCCCATGTAGACAATGCATTCCAGTCCCAGCATGGCGCAGACGGTCGAAACCGCCACCCCGTGCTGTCCCGCCCCCGTCTCGGCGATAATCCTCGTCTTGCCCATCCGCTTGGCTAGGAGACCCTGCCCCAGCGCGTTGTTGATTTTATGCGCGCCGGTGTGCGCCAGGTCCTCGCGCTTGAGCAGTATGGTCGCCCCGCCCATCCTAGCTGTCAGTTGCCCCGCCAGGTAGAGCGGCGTCGGCCGCCCGATGTAGTCCGTGCACAGCAGATTGAATTGCCGCTGGAATTCGGGGTCGGCAACCGCCTCCCCGTAGGCTTTTTCCAGTTCGTCCAGGGCTGTCATCAGCGTATCCGGCACGAACTTGCCGCCGTACTTCCCGAAGTAGCCGCTGTTATCCGGTCTAACTGCCATCGGCTTCCCTCACCGCTTCTATAAACTTGATTATTTTCTTCATGTCCTTTGCCCCTTTTGTTTCCACTCCCGTCGATACGTCCACGCCCCAGGGCTTGAGGAGCTTGATTGCCCTCCCCACGTTCCCCGGGTTTAGTCCCCCCGCGATTATCACCGGGTACTTCTCGACTATCGGCTTGGCCAGCGTCCAGTCGAAAGTCCTGCCTGTACCTCCGTATCTGTCTGGCGTAGCCGTGTCGAGCATTATCATGTGCTTTTGTTCTCCCATTTTTTGCTTGCCTTTGGTTATTTGTTGCTTTGCCGACTCCGCTCCTTGGCTGCTGTTCAGCCTGATTGCCTTGATAAAGGGGCGGGCAAGTTCTATACAGTATTCCCAGCTTTCGTCGCCGCTTAGCTGCACCCAGTCGAGCCGGCAGGTATCGACGATTTTCCTGACCGTGGGTATTCTTTCGTTCACGAATATACCCACGCATTCGACTTTAGCCCTGTTTTTCTTCAGCGCTGCGGTTATCTTAGCCGCCTGTGCCGGTGTGACCTGCCGTGAACTGGTCGCGAACATCAGCCCGATGAAGTCGGCGCCGGCCTCGACTGCCCCCAGGGCGTCATCCTCGTTTTTAATGCCGCATATCTTTACGTACGTCATCCCATCAGTTCCTTCATCTTCGCCGGTATGTCTCTGGCCGTCACCAGCGCTTCGCCCACCAGCATGGCATCCACCTTGCATTCCTTTATCTTCTTAATATCGTCACTGGTGTTGATGCCGCTCTCGCTGACGACGATTGTGTCCTCTGGTATCAGCATCCTTAAGCGTCGCGTGGTGTTAATATTCGTTTTAAAAGTGTTCAAATCTCTATTATTGATGCCGATTATCTTCGCTCCTGCCAGCAGTGCTCTTGTTAATTCCTCCTCGTTATGAACCTCCACCAGGCAGTCCAGCTTGAGGCTCTCGCCCAGTTCTAAAAATTTCTCCAGTGTTTCCTTTTCTAACAGCGCTGTTATCAGCAGTATTGCGTCCGCTCCTTTTACGGCGGACTCGTATAGCTGGTACTTGTCAAAGATGAAGTCCTTTCTCAACAGGGGTATACTTACCTTTTCCCGTATTGCCGTCAGGTGTTCCAGGCTCCCTTGAAAGTATTTCGACTCCGTCAGTACCGATATCGCCGCTGCGCCGTGGCGCTCGTAGGTTTGCGCCAGCTCGACTGGCTTGAAATCGGGACACAGCACCCCTTTGGATGGCGACGCTTTTTTCACCTCGGCAATCAGCTTCAGCCCATTGCCCCGCACCGCCCCGGCAAAGTCGCGCGGCTGCCTCTCGCCGATGCGTTCTTTCAGGGAGGCAAGCGGCGTATTGCGTTTAGTCAGCTTCACCTCTTCCTTTTTGTCGGCGACTATTTTGTCTAGGATTGTCTTGGCCATTTTATTTCAGAGTCTGGCTTAGTTTTACCAGCCTTTCAAGCTTTTCTTTAGCCTTGCCGCTGTCGATGGCTTCCTCGGCCAGGACGACCGCCTTTTTCAATTCGGTAGCGGCGTTGCCGGCTATCAGCGCCGCCGCGGCGTTTATCACCACGATATTGCGCGTCGCTCCCTTTTCCCCGTCGAGTATGCCCAGCAGCGTAGCCGCGTTCTCCTGCGGCGTCCCGCCCTTGATTTCTTCTATATCAGCCTTCTCGAATCCGAAGCTCTTCGGAGAAACTTCGTACGGCGACGCTAGCTTTTCCTTGGTAACGTCCCATATCACCGATTTATCGCTTATCGATATCTCGTCCAGTCCGTCCCGACCGTGCACCACCAGCCCGTGCTTGATGCCGAGCCGGTGCAGGACGGCGGCAATCTTGTCCCCCACCTCCTCGCTGGGCACCCCGAGCATGATATGCTCCACTCCCGCCGGATTGGTCAGCGGCCCCAGGATATTGAACACGGTGCGTATGCCTATCTCGCGCCGTACCGGTGCCGCGTGCTTCATCGCCGGGTGGAACGCCTGCGCGAACATGTAGCCGATGCCGACCTTTTCGATGCACTCGGCAACCCCCTCCGGACTCAAGTCTATCTTGACCCCCGCCGCCTCCAGGATATCGGCGCTGCCGCATTTGCTGGTCATCGCCCGGTTGCCGTGCTTGGCTACCTTAAGTCCCGCCCCGGCCACCACGAACGCCGCTGCGGTGGAAATATTGAAGCTCCCGGAGCTGTCGCCGCCAGTACCGACGACGTCTATCGCCGGACCGCTTACCTTTACTGGCGTGGCTTTCGCCCGCATTACGCTTGCCAGCCCCGCGATTTCGTCGGCGGTCTCGCCTTTTACCCTAAGCGCCGTTAAAAACGACCCTATTTGCGCCGGCGTCGCCTCCCCGCCCATTATCTCCCCCATCACGAAGTATGCCTCTTCGTAGGTCAGGTCTTTCCCCTCAATCAATATCCCGATAGCTTCTTTAATCATAATTCTTCCCCAGATTTAAAAAATTTCTTAAAATATCTTTCCCCACCCCCGTCATAATACTCTCCGGATGGAACTGCACCCCCTCCACTGGATACTCCCGGTGGCGTACGCCCATTATAATCTTGTTTTCCGTCACCGCGCTAATGTCCAGGCAGTCCGGCAGACTTTTCCTTTCCACTGCCAGCGAGTGGTATCTTACCGCCGTCAGCGGGCTCTTGATATCTTTAAAGACCCCCCGCCCGTCGTGGTGGATTGATGAGGTTTTCCCGTGCTTTATTTCCCCCGCGTGCACCACCTTGCCCCCGTAGGCCTGCCCGACGCACTGGTGGCCCAGGCAGACCCCCAGCAGCGGCACCCTCTCCCCGAATCTCAAGATGACCTCGTTGGAGATGCCGGCGTCCTCGGGCCTGCCCGGCCCCGGCGAAATCACGATTCTCTCCGGCTTCATTTTCTCAATCTCATCGAGAGTAATTTCATCGTTACGCGCCACCTTTACCGCCTCCCCCAGCTCGCTTAAGTACTGGTAGAGGTTGTAGGTAAAGCTGTCGTAGTTGTCAATCAGTAAAAGCATCAGCTGCCCTCCGCCTGCTCAATCGCCGCCAGCAGCGCCTGCATCTTGCTCATGCACTCCCGGTATTCGTTGGTCGGCACGCTGTCCGCCACGATGCCCGCCCCCGCCTGCACGTAGGCCGTCCCGTCCTTGACGACGATGGTCCTGATGGCGATGGCGGTGTCCATGTTCCCCCTGAAGTCGAAGTAGCCGACCGCCCCCGCGTAGGGACCCCGCTTGTCCGGCTCCAGCTCGGCGATTATCTCCATGGCGCGTATCTTGGGCGCCCCGGACACCGTCCCCGCCGGGAAGCAGGCTCTCAAGGCGTCGTATTGCGTCAGACCCTTTCTTAGCTTCCCCTGCACGTGCGACACCAGGTGGATGACGTGGGAGTACCGCTCGATGTCCATGAACTGTGTTACCTGCACCGTGCCCGGCTCGCTGATTCTCCCCACGTCGTTACGCGCCAGGTCCACCAGCATCACGTGCTCGGCGCGTTCTTTTTCGTCGTTCTTTAAGTCCTCTTCCAGCGCCTTGTCCTCACCGTTATCGCGACCCCTCGGTCGTGTCCCTGCTATCGGGTGGTTGGAGACGACGCCGTCTTCGACTCTTACCAGCAGTTCCGGCGACGCCCCGACGATATAAAAGTCCCCGAGGTGCAAGAAGTACATGTAAGGGGAGGGGTTGATGGAGCGCAGCGAGCGGTAAATCGCGAAGGGGCTGGCGGGTGTCTTCTTGCCCACCCGCAGCGACGGCACCCCCTGGATGATGTCGCCGTCGTAGATGTGTTTTTTCATCGCGGTGACCATGTTTTCATATTCCGACTGCGTAACGTTCTGGGTGACCTTGCCCTCCGGCTTGCCCTCCGAAGCTTTAGCGTAGGAGGGTACCGGATTCTTGAGCCGCTCCACCAGCCGGTCGATTTTCTCCGTGGCTTCTTTATAGCTTTCTTCTATGTCTCCATCGAGGTGGGCGTGGCTGACCACCTTAATCTTGTGTGCCAGGTGGTCGAAGATGAGCAGCGTGTCCGCCAGCATCAGCCTGGCTTCCGGCAGGTTCAGCGGGTCTTTAGCAGGGGAGGGCAGTCTTTCAAAATATCTCGCTACCTCGTAGCTTAAGTACCCCACCACGCCCCCGTTAAATCGCGGTAAACCATCGACCGGTATGCTGCGGTATTGCTTGAATTCTTTCTCGATTAAGATGCACGGGTCGATTCCAGAGACGTCGTTCCCGCCCTGCATCGTAAATACTCGCGCCGGTTCCGTCCCCAGAAAGCTGTAGCGCGCCAGCCTTTCGCCCCCCTCCACGCTCTCGAGTAAAAAGGAGTAGTCCCCGCTGGCTATCTTTAGGTACGCCGATACCGGCGTCTCCAGGTCGGCGTTGATTTCCCGGTACACCGGCAGCAGGTTGCCCTCTTGCTTGAGTTTTTTCGCTTCTTCTAATGTCGGTCTATACATTTTTCAATCCTGGCCCGATTTTATCGGGCAATAAAAAACCCCCGTCCTCAAAGGGACGGGGGCTGAAATGCTTCCGCGGTGCCACCCTTATTGCCCTTCCATCAGGAAGGACCGCTCGGCGGGTACGGTCTTTATGGGACGATACCCCGGGCTTCTCTAACGCTGCCCCTGCGTCCAGTCCTATTTATCCCGAGCGTAGCCGAGGGACTTTCGGCTGGCGGCTCCCAGGTCCATTCGACTCCTGCGCTGGCGCCGGGCTCTCACCTCCCCCGACTCTCTGCGGCCCCGCTCCGGAGCTTACTACTCCTGTTCACAGCCTTTACATAATTTAGATGTCTCTAGATTATCATTATATGAAGTGTTTGTCAAGGGAACTAATAATTGTGAATTTATTTTCTTGATCTATTAATTTTTAAATTCCAAATACCTACTATCAGTGCTGTTACTAAAGAGAAAAACGCAATAACGATGGCAATAATTGTTATCCAAGTTTGATTCATTTCCCACCAACTATTTACGTGGAATTTTATCGTTTTATAGTCTTGGTATATATTTTGTTCATCGCCATAAGTGAAAATGAATGTTACTTCATAATCACCAGAAGGAGCGGTTTTTGCAGTATTTATTATAAACAATAGAGGAATCTCATTATTAATAACAGCTTCCCCGATCTTTAATGGGAATCTGGATTCGGAATCTTCTTTAGTAGTGATATTACTAGAAAAGAAATCTATAGGAAAGCCAATTATTACACAGCTTGGATCTAGATTAACAGGTTCTTGATTTATAAATTTTACATAACCAGTATTATCGCTATCAATTACATATGGAGACGACCAAAAAACGTTCATTTTGTTTTTTAAGGGAATACCATAGCCAGAAATGAAGACTTCTATTTCTAAAGTATCTCCTGCTCTGATGTTGGGGACTCTATTTCTAACTATAAGCGTATAAATAAGACTTGAATTGTTAGAAGTTGTGTTAAAAGATTCAATAATTGAATTGGTATATGGTCTAATCGTTGCGCTTTGAACATCATGGTCAACTGTCAACATATGAATCATCACTAGAGAGAATATATATAGCATAAATATTACTATTGTAGTGACGAAAAGTTTATTCATGGGCTTAATGATACAAAAGGGTTTTTATAATGTCAATAAGAGAATCCAGTTTCGCCTTTACCCCACCCCCCATCTATCCCCTTGTCCCTTCCTTTCCCAAAGGAAGGGGGGTATGAGAAGAGGGGCTTGCGCCCCTCTTAATAACTCCCCCATATAATATCGCCCCTTCCAATTACCCTCTCCCTTTATGGGAGAGGGACAAAGGGTGAGGGTGAACTAAATTGGGGAGGGAAACACAAAAGGGAAAGGTCGTATCTATTCCCTCCCCAGTCTCCCTCTCTTTCTCCCCGGGGAATCCCCGACGAGAGGGGCGTCAGCCCCTCGACCGGCACGCTTAATTGTTGCAGTCTAAAGCAGGGTATGCTATAACAATAACGTCTTATCTTTAGCGGAGGATATTTATGGAGTCTCCGGGATCCATTGAAAAAATTTTCGCAGACATAGAAAATCTAAAAACACAGAATGCGTCTCTGAAAAAACAACAAAAAGATTTATCATTACTGATGGAATCAAGCGGGTTGCAGGGTGTCCAGGACCAGATCACTCGCATCAATGATAGAATCAACAGAATGTCTCAAGTAATGTCTCAATATAAAGACGTGTTACTTGGTCTTGAAAGGATGATTGTTTATAACAGGGTAACCTCTGAAACGCTCTCGCTGGTATCTATAATTGACGAGCAGTTTCCCGGCAATAATGCTCTCCGGAATCAATTACTTGCTGACTCATCTGCCGTTCGGAATGAAATTGAGAGTTCTGCTGCGCCTAGTCAGCTCTCCTTGAAATTTCATAATCAATGGGAGAAGAAATTATCAGACCTGGGTGCTAAATTCATTCAGTTTTAATATTTGAGCTAAATCCTTCCCCCTCCCCCAATCTATCCCCTTGCCCCTTCCTTTCCCAAAGGAAGGGGGGTGTGAGAAGAGGGGCTTACGCCCCTCTATAACTCCCCATTTAAAACAAGGCGCGCCAGCCTTTCTCCACCGCCGTCATTCCCGCGAAAGCGGGAATCCAGCCCTCACCACTTCCCCCTCTCTGCCAGCGGAGAGGGGGAATACAAGGGGGAAAGGTCGTATCCATTCCCTTCCCCGTCTCCCTCTTTGGAAAAGGGGATTTTAAACAAAAAAGCGCGCCTGGCGGCGCGCCGTCCTCCCACCTTCACCCCATATCTTTGATTTTTAAGTTTTAAGCTAAATCCTTCTCCCTTACCGCTATATAACACGGGTCGAAGCATAAAATCTCTATGTCGTCCAGGTTGTCAAGGAAATACCCGCTCTTGCTGTGGGCTTCCCACCCGAAATAGCTGTACCTGTCGCCCCGGTGGCCCTTAATCAGTGTGTTCCGGCACCTTCCCTTGTGATTGTGTCCCTCGCGCTCGCACTCGCAGACGCCACCCGACCTCGCCCATGCTTTCTCGATTAGTATCTCCGAGAATTCAGACATCTGATACCTCCGTCGCTACGCCCTTAAAAGACGACACCTCTCGTTTCGTGTATATTATACTTTATTTACGATATTGTCAAATAGTGCGACCTATACAATTTGTAGTACTTTTTTCCCCCTTACTTTAGCTCTTTACTGCCGGATTAGGGTGGACTTGAAGCAGGGCAGGGCAGGGGAGTCTAGCCCTTACCTAAAAAGCGACAAAATT
>DAOULS010000015.1:0-3607 GCA_034418415.1 Dehalococcoidales bacterium | reverse complement strand
CGCTGGCGGGTATCGCCGGCCTGCTCTGGCTGTTCTGGGCGAGAATCTGGCTGCATGACATACTCCTCTTGGTAGCCCTGGCCGCCGCCGGTGCTATTTTCGGGTTTATATTTTCACCGTGGACATTTATGATTTTCATGCTGATTATCGCCGTTTACGACGTGGTGGCTGTTCGCTTCGGGCTGATGGTCTGGATGGCTGACCGGCTTTCCGGGACGGCCTCCCTGCCCGCCTTTATCTTCCCCAGGAAAGCCAAAGATTTGGCGCTGAATATCAAGACCGTGCAGGTGGGCGAGCTTAAGAAAGAAGCGGCGGAAAAGCGCGAGCACACCGTCTTGGGGGGAGGGGATATCGGCTTCCCCTTGATGCTGGCTAACTCTGTGTACTTCGCCTACAACATGTGGAGCGCCGTCCTCGTGGGGGCTTTTGCCGTCGTCGGCCTGATGGGTGCCTTTGTCATCCAGCGATACTGGCTCAAAGGCAGGCCCATGCCCGCCCTGCCCCCGATAGCGGCAGCCTCGCTCATTGGCTTTTTGATAGCATCTAACTGCCTCGCTTAAGTCCCCTCCCCGTTTGACATTTCAGAGAGGGCGGGAACATAATATAAAATACTCTTACATTCCGCATTTTTTATTCTGGAAAACATCCATTTCAAAGGAGCTAAAAATGAACAGCAAGACGGCTTCCGCAAAATCCGGTGAAGTTACCTTAAATGTCCTGAACCCACGCGGCAAAATCGAGGCCGTGCCGGCTACCTCCCCAAACCCCCGGCTCGACAGCCTGGACGGTAAGACAATCGGACTTTATTCCAACAGCAAGCCCGGCATGGACAACTTCTACACCGTCTTCGAGGAGCTGTTGAAAAAGAAATACCCTAATATTAAGGTCGTTTCCATGCAGGGGGCGTTCTTAATCCGCGATGAAGATGCCGAGGCGCTGGCAAAGCAGGCGGACGCCTTTGTTTACGGGGTTGGGGATTGAGGCTCCTGCACCTTTGTCGGCGTGGCCGGCACCGTTAAAATGGAAAAAATGGGTTTACCTGGAGTGTTCATGGTCTGCAATACCTTCGCCGATGACGCTAAATCGGCGGCGGCCGATAACGGCATGCCCACCGTGCGTCGTCGCGAGATAAGCTCGGCGGAGTTTTACAAGCTCCGCGGAGACGTAAAAACGATACGTCCGTTAGTTGAGGGCGTTTTCGATGCCTTGACCAAGGCTTTGACCGACCCCCTCACCCCGGAAGAGACGGAAACTGGCGAACAGAAAGTTAGCGATGATTTACCGGCGGAAATAACCGTAACGGCGGACTCCTACCGTCTGGCTTTAGAAAATTTTAACCAGACGTATCTGGACAGGCGCTGGGGCGATGGCCTGCCGCTGATTCCCCCCACCCCCGACGCCGTAAAGTGGATGCTCTCCGGCACCAGCCGCCGTCCCGACGAAGTCATCGGTACGATTAACCCCAAGCACGGCGTCGCTACCATCGAGAAGATAGCCGTCAATGCCGTGATGGCAGGGGCAAAACCGGAGTATCTGCCCGTCATCATCACTGCCATGGAATGCCTCGCCGACGAGTCGTACGACGACCTCCATATACTGGCGTCGGCGGGGTCTTTCAACCTGCTGACCGTCGTCAGCGGTCCCATCGCGGAGGAAATCGGCATGGAGGCCGGCATCGGCTTCATGGGGCACGGCTGGCGCGCCAACAACACCATCGGTCGCGCAATCCGTCTGGCCACACTTAATATCGGGCATACCTGGCCGGCCATTAACGACATGGCGCTGACCGGGCGCATCTCGCCGCATACCTTTTTCACCATCTGCGAAAACGCGGAGTTCAGTCCCTGGCAGCCCTACCACGCCTCGCGTGGGTTTAACAAAGGGGACAGCTGCGTGACGGTTGCCTCCGTTCACGGCGAGAGCCAGCTCAATCACTTTTACGGAGGTATGATAGGCACCTGGACGGCCCCGGGTGTGCTCGATAGGATGGTCGAGGACATCCAGCGCGGCGACCGCCGCAGCCTTTTCCTGTGGGGCTCGAAAGGCGTGGGCAAGTATCCCGGCTCCGGCGAGGGCCCCAGGAACCACATGATTATCGTCTTCCCTGAACTTGCCGCCGAGTTTAAGAAGATGGGTTTTGACCAGACAAAACTGCAAAACGAAATTTACAAACGTACCTCAATGCCCTATGAAGACCTCAATCCGGCGGAAAGAAAAGCCCTGCAGAAAGCCCTGGAGATAGGTGTTATTCCAGCCAGTCGCAAGGAGCTGTTTTATAAGGCGCTTAACCCTGGTGAAAAAGTGCCCGTCCTCGTCTCGCCGGATGATTTAAACATATTCGTCGCTGGGGGCGCGCCGGGCTGCGCCTTCTCATTCAGCTACTACCGTGTGCCGCCCTATAACAAGACGGCAATCATGACCAAGAAGATAATCGGCGCGGTCCTGACCCGGGCCGGACAATAGCGGAATAAGGAGAATTAGAATGTCTGACTTTGATGCGGTAATAATCGGCGGAGGACCGGCGGGGCTAACCGCGGGATTGTACCTGTGCCGCGGCGGCTGGCGCACCCTCCTCATCGAAAAGGAGGTGGTCGGCGGCTATATCATGAACATCGAGCTTATCGAAAACTACCCCGGTTTCCCCGACGGCGTGGTCGGCTCCCAGCTGGGGATGGAAATGAAAAACCAGGCGGAGAAATACGGACTGCAAACCGAGCGAAACGAAGTTATCATGCTGCAGTTGACGGCGGGAGATAAAATGGTATCCTGCGCCAACGGTATTGTATATGCTACCCCGGCGGTAGTTATCACCGGAGGTTCCGTGCCGAAGAAACTGGGCGTGCCCGGGGAGAGTAAGTTGTCGGGAAGCGGTGTTTTCTACTGTGCCTTCTGCGACGGCGGCCAGTATGCAGACCAGGTGGTGGCGGTGTGTGGTGGGGGTGATTCGGGCTTAAGCGGGGCACTTTACCTGGCTAAAATAGCATCTAAAGTAATCATTATAGAGGCGATGCCCGAGCTTACTGCTACGGCCGTATTACGCGATAGAGTTAAAGAAAATCCTAAAATAGAAGTCCGCTGCGGCACCAAAGTAAACGCCATCCTCGGTGAGAAAAGTGTTGAAGGCATTGAAATCGAGGAAAAAGGTAAAAAGAGTCAGCTCAAGGTGGACGGCGTGCTGGTGCATGTCGGCCTCGACCCCATAACCGACTATCTGGAGGGGGTGGTGTCCCTGGATAAGCAGGGTCGGGTTACGGTCAACGAGCGGATGGAAGCGGAAGTCCCCGGCATCTTCGCTGCCGGCGATATCAGGAGCGATTCGCCCGGGCAGGTCGCTACCGCCGTGGGCGACGGGGCCACCGCCGCGGTATCCGCCCAGCGATATCTCCAGAAGCTGAAATAGGCCGATGGACGCCTATTACCACAAGACCGTTAACTTCCGCTTTATGGGTAAAGACCTGCAATTCCGCACGTCCCAGCAGCTTTTCAGCAGCCATGATATCGATATTGGCACCAGGTTCCTTTTACGCACCATCGTCGAGGCCAGCTATCCGCCTTTTCAGCATATCCTCGATGTCGGCTGTGGCTACGGTCCCCTCGGCCTAACGCT
>DAOULS010000014.1:0-7180 GCA_034418415.1 Dehalococcoidales bacterium | reverse complement strand
GGCGAGTGCGGTGCAGGTGGGGAGCGCCACGTATAGCAATCCGCGGGCTTCACTGGACGTGCTGGAGGGCATCACCAGCTTTATGGAAAAAGAGGGGATAAAGGGGGTGGAGAAGATAATCGGGGCGGCGAGGGATAAATCCTAAACGTTTAGAGTTTCTCATCTAAATCATTGAGCATCTTACCAAGTTATAATATAATTAATTGACCGTTGATATCCTTTTTTCAGCGTGGGAGGGGTCGCATAGTGGCCTAGTGCGGGCGCCTGCTAAGCGCTTTCCCTGGGAAACTGGGGACGAGGGTTCGAATCCCTCCCCCTCCGCCATAAGAGTAATACTTCCATTTAGTTCCCCAGAAGGGTACACTTTTTTCAGAGATTAGAAAATGAACAAATATCATATCTGGACAATCGGGTGCCAGATGAACAAAGCGGAGAGCGAGCGGATGGCCGCCCGTTTCGAGGAGCTGGGCTACGGGGAGGCGAATAGTGCTAATGAAGCCGACCTTATCGTTTTGAACAGCTGCGTGGTACGGCAGAGCGCCGAGGACCGCGTGATTAACAAACTCCACGAACTCAAGCGCCTGAAGCAGGCAAGACCGGAAATTACGTTAGCCCTCACCGGCTGCATGGTGGATTCCGATACAGGCCGTTTACACAGGAATTATCCTTACGTCAACCATTTCTTCAAGGCGGGGGACTATCCGCCCTGGCTGGAGGAAGCCGATGAGCCCTCGCTGCCGCAGCGTCCCTCCCCCAGCGTTTACGTACCCATCAGCCAGGGGTGCGACAACTTCTGTTCCTACTGCATCGTCCCCTACCGTCGGGGGCGTGAGTGCAGCCGGCCTCTCGAGGAAATAATCTGCGAGGCGGAGGAGCTGGCGCGGCGAGGGGCGAAAGAGGTCGTCCTGCTGGGACAGAACGTAGACTCCTACGGACACGACCTTGCGGGGAAGTCGGACCTCGCCGATTTATTAACGGCACTCAATAAAATCGAGGGACTGACACGATTACGTTTCCTGACCAACCACCCTAAAGACATGAGCCCAAAGCTTATCGACGCCATCGCCGGTCTGGACAGAGTCTGCGAGCAGGTCAATCTGCCGGTGCAGGCGGGCAGCGACGCCATCCTGAAAGCCATGAAACGCGGCTACACCATCGACCAGTACCGGCGGCTCGTAGGGCAGCTAAGGGAAAGGGTACCGGGAATCGCCGTAAGCACGGACGTCATCGTGGGGTTCCCGGGGGAAAGCGAGGGGCAGTTTAGAGAGACTTATGACTTGCTCTCCGAGATAAAGTTTGATACAGTTCATGTAGCAGCCTACTCGCCGAGGGCGGGAACGGCAGCCGCCCGCGAACTGGAGGACGACGTACCCGCCGGCGAGAAAAAGGCAAGGCTGAACGAAATAGAAAAACTGCAGAAGCGGGTGCAGTCGGAAATCAACGCCCGCCTGCTGGGCAGGGAAATCGAGATACTGGTGGAGGAGAAGCAAAAGGGCAAGTGGTACGGCCGCACGCGGACGGACAAGCTGGTGTTTTTCAGCAGCACCGGGGACTATCACGGGAAACTGGTTAAAATAAAGATAGAAAAGACAAGTCCGTGGTCGCTGCAGGGTAAAATAAATTCGGAGGAAGCATGAATAAAGTCTGGAAAACCGCCATCATCGCGGGACTGATTATTACAGTCCTGCTGTTAAGCGTAAGCTGCCTGGGGACAACGACAACCGCCGGAAGCGGCAACACTACCGGCACCGGCGAACAGCAGGGCACCTGGGACAGCCTCTGGCCGATGCTTATCTTTCTGGTAGCGATTTTCGCCATCTTCTACTTCGTGATGATAAGGCCGCAGCGCAAGCGCCAGAAGGAACACCAGGAGATGATGGAAGGCCTGCACAGAGGCGATAAAGTCATCACGGCCGGCGGCATCTACGGGACAATCGAGAGCGTCAGCGAGGACAGCGTCGTCATTAAAGTCGAGTCCGGCACAACGATGCGGGTCAACAAAGCCAGCGTAGCCTTGCGGCGCGAAGACACGACAAAATGAGCACGAGCCAGCTTTCGGAAAAACAGGTCGA
This sequence comes from Dehalococcoidales bacterium, assembly GCA_034418415.1. Lineage (GTDB taxonomy): Bacteria > Chloroflexota > Dehalococcoidia > Dehalococcoidales > RBG-16-60-22 > RBG-13-51-18. The sequence continues at coordinate 5,108 of DAOULS010000014.1, read as the reverse complement.
GGCGATTATCGAAATCGCGCTCGAAGAGGACGCCGGACAGGGCGACGTCACCAGCGAAGCCCTGATACCCACCGACCTGGCGGGCAAAGCGACGATACTGGTGAAGGAAAAAGGCGTCCTGGCCGGCATCGATATCGCCAGGCGCGTCTTCCAGTATATCGACCCCATGCTGCAGGTTGAAGTCCTGATTAAGGACGGCTCGGCAATCAAGCCCGGCGATATTGCCGCCACGATAGACGGAAGCGTCATCAGCATCCTCGAAGCGGAACGCACCGCCCTCAACTTCCTGCAAAGACTAAGCGGCATCGCTTCACTGACGGCGGAATACGTCGATAGGGTCAAGGGGACCGAAGCCAAAATTTACGATACCCGCAAGACCACGCCGGGCATACGGCTGCTGGAGAAATATGCGGTGAGGACGGGCGGGGGACAGAACCACCGGATGCACCTGGCCGAACAAGTATTAATCAAAGACAACCATATAGCGGCGCTGCGGGCGATGGGAATGAGTCTGACAGAAACCGTGACGAAAGCCCGTGAAAACGCGCCCGAGGGCATCACCATCGAGGTGGAGGTGACCAGCGTAAAAGAGGCGGAAGAAGCGCTGCAGTCCGGGGCGGACATCATCATGCTGGACAACATGAGCGCCGCCGATATGAAACAGGCGATGGAAAAGGGGGCGGGGAGGGTCAAGTTCGAGGCTTCCGGGAACATCACGCTGGGGAACGTCCGCGAGGCGGCGATGACCGGTGTGGACATGATATCCATCGGGGCGCTTACCCACTCTTATAAAGCCCTTGACATCAGCCTGGAAATGGAAAGCCAGACCCTGAAGCTGATTTGATATCCGAAAGACGAACTTATCCTAGCTTCTCGCGACTATCAAGCATAACCGTAACCGGGCCGTCGTTATGGATTTCCACCTGCATGTGCTGCTGGAAGCGTCCGGTAGCGACCTTGAGTCCGCTCTCCCGCGCCAGTCCTACCGCGTAATTAAACAGGGCTTCAGCCTTTTCCGGCGGGGCGGCTTCCACAAAGGAGGGGCGGCGACCCTTGCGCGCGTCGGCGAGGAGGGTGAACTGACTGACAAAAAGGAGGTCGCCTTTGACATCGAGGGCAGAGAGATTGAACTTGCCCTGCGTATCGGTGAAAATGCGGAGGTTGACGATTTTCGGCACGAGATACTGGGCATCTTTTTCCGTATCACCGTCGGCAACCCCCAACAATACCACCAGCCCCTGCCCTATCCTGCCGACCTCTTGGCCGTCAACAGTGACCGAGGCTTGACTGACCCGCTGCAGCAGCGCTTTCAATCCGTACTCTTCTTCGTTTCCGGTTTAGTCTTGGTGGATTCAGAGATTTCTTTATTTTTGGTAGAATCTTCTTTTTTACGATGGTCCGTCACATAAAACCCGCTCCCCTTGAAGATAACGGGGGCGGGATGGAACACACGCCTGGCTTTCCTGTTACACTTCGGGCACTCCGCCTGGGGCTTATCATGAAAGCCCTGCCTTATCTCAAAACGATGGTCGCAGTGTACGCATTCGTACTCGTAAATGGGCATATTATGTCACCTTTAAGTAAATCAGTCTCTATATAATATTTTACATTATAGCTACGCACGAGACAAGCGACGATATTGTTTCCCCAAGCTGTTATTTGATATACTAGACGGGTACGCCCCCATCGTCTAGAGGCCTAGGACATCGGCCTTTCAAGCCGGCAACATGGATTCGAATTCCATTGGGGGCACTTTTCCACAATCAACAAATCATCCAAGTCCCCCTTTTTCATTATCGTATCGTCTTCGTTTGCATTGTACCCACGAATAGCTTAGAATTTGCCTAAACCGTAAGCGAGGAGGACTTTCCTGTGGCCGACACCAAGTACGGAGATTTAGTAAGGACATTGAAATATATCAAGGGGATGGGAGGCGCCAACGCCAAGGAAATGGTCTTCATGGGAGGAGACCAGCTCCAGGGGTTCAGCCTGAACTTTATCGTGGGGGTTTATGATACACCGGGCGACTGGGCGCCGGGCATGGGCGCGCACACGCACCCTTTCGATGAAGCCCTGCTCTTTTTCGGGTACGACGATAACGACCTAAGCTATCTGGGGTCGGAGATTGAGCTGGCGATGGGCAAGGAGTACGAAGCGCACCAGTTCAACGCGCCCACCGTAATAGCCGCCCCAGCCAACCTGCCGCACTGTCCGCTGATTACCAAAAAGGTCTCTAAACCCTTCGGGCACTTTCACCTGGCTTTAAGCGGCAGCTATGCAGCGTCGGGGGCCGAGCAGGAGGGTACGACCGACGGGAAGAAATACGCCTACCTTTATAAAACGCTGGCGGTGAAAAAGGGGTCGGGAGGGGCCGATGCGGCGCAGCAGTTTTCCGCCGACGGCAAAGACCTATCGGGCATGCCCCTTAATTTCACCATGGGCCGTTATAACCAGACCGGAGCATGGCATCCCGGCAAGGGCGCCTGCCGTCATTCTTACGATTCGTGCCTGGTATTCTTCGGGCACAAGACGGACGACCTGACCTATCTGGGGTCGGAGATAAGCATCGAAATCGGCATGGAACGTGAAAAACATACCTTCGACGTGCCCACGGCGGTGGTGCTGCCCAAGGGAACGCCCTACGGGTCAATCGCCTGTAATAAGCTGGAGAGACCCTACAGCGTGATGCAGGTGGGGCTAAGCGCCCGGTACGACGGCGAGTGGCTCTAGGAGAAGATTTATTCCAGGTACTTTCTTAATTCGAAGAGAGCCAGGCAAGCGACCCGGCCCGCCATGCGGGCGAACGGCCCGGAGTATTCCCTCGTCACAGGCTGCATCGGTTGGGGTCCGACGATAGCAATAAAGACTCTGGCCGTCTCGACGCTATCCACTGTTTCAGTGCGACCCTCGATGCCGATGCCGACGCCGGCTTGAAACTTCTCACGCGCCAGCGACGCCATCGCCTTGGCGATACTCCCGACACTGCCGGAGCCCCAGACAAGACCGAGGGAAATTTTGGCTTCATCCGAGGCGGTATAAAGTCCGCCCTTAAAGAAACGGCTGCTCTCCGGGGCGCGGGAAAGCAACTGAACCAGCGCGCCTCCGGTAAAGGACTCGGCTACGGCCAGGGACAGCTTCTTAGAGACAAGCAAATTACCGACGGCAGTCTCCAGAGTGTCATCGTCCGCGCCCCATATATAGTCGCCGACGATGTCCCGGACGGACTGCTCGTGGGCGGCAATTAAAGCACGGGCGGACTCAAGCGTATCTGCCTTGGCGGTAATGCGCAGGTGAATGCCGTCCTGCTTGGCGTAAGATGCCAGGGTGGGGTTGGGGGACTTCAGCAGGGCAGCCAGCTTTTCATCGACGGTGGATTCCGGCAGGCCGAAGGTCTTCAGCGTGCGGGAGAGGATGATGGCGCCGGCCCGCTTTTGCAGGGTGGGGGCAACGTGGGTCTGCCACATCGGCTGCATTTCTCCAGGAGGGCCCGGCATGGCGATAATGATACGACCTTCCTTTTCCGCCCACCAGCCGGGGGCGGTGCCGCGGGGATTGGGAATGACCTGTGCCGAAGGGATGAGCGTCGCCTGCTTGAGATTATTAGCCGTCATCTCGATACCACGCTCGGAGAAGAACTTCTGCATCGACGCCTTAAGGGCGGGGTCGATTGCCATCTCCTCGCCGAAAAGTCCGGCGATGGCCTCGCGGGTAATATCTCCCTGCGTGGGGCCGAGTCCGCCCGTCGTTAGAATGAGGTCGGAGCGCTCCCAGGCACACTGTAAAGCCCCCAGCAGTCTTTCATAGTTATCGCCGACCGACGACGTATAAAAGAGGTCGATACCCAGCGCCGCCAGCTGCTGCGCCAGGAAAGACGTGTTGGTGTCCGTTACCTCGCCGAGGAGGAGCTCGGTGCCGGTGGCGATGATTTCCGCTTTCACGGTCTGATTTTACCCTTAATTCCATGACGCAAGCAACATTAGTTTTGACGTCATAACACAACTTCTGATAACTTAAGAAGAGGGGGATATTCCTCGGCTTTGACAAAACTGAAATAACGAAAAGAGAAGCAATGCGTTCTTTAAATGTCCTGGTAATAACGCCGTCTTTCGATAAGCAACTGCCGCACGCGGAAGCAGAAATCCTGCGTCGCATCAGGGCGGTCAGTCCCGGCATCAGCGTCAAGGACGCCTCCACGCTGGTCTTCGCCGAGTTCAATAGGGACGAATCGGGGAAAGAGAAGCTCGACGCGCTGCTGGCCGAGACCGAGGTAATTTTCGGGTTTATCCCGCCCAAGAACATCATCGCCCGCGCCCCGAAGCTGAAATGGATGCAGGCGGTTTCCGCCGGCGTGGACCGCCACCAGGGCACCGAGATATGGAAGAGCGACGTCATCATGACGGGTGTCAGCGGCATCCACGCTACCCCTATCGGCGAGTATGTGTTGGAATTTATGTTGATGTTAGCTAAAAATGCGCCTCTTGGCTTTAAAATGATGCAGACAAAAAACTGGCAACGCTACATGGTGCGCACCCTACGCGGCAAGACGGTGGGCATCATCGGGCTGGGGCATATCGGCAGGGAGGTGGCGCGGCTGGCCAAAGCCTTCGGCATGAGGGTAATCGCCACCCGCCGCTCGGCAAAAAAGGCAGGCAGAGCGAGAAACGTGGACCTGCTTTTGCCCCGCGACCGGCTGAAGGAACTGCTCAAGGACAGCGACTACGTGGCGCTGACGCTGCCGCTGACGCCGGAAACGCGCCATATAATCGGGGAGGCGGAGTTTAAAGCCATGAAGCCGACTGCCTACATTATTAATATCGGGCGGGGCGGTCTTATCGACCAGGAGGCGTTGATAAAAGCCCTCGACGCTAAACAAATCGCCGGGGCGGGACTGGACGTCGTTACCCCGGAGCCGCTGCCGAAAGAAAGCCGTCTCTGGGACTTCGACAACGTGATATTGAGTCCCCATGTCTCCGGGGGCATGGAAGACTTCATGCTGCACGCCACCGAGCTGTGCTGCGATATCCTCAAGCGCTACCTCGATGTCATGAAACTGCGCAACGTGATAGACAAGAAATAGGGCTACTAGCTGAAAAGAAGCTCCCTTAAGC
>DAOULS010000013.1:0-16483 GCA_034418415.1 Dehalococcoidales bacterium | reverse complement strand
GCCAGCGAGTTGACTACCTGCTTGCGGGCGGCGCTGAACCCGGCGCGCACCAGTCTGAAAAACCCGTCGTTATCGGTCACGGGGACGGGCGGCTTGGTATAAACGTCTATCCTGACGATAGCGGAATCGACCTCCGGTGGGGGGTAAAAGGAAGCAGCAGGCACGTCGGTCACAATACTTGGTTTCCCATAAAACTGCACGGCGATGCTTAAGAGACTGCGCTGTCCCGCTTCGGCACAAATCACTTCAGCGACCTCCCTCTGCACCATGACCACCATGATTTCCGGCTTGACCTTAGCCTCCAAAAAATGCCGCAGCACCGGCGAGGTGATATAGTACGGCAGGTTAGCGACGACCTTATAGGAACTTAAGCTCGGGGGGAAATGGGGGGCGCTGCCCTTAAGCAGCTTAGCGGGGTCGGTGCCGAGGATGTCCTCGTTAAGCACGATAATATTTTCGTACGGTAAAGTCTTCTGTAAAATTGAAGCCAGCCGGTTGTCCAGCTCGATGGCGATGACCCAGCCTGCCCGTCTTGCCAGCTCGGTGGTCATAAGCCCCAGCCCCGGCCCCACCTCGATAACGGTATCGTCGCGGGAAAGGTCGGCGGTCTCAAGGATATTATCGAGGACAGCGTCGTCAACGAGGAAATGCTGCGCCAGTCCCTTCCTGGCTCGTATATCGTACCTGCGGAGCAGCTTTTTCGTCCGCGCCAGCAGCGTCGCCGAACCGGTCTTGTCCATAACACATAGAGGCCGTGCACCCGCCCTCGACTCTGCCCAACGGCTTACCCGGGCCAGCCAGCTCCAGCCAGGCTGACCTGCGGCACCCAGAATAAACTATTTACCGCTGCTTCCTTTCGGACCTGACGGGGTTCATAGCGCTCTGCCGCGCAGGACCCGGCTTTCAACGCCGCTTAACACGAGCAGTCCCACCAGACAAAAGCCTCAAGCGGGAATTCGACCCTGCTATAGTGGATTTCAGGTACAGGGCACCACTGGCTCCCCGTCTAGCACGACCTCACTAGAAATCGTAAGGTTTGGCAGGGGGTTTGTCAAGATTAAAAAATAAAATGGAAAGTATACTTGACATTTCGGGTATTGGACTGTATAATGTAAAGTGAACTTGTCATTTAAGAGTAGAAAAACATGAAAAACAGGCTGGAAGAGTTAAGGAAAAAAGCCGGTATTACCCAGGAAGAACTGGCGGACAAGCTGGAAGTATCACGGCAAACGATAGGCTCGCTGGAATGCGGGCGGTATAACCCTTCCATCCAGTTGGCTTTCAAGCTGGCGAAGTTCTTTAACGTCACCATCGAGGAATTGTTTATATATGAGGAGGTTAACAGTGAAATTTCTGAGTAACAAAATGTTCTGGTATCGAATGTTTTTAATCATTGGAATATTGCTATTCGTTAGCTCAATTGTACTGAAATCTACCTATGGTGAAGATGTCAGCAGAATAACCAGTGCCGGCCTCGGGCTGGGAATAGTCCTTATAGGCTTCTGCTCTTATATGACTTCCAGACTTAATGCCGCGCAAAAGAACCCGGAATTATTCCGTAAACAGAAAATTGAACAGAATGATGAGCGTAATATTTTAATCAGGGACAAAGCATTAGCAAAAGCGAATGTTATCCTCACGGGGTTGATATTTGTCGCACTATTCGTCTTAAGTTTTTTTGAGGTGGCATGGTATATTCCCGTGTCCTTAGGTGTAATTATCGCGGTAAATATCTTATCCAGTATTCTATATTACGTTTATTATAACAAGCGGCTTTAGTTCATGTCAGAGTTTTACCTCCCCACCTCCAGCCTCGTTACAGAAAATTCTCCCTCTTATCCCTCCTTACTAAGGAAGGACGTCAATACCTCTAAAGGGGAATAGCCTGCGGAGAGGGGCGCCAGCCCCTCTCAACAAAAACCCCCCTCTCCAAACAGATACGCAACGGGTTACAACAATGACCCGTTTGGAGAGGGGGACAAAGGGGGTGAGGCAAAGATAGAGATTGCCGCGTCGCTACGCTCCTCGCAATGACAACGGTCCTACCTCCCCACCTCCAGCCTGGTCACCAGTGGAACAGGCAAGCCTGCCTCCATCATCTTGTCCTGTGTGGCGCGGACGTTATACTCCACGCGGTAAACGCGGAAAATGCCCCCCTCGCTGTCGTAGATGGCGTAGCTGGCGCGCGGGTCGCCGTCTCTAGGCTGCCCTACCGCCCCCGGGTTGATTATTATCCGACTCTTCTTCAGCACCAGCCCGATGCCGGAAGAAAGCGGTATGGAGGCAACCTTGTTACCCTCCTGCTTGTACGCCAGCGGGACGTGGGTATGCCCCACCAGGCAGTAAAGCCCCTCGAAGTGCGAGAAGTTCTTCTCGGCGATGCCGTTGGAGGCGACGTATTCCAGAATGGGTGAGGCGGGGCTGCCGTGCACCAGCAGGAAATCGCCCTTTTCCACGGTCTGCGGCAGCTCCTCGAGATACTGCAGGTCCTCCGGGCTAAGCTTCTCCGCCGTCCAGACGCAGGCCTGGGCGGCCACCGGATTGAACAGGGACAGTTCCAGCTTGCCGATGGCGCCGAGGTCGTGGTTGCCGGCGACGCAGACGGGATTATGTTTACGCAATAGCTTGACGCACTCCGCCGGCTCGGGACCGTAGCCGACGATATCGCCCAGGCACCAGACCTCGTCCACGCCACCCTTCATCTCGATATCTCTGAATACGGTGGACAATGCCTCCAGGTTGGAATGAATATCGGCCAGAACCGCGCAACGCATTTGGGAATAATATAGCAGTTTTCACCAAATATTAAAAGCGGAAGATAAATAAAATCCCCCTTAATCCCCCTTTTTCAAAGGGGGAAAGATTGAACTTTAACAAAGCAAAACGCGAACATGTCAACATCCTCTCCCTTTGTAAAGGGAGATAAGAGAGGGATTTAACTTAACAATATGCTATAATCATAGCTGTGAAAGTATCCAAACTCGGCGAGTTCGGGCTCATCGACCTGCTTAATAAAATGATTAAGGCCGCCAGGCTCAACACGGCGTCGCCCGACCTCATCCTGGGCATCGGGGACGATACGGCCGCCTGGAAAAGCGCGGGGCAGGTCCAGCTGGCTACGGTGGACACGATGGTGCAGGACATCCACTTTACGCTGGAGACGACCACCTGGGAAGAGCTCGGCTGGAAGTCCTTAGCCATCAACATCAGCGATATCGCCGCGATGGGGGGAATACCCCGTTACGCGCTGGTAGCCCTGGCGCTGCCCTACGATGCGGAGTCGGAAAACATCGCCCGCCTGTACCGGGGGATGATAAAAATCGCCCGCGAGTATAAGGTCGCCATCGCCGGGGGAAACATCAGCCGGGCGCCGCAGGTATCGGTAACCGTTACCGTACTGGGGAGCAGTCCGGACAGTAAGCTACTCAAGCGCTCCGCGGCTAAAGTAGGTGATACCATCGCTATTACTGGCTACGCGGGTAGCGCCGCCGCCGGACTGGAGATGCTGGAAAAAGGTCTCAAATTCCGGTCGAAGACAACCGGCTACCTGAAGAACGCCTTCCTCCACCCGGTGCCGCGTGTCGAGGAAGGCAGGCTGTTAGTCAAACACGGCATTACCGCCGCCATCGACACCAGCGATGGGCTGCTGGCCGACCTGCGCCATATCTGCGAAGCCAGCGGCGTGGGCGCCAGAGTGATTACCGACCTCGTGCCGATAAACGACACGGTGAAAGCCGGCTTCAAGGAAAAGGCGCTGGAGCTGGCGCTGGGGGGTGGGGAGGACTACGAGCTGCTCTTCACCGGCGACGCCAGAAAAATCGCGGCGCTAAGGCAGGATATCGAGTGCCCGGTAACGGTCATCGGGGAGATTATCAAAGGCGAGCCGGGTAAATTAGAGCTGCTGGACGCCGAAGGAAAACCGGTCAAAACGAGACGAACAGGGTGGAAGCATTTTTAACCTGCCGGAGACGCAATTATGGCAACGATACCGAAGGTAACACTGAATACCGACCTCAATGAAGGCTTCTGTTTCGGGTGCGGGAAGAATAACCCCATCGGGATGAAGCTGCGGTTCAGAATAAGCGGCGGGACCATGCGCACCGAGTTCACGCCGCACAAAATGCTCCAGGGGTGGCCCGGGCTGGTGCACGGGGGCATCCTGTACTGCCTGCTGGACGAGGTAATGAGCAACATGGCTTACGCCACGGGGAACACCTGCGTGACCGCCAGCATCGAAATCAGGCAGCGGCAGCCGGTCAGGGTGCAGGTGCCGCTCGTGATTACCGCCTGGATAACGCGCCACCGCAAAAAAGTCATCGAGACAGCGGGGAAAATAACGCTGAAAAACGGCACGGTCATTGCCGAAGCTACCGCCAAGCAGTTCATCGCGGAAAACCAGGCGGAGCAGGGCGATAAAGTAAAGGAGACCCGCCGCCATGTCTGAATCACATCTCGAAGCCGTGCTCTGGGACATGGACGGCGTTATCGCCGATACGGCCGATTATCATTACGGCGCCTGGAGGGACGTCTTCGGGGAGCGGGGAGTGAAATTCAGTAAAGAAGATTTCATGCGACACTTCGGACAGAGACACGATACGATTATAAAATTCGCGCTTGGCGATAAGCTGACCCCGGAAGAAATCGACGCCATTGCCGAGAAAAAACAGGTGCTCTACCGCGAGCGCGTATCGAAAAACGTCGTTCCCCTGCCCGGCGCCATCGAGCTGATAAATCTGCTCAACAAGCACAAGATAAAGATAGCCATAGCCACCTCGGCGGTGCCGAAAAACATAGATGTGATTCTTCAAGGGCTGGGCATCCAGGACAGCTTCCGGACCATCGCCTTCGGCACGGAGGTCGCCGAGGGCAAGCCCAGTCCGCAGATATTCCAGCTGGCGGCTAGCAGGCTGAAAGTAAGGCCGGCCGACTGCGTGGTTATCGAGGACGCCATCGCCGGAGTGGCCGCCGCCAAGCGCGCCGGCATGAAATGCGTGGCGGTGACCAACAGCCACCCCGGCAGGGACTTGAAAAACGCCGACCTTATCGTGGACACGCTGGAAAAAGTGGATATTAACGTGCTTAAAAGCCTGTTTAATAATTGATATAATTGATTTCGAGGAGTAGCTGATGGAAAGGTCTCTGGTCTTAATCAAACCCGACGCCATGGAGAGGGGTCTGGCAGGGGTCATCATCGGGCGACTGCAGGGGGCGGGGCTCAAGCTGACCGCCCTGCGGATGCTGCACATGGATAAAGCCCTGGCGGAAAAGCACTACGCCATTCATAAAGAGAAACCCTTTTTTAAAGACCTCGTTGAGTATATAACGTCCGCACCCATCGTGGCGGCCGTCTTTGAAGGCGATGGGGCTGTATTGCGCATCAGGGAACTCATGGGCGCCACCGACCCCGCTAAATCTCCCCCGGGGACGATACGCAGTGACTACGGACGGGACGTCCAGCGAAATTCTACACATGCATCAGATACACCGGAAAACGCGGAAATAGAGATAGCGAACTTTTTCAAAGAAGAAGAAATTTTGGGTTAATTAAGCAACTGTTAAACTGTATCTCCAGCTTAACCAATTAAGACTAAAGTCACAGACAACGTTTACCCCAATCCATTAATTTATTAAGGTGATATATATTTGTCAACTAACTAATTCAAGGGGGAAATAATATGAAGAATGAAGATAACAAAGGCCCGGTGACGGGTGGAGCTAACAAACACCCTGCCGGCCGCGGCACGACGAACCGGGACTGGTGGCCGAACCAGTTAAACCTCAAGATTCTTCATCAGCACTCCTCCAAGTCCAATCCGATGGGTGAGGATTTCAACTACGCTAAAGAGTTCAAGAAACTCGACCTTAAGGCCGTGAAGAAGGCCCTCCGTGAACTGATGACGAAGTCGCAGGACTGGTGGCCGGCGGACTTCGGCCACTACGGACCTCTGTTAATCCGTATGGCATGGCACAGCGCCGGCACCTACCGCATGGGCGACGGCCGCGGCGGCGCTGGTAGCGGCCAGCAGCGTTTCCCACCGCTCAACAGCTGGCCCGACAATGCTAACCTCGACAAGGCGCGCCGGCTGCTCTGGCCAATCAAGCGGAAATACGGCCGCAAGATATCCTGGGCCGACCTCATGGTCCTCGCCGGCAACTGCGCGCTGGAGTCGATGGGATTCAAGACCTTCGGTTTCGGCGGCGGGCGCGAGGACGCCTGGGAACCGGACGAGAGCGTCTACTGGGGTTCCGAGAGCGAGTGGCTTGGCGACAAGCGCTATTCCGGTGACCGGGAACTCGAAAATCCCCTCGCCGCTGTGCAGATGGGCCTGATTTACGTGAACCCGGAAGGGCCGAACGGCAACCCGGATCCGCTGGCTGCAGCCAAGGATATCCGCGAGGTCTTCGCGCGCATGGCGATGAACGACGAGGAGACAGTGGCCCTCATCGCGGGCGGCCACGCCTTCGGCAAGACCCACGGCGCTGGCGATGCGTCACTGGTGGGCCCCGAGCCTGAAGCCGCCCCCATTGAGGAACAGGGCCTCGGCTGGAAGAGCAAATTCGGCACGGGCAAAGGCAATGACACGATTACCGGCGGCCCGGAAGTCATCTGGACCCAGACGCCCACTGAGTGGAGCAACAACTTCTTCCGGAACCTGTTCGGCTACGAATGGGAACTGACCAAGAGCCCGGCCGGTGCGTACCAGTGGCAGCCGAAGGGCGGCGCCGGCGCCGGTACCGTGCCGGATCCCCACGCCCCGTCAAAGCGTCGTGCGCCATCCATGCTGACCACGGATCTCGCCCTGCGGTTCGACCCCGTTTACGAGAAGATTTCAAGGCGCTTCTTCGAGAACCCAGATAAGCTAGCAGATGCCTTCGCCCGGGCGTGGTTCAAGCTTACCCACCGCGATATGGGCCCCCGCTCGCGCTATCTCGGTCCGGAGGTTCCTGCCGAAGAGCTCATCTGGCAAGACCCGGTGCCCGCCGTCGATCATGAGCTGGTCGACGCGCCGGATATCGCCGACCTCAAGGGCAAGCTCCTTGCCTCGGGCCTGTCCATCTCCGAACTGGTCTCGACCGCCTGGGCGTCGGCAGCCACGTTCCGCGGCTCCGACAAGCGCGGCGGTGCCAACGGGGCGCGTATTCGTCTGGCGCCGCAAAAGGATTGGGAGGTCAATCAGCCGGCTCAACTGGCGAAGGTCCTGCAGACGCTCGAGGCGATCCAGACGGCGTTCAACAATTCGCCGCCCGGCGGGAAGAAGGTCTCGCTGGCTGACCTGATCGTTCTGGGCGGGTGCGCTGCCGTCGAAGCGGCGGCGAAGAAGGCCGGTTACGATGTGACCGTTCCCTTCACGCCGGGACGCACGGATGCGTCGCCGGAGCAAACCGACGTGGCGTCATTCGCCGTACTCGAACCGGCCGCCGACGGGTTCCGTAACTACCTCAAAACCAAATACGCTGTATCGGCCGAGGAACTGCTGGTCGACCGGGCGCAACTGCTGACGCTGACTGCCCCTGAGATGACGGTCCTCGTTGGCGGTATGCGCGTCTTGAATGCTAACTTCGAACAGTCCCAGCACGGCGTCTTCACCAAGCGACCGGAGACGCTCACCAATGACTTCTTCGTGAATCTGCTCGACATGAGCACGGCCTGGCAGGCGACCCCGGAAGACAAAGACGTGTTCGAAGGTCGTGACCGTGCCACGGGCGAACTCAAGTGGACCGGCACTCGTGTCGACCTCATCTTCGGTTCGAACTCCCAACTCCGGGCCCTGGCAGAAGTCTACGCAAGCTCGGACGGGGAGAAGAAGTTTGTCCATGACTTTATAGCGGCCTGGAACAAGGTAATGAACCTGGACCGCTTCGACCTCGCCCGAGCGTGAGCACCTGGCGACAAACATCGTCAACCATGTAAAGAAAGGGGTGACCGAAGGGGTCAAAACGCGCGCCAGCGACTACTGGCGTATGTGTATGGATATTATCTAGAGAAGTAAGCTAATTATGGTGGAAGGGTAAACTTTAATCCGTGGGTACGGTGCCGGAGAGGGTTTAACCTTCGCCAAATAAAGAACTTAAGACCCTGCTGAAAAAGGAGGAAAGCTTTTTATTTGGTAACGGGAATTGATACTCATGGTAACCAGGGCATAAATATCCACCACACCGGTATACCTATAACACACAAACAAGCTAAGATTATTAGAATTACGGATTTCTTGGCTATGCTAAAACCAAAAAACGCTGAAACAGCAGCGAATACTAAAATTCCTATAAAAATACCGGCAATAGATTCTCCAGTGAAACCTGAAGGGTAAGGTAGTAGAGCCCCTAATATGCAGAGTAACCAAATGATTATGAAAACAGAAAAGCAGATAATTCCAGCCTTGGTACCTCTTGATTGTGCAGTTTTCATTTGATATTTTTGTTATACGCTTTAGTTACATTGCAGCTAAAGAACTAACCACCAAAATCAAAGGTCTGTAATATGTGTTCGAATACTGCTTTAGTATCTTTTTCGTAAGACTCCACGTCCGTATATAGAGATATTTGCCATGTAATGCCCTGATAATCAAAGAACAAGTCCCTGGCAACTACGGATATTGGTTCTCTGAGTTTTCCATATCCGAAATCTGGCAAAGGGCGCTCTCTGAAAGTAACGACTATCTCCCATCCTTCTACTCCATCAATAACAGCTTTATGTTTTTCTAATAATCTATAATTCCTGTAAAATGACCATTTATATTCATTAATTTGTTCTTTTACTGCTGACTCGGCGTCAGGCAAACCAAGCCATTTAGGGCTATAGTTAGTTATTCGAATATCAATATCCTTCACAATACCTTGGGATAAATCATCAATTGTTACACCGGTTAATCCAACGTAAAGAGACGGATTAACATTCCCTTGGGACTGATCGTTTAACCAGTAATCTGAAGGATATTCAAAAGAGAAATGAACAAGGCTTTCTTCACTAGTAGTAAACGTTTTATATTCATCACTACTTGAGCGTTGAATAGGTGCATAGTACTGTATTTCATTATTAATGCAATCACTTATTGGGAAAGTCAAAGCCAGGATACACAGTATTAATAATATTTTAAAGATTTGTTTTTTACCCATGCTGTTAATCCCTGTTAATCGTTTGAGTCCTAATATTGCCTATTGTTTGGGATAATATGCGACATATAAGGCATTCATTTTTTCATAACCTCCTTCCCACGGGTTGGGGTAAGGATTGAACACCCAATCATATGTAGGGTTACCATTGTTATCAACACCTACTTCGCGCCAAGCCTTAACACCAGGATATGACTCCCACCCGCCTGGTTGCCAATCAGCATTGTATACGTAGTTATCTACCCAAGCAAAGTCTTTATCAGGCGTCATACTATCATAAGGACACAGAAAACTAGCCCACCAATTAAAAGAGCCTAAAGCCTTGTCTACTGCTGCCCCGATACTCCAAGCACAAGCTTCTTCATATGCCGAATTATCAGTGAATCCATTCAAGTCTGCAATTCTATGAAAAGCTTCATGCCCTATAGTAGAGGCTGCGTCCCCGATATCTCGAAGTAACGAGGAATTAATAAAAATATATCCATTCATACTACTCCCGCTAGAACCTAATGTTGAACTAATGAGAATCGGCGTAGTTGGTGTTGAATCATCTAACAAATACTCTGTCATTTCAGGAGCAGCTTCACATAGACTTTCCCATGCTTTAAATGCAGCTACGATCTGTTTTTGCATTGCCGGAGGCAGTGTTAAAAGATACATCAAGCCCGCTTCGGTCATATTTTCAACATCAAACCCACATATTTCAACGTTATATCCTGTAGGATCTACATACTTCAACGGATTATTCACACAATAGCTATACCTGTTTAGGGTTTGAGGGTTAGCAAAGCTCTGTATAACTGAATCCGCGCTGATAAACCTCCCAATCGTTGGGTCGTAGTAGCGTGCCCCGTAGTAATATAATCCCGTCTCGTCAAGGCGCTGCCCGGTAAAGAGCTTATCGGTCGGCACGGCTCCCGTCCTTGTTTCGCCGTAGGGCAGGTACTTCACGGTAGTGCCCACCTGGTCGCCGCTCACATCCGTCGCCAGCGCTGTGCCCGTCAGGTGGTCCTGGTGCAGGTAGGTCAGGTCGTTGTCCTGCTTCATGGCCACCAGCCGGCCGCCCAGGTAGTAGTAGGTCGTAACCTCGCCGGTGGTGAGGTTCCTCTCGTAGTACCGGTTGATATAGAGGACGATCTCGCCGCCCTCGGTCTTCTGGGCGCGGTTGCCGTTGCCGTCGTAGACGAAGGTAGCGGTGCCGCCGTTGGCGACCGAAACGGGGCGGTTTTCCACGTCCCAGGTGATGGTCTGGCTGTCACGGGTGGTCATGTTGCCGTTGGCATCATAGGCATAGCTGGTAGCGCCCACGGCGGTGACGGCGTGAGGCTTGGTGCCGTAGGTATAGGAGTTCCCGTTCATGGATATAACGTTGCCGATCTGGTTGTAGCTGTAGCTTGCGCTGTACGGGCCGGAGACGGCGGTGAGCCGGTCGAGGAAGTCGTAGGTGAAGGACTCCGTCTCACTGGCGAGGACGTCCTCCCGGCTGGTGAGGTTACCGCCGGCGTCCCAGGTGTGGCGAATGTCCATGAGGTCGTTGACGCCGTCGGTGGTGGCGATACGCCACAGCCGCCCGTAGTAGCCGCCGGTGGTATCGTAAGTGCCGCCGGTGCCGTAGTAGCCGAAGATATTCTTGAGGCCGTTATTTAAGTTTATCTCCGTAATCTGGCCCAGGTGGTTATACAGCGTGCTGGTGACGATATCCCCCGCGACACTGCCGGAGAGGGTGTAGGGGAGGCCGCGACCGTTGTAGCTCTGGGTGACGGTTTCCCCGGAGGGATAGGTTATGGTGACGGTACGGTCGGCGCCGTCATAGGTGAAGGTGGTAATGTAGTCGACCGTATCGACGGTGTGCTTTTCCTCGATGAGACGGCCGCGGGTATCGTATTTATAGGTCGTAGTACCGATGGCGTCCGTCATCGCGGTAAGCTGCCCCTTGCCGTAGTTGCCGCCGGACGTGCTGTCGTAGCTGTAAACCACGTTGGTCATCCCCGAGCCGCCGGGATAGTTCTTGTTGGTGAGGCGGTTCAGGGCGTCGTAGACCATGGTAATGGTCTGGCTCTTGGCATCCGTCTGGGTGGTGAGGTTGCCGTTGCTATCGTAGCCGTAAGTCCAGCTGCCCATGTCGGGGTCGCTCATGCCTGTCTTACGCGAGAGGCGGTCGTAAGTCATCGTGGTGGTGTTGCTGCTGTTGTCCACCACCTGAACGAGATTGCCGAGGACATCGTACGCATGGGTGGTCGTGGCGTAGAGCTGGTGGCTGGCGTTGAGCTCCTCGACTTTGGTCAGGCGGTTGAAGGCATCGTAGTAATAGCGGGTCTTGTAGCCGCGCTCGTTGGTCGTCAGTTCCTGCCAGGCGGTGGCGTAGTCATGGCTTACCGAAGTTCCGTCGGCGCTCGTTTGAGTTATCACCCGGCCCAGGCCATCGTAAGTATACGAGGCGTATTTCCACCCGCCGTCGGGCGTCTGGTAGCTGGTGAGCACCGAGGCAATATCCTGAGAGACGTACTCCTTGTCCACCAGACCGCGATTGTTGAAGACGGTGGTTGTCGCGACGATGGTGTGCCCGGCCTCACCCTCGGCGTGTACCTGCACGACCCGTCCCAGCCCGTCGAAGTACTGGCTCTGCCAGAGGGAATCGCCGGCGTCTATCTTGGTAATCGTCTTGATATGCTGCTGGTTGAGGGTGCCCCAGTTGTTGTACTGGTACTGAACCGACGGACTCACCGATGAGTCCCCCGGTTTGATAACCTTAATGAGGCGCTGGAACGTATCGTATTCGTAGATGGTCGTCTGGCCGTTGGCATCCGTCATTGATAGCAGATTGGTCGTGCCGGCGGTATAGGTATAGCTTTCGCTAAGACCGGTCACCGGCAAGGTCATCGTGGCCGGATAGGTGTGGTAAGTCGTATCGTACGTCCGGGTGGTGGTACTGCCGTTGGGGTCTTGCTCCGTGAGTACGTTGCCGTAGGTATCGTAAGTGAAATAGTTACTCACCGTATTGGAATCATCCTTGTACTGCTCCAGGCGGGTCAGGTTACCTTTACTCGGGGGCGAAGTCAGCGAGGTGTTATTGCCGTCATAATAGTACAGCGTTTCTTTCTTGAGATTGGGTCCACGCCCGTCCCCGGTAATGGTGGCATACACCCGCTCGCAGGCGGGTCTGTTAAGGATATTGGCCGTGGTGTTGGGGAAGTATAAACGATGGATAGTGGCGTCATCGGCGTAGGTGGAGATATCCCCGTGGTGTTTTTCGGTGATGATATTGCCGTAGCTGTCGTAGACGTATTCGGTGCGGGAGGTCTTGGTGCCGATGGTCTCTTCTATTTTGTTTAGTTGAACGGCGTAGTTGGATTTTTCAGGGGCAAGTTTCAGTATTATGTTGTTGCCGGTGGCGGCGACATAGATATAGCCGTCCGGTCCGATGGCGACTCCCTGCGGCTGGCTTAAGGCCGTCGGATTATAGTAAGGCGGGGCGGAAAAGGTGCTCCAAGCGTTAAGCAAGGTACCGCTAGGAGAGACTCTTAGTAACATGTTATTACCGGTGGCGGCGACGTAGATATTACCATCCGCGTCGACGGCAACTCCCTGGGGTTGATTCAGATTGATCATATAGTAGGGCGGAATATTAAAACTGCTCCATGAGGCAGCCAGGTATTCTCCGGCGGTTTTTAATACCATGTTATTGCCGGTGGCGGCAATATAGGTATAGCCATCCGCACCGACGGCAACTCCCTGAGGAGAGTATAAATTAACGTAATTGTAGGGTGAACTATAAAACTGGCTCCAGGCACCCACCAGGGTACCGCCACTGGAAATTCTCAGGATTTTATTGTTACCGGTGGCGGCGATGTAGACATAGCCATCCGTACCGACGCTAATTCCCTGGGGCTGACTTAAGTAAATAGAGCCGTAAGCTGGGCTATAAAAGTTGTTCCAGGCGGCCACCAGGGTACCGGTTGGGCTAATGCACAATATCATATTGTTGCCGGTGGCGGCAATATAGATATAGCCGTCCGCACGAACGGCGATTCCCTGGGGCTGATTCAGATAAGTGTATCCATAACCTGGACGATAGAAGCTACTCCAGGAGGCAACCGTAGTGCCGTTAGGAGAAAGCTTATAAATCGTGTTGTTGCCGGTGGCGGCGACGTAGATATAGCCGTCCGGTCCGACGGCGACTCCCTGGGGGCTGTAAAAGCCACTAAAAGCAGCCACTGTGCCGCCGGCCGGCTGCTGGTGTGTCGTCACCCAGTTCCAATCATACGTTTTGGTATCAAGGAGGGTACTGGTGCTGGAGTACCACTCCGTTTTATACTCTCTTCCCGTCAGCTTCTCGGCATCCTTGCCGCCTATCGTTCCGGTAGTATAAAACCAGTGCTTGACGTAGTTGCCGGCGGCGTCGGTCTCTTTTACCTCGTTCCAGCCGCGGAACTCCTGGTCCCAGTTAGCGCCTTTGTAGGCCGGATTTCCGGTATAGGTATAGGTGTATGTCTCGCTGCTGCCTATGCCGCTATTTACGGTTTTAGTAGTCACCGCCTGGCGAGTCCAGATATCATAGGTGGTATTGGCGGGAATCTGGGTGTATGTAAAACCGACGCTGCCGCCGTAACCGCTGTTAATGGCAGTGAGGAACGGCCAGGTAAGCGAAGCCGGGTTGCCGGGATTGCCGGTGTATTGACTGGAGCTGGTCTTTCGGAAGACCTCTTTGTCTTGATAGGTGAAAGTTATCGCGGGTAGGGTTGAACTGCCGTCGGCACCGACCTGGGTAATCGAGGTTAACATGTGCTTGCCGGCGTAATAGATACCGCCGTAGTCCGAAGAATAGACCCTGTCGGTGGTGTTGTAAGTGAAGGTGTATTTTCTGATGAGACTGCCGCTTACTTTTATTTCGATGGCATCCAGGCTTCGGTTTTCCATTATCTTGGGCACCGGATTGCTGCCGTAGGATATGGGGTTGTCGTCGCGTACCGGGCCGTAGCTACCGTTCTCATCGTAGCTGGAGATGAAGTGTACCTCGACCAGGTTGTTGTTATAGCGTAAATACTCCGGATAGGCCGAACGCACGGAATTACTGTAGATATCGCGCACGTAGGATATGGTAGCTTCGTTGCCGTTCGTATCTTTCCAGTAGCTTAAGTCCCAGCGGTAGTAATTGCTGCTGTCATAGTATTGGATGGCATCCGTGGTAGACCCGAACTGGTAGTAGTTGCCGCTCCTATCAAGTAGCGTCCAGGTGTTCCCGGAGCGGGTTATCTGGAAATACTCGTCGGGTTTGGTACGATATTCGGTGTCGCTAATTGAGTATAGCTCGTAAGACACGCCACTAAGGTTCAGATAATAGGTATTAGATAGGGAATCGAGGGTGATGCTCCCCGGATTCAAGCTCCACCCGGTGCCTACCCAGGAGCCTACGTCCCTTTTGTTCTTCATGCCGTCAACGGCACCGCTGTTATAGGATAGTGTCAGCGACGGCTGAAAACCCCCGGGGCCGGGGGGGAGCTCAATAGGGTAGCTATAGGTGGCCGTGCCGGAATGCAGATTGACGTCGGCCGCCATGACGCGGCCGGGGCCGTTCTGAAGAGGATTGGCCTGCTCACCGAAGTAGCTGAAATGGTTAACAGTGGCGGTGAGTGTCAGCGTCTCGCGGTCGAACCGGCTGGGCACCGGTCCCCATTGTTGTGTTTTCTCATCGAGATAATATAAATACAGAGAGTCTACATCAAGGCCGCTTAGTTCCTCGGGCGTATGATTAATTGTGATTTCCAGTTCTTTGTTGAACCGGTTGACCGCCCTTTCCGAGCTGGTTTCTTTGGCATTGAGCTCAAAGAGGGCTACCGTTTGTGTCCCGGTGGAGTCTGTGGCAGGATACTCCCTCATGGACACATCAGTTACAGCGCTTACCGCACCCTTGGGGATATTAACGGTTATCTTCCCCGAAAATGACGTTATCTCAGCGTCTTTATCAGGTTCAACGGATACGCTGACCTCGGGTGGTGTTGCATCGGGAGTAATATCCGGGGAGTTATCGGGAGGATTAGAACCATCCTGGGCCTGGACTCCGGGCGGAGCGATTAGCGACAGGGAGGAAATCAGGACAAGAAGAATGATTAGAGCGATACCTAAGGATCTACGAAGCCATGAGGTGGGAGAAACGATATTGAATCCGTTCATTACCCTTCTCCTTCCACTTCTAAAGAAACTTCAGGTCTGAAGATGGATTTTAAAAATTATGCCTCCTGTGCAACTGCTATAACTATATCTGAAATACAAGTGGCTAATTATATTTACACTAATGGTCTATTGTCAAGGAGTAATTGTCACCAAATGTCAAATAGTGTCGCCACATGGTATCCCCACCCTGCATGACGAATCGAGCCGCAAAGGTATGTCTTAACAATTCGTAAAGCCACCTGGAAAAACCGGACAGCACCATGCCGTGATTGCGGATGGTGGTGGTTGAGAGAGGCTCTCCGTTGGCTGGCGTGTGAGGATGACTCTCCCACTTTTTAGACACCTGAAGAGCCGTCAGATGCTGGCGGACGCCGTCTGACCGTGTTACCGGCGTTGGGGCTGCCGAAGGCTGTGCCGGAGAACGCAGGGGACTGGGGAGTTATCTGGTGCCGGGTAATTTAGCTTGGTGGTACCCCTGGTGCGACTCGAACGCACGCACGCGGTTTAGGCAACCGCTGCTCTATCCTCTGAGCTACAGGGGCACGCGTCAACCGCCGTTACCAGGCTAATTTTAACAACAAAACGGGGGGACTGCAACCGTTAGGGGGTCATATCAGGTCAGGAGGCCCTCGGTTTTGAGACCAGCGGCGATATCGGCCAAGCCGAGCTCGCGCAGTGTTTTCTCCGTGGGCAGGCCGCTGGCGACGTCCCAGCCGCGCAGGGTGTAGTACTCGTCCTTGAGCTTCTCGAAGGCGGCGCGGTCGACTTTGGCGCCCTTTTTGGAGACGACTTTCCCGTCCTTGCCGGGGACGATACAGTCCGGGTTGAAGAAGACGCCCGGGAGAGGCTCGTCGTGGAGGTAATCCAGCAGCCGGTCGCCCTCTCGCCCGCCCCACCCCTGGCGGAGGAAGATGGCCCGCTGCAGGTTGAAAATGCGCTCGCCGATGCGGTTCAGGCCCGCTTCGTCGATTTCCCGGCCCGTAATGGCGCTGAGCACGCGGCTCTCCATGGCGGGGTAGCCGCGGTGGTCGTCGGCGAAGCGCACCCAGATGATCGGCCAGAGGAAATCGCAGAGGATGAGGCCCTCCTTAGAGTAGGTGCGGTCCTGGATTTTCTTGGCCGCCAGGGCCTTGCCCTCGTACCTGGTGTAGTCGGCGGCGGCGTCACCGCCCCAGAAGTTGCGGGCCACGTTACGGAAGTC
>DAOULS010000012.1:0-21831 GCA_034418415.1 Dehalococcoidales bacterium | reverse complement strand
CCCCCCCCCCCCCCCCCCGGTATTCCTTTTACAGTCTCCCTCCTTCGCAAGGAGGGATTAAGGGAGATTTTGTCTCAATTAATTACTCTCTCTTCCCCCAACCCCTTTCGCCGTCTTGGCGCCTTTCTTCTCTGGCTCTTTGGGCCGCAGGTCGCGCGTGGCTTGGCCGGTCCGCCACATCTCGGAGTTGTGCATTACCGCCAGTTCCTTGCCGAGCACCTCCTTGTAGTCCGCCCCGCCAATCGACTCTATGACGCGGCGTGTTTCGGCGCCGCTGGCTACCCGCTCGTAAAGCTCTTTAAAGACCGGCATCACCGCCTCCTTGAACCTGGGCTTCCAGTCGAGTGCCCCCCTTTGCGCCGTCGCCGAGCAGTTGGCGTACATCCAGTCCATGCCGTTTTCCGCCACCAGCTTAATCAGGCTCTCGGTGAGTTCCTCGACCGTCTCGTTGAAGGCTTCGCTCGGCGAGTGCCCGTGCGACCTCAAGGTGTCGTACTGCGCCTCCATGATGCCCGCCAGCGCGCCCATGAGCACTCCGCGCTCCCCCACGAGGTCGCTGAAGACCTCGTTCTCGAAGGTGGTAGGGAAGAGGTAGCCCGACCCTATGGCGATGCCGAGTGCCAGGCAGCGCTCTCTGGCGTGTCCCGTGGCGTCCTGGAATATCGCGAAGCTGGAGTTTATCCCCGCCCCGCTTAAGAAATTCCGCCTTAGCGACGTCCCGCTGCCCTTGGGCGCCACCATGATGACGTCCACGTCCAGGGGCGGGATTATCCCCGTCTGGTCTTTATAGACTATTGAAAATCCGTGCGAAAAGTAGAGCGCCTTGCCCTTGGTCAGCTGCTTCTTGATGGTCGGCCATATCAGCCTCTGGGCGGCGTCGCTGACCAGCATCTCGATAATCGTGCCTTTTTGGGCCGCTTCTTCTATCTCGAACAGGTCTTTGCCGGGCTGCCACCCGTCCTTTACCGCCCGGTCCCAGTCGGCTTTAAACGCCTTGCTCTGCCCGATGATGACCTTGAAGCCGTTATCTTTCATGTTCAGCGACTGCCCCGGCCCCTGCACCCCATACCCGATAACCGCTATCGTCTCGTCCTTGAGGACCCGGCGGGCTTTCTCCATCGGGAACTCGCTCCGCATGATTACTTCCTCTTTCACTCCCCCGAAATCGATAATCGCCATTTTATTGCCTCCGTGAAATAGAGATGTGTACTTTGAGTATAGCTAAAGATGTGTCTGAATTCAAGACTGGAGATTATTTTCCTGATGTGGGTTTGAATTTATTGTAGTAATGTTAGATAATACCCCTACATTTATTTTTATAGGTCTGAAGATGGAGAATAATCAAGGAACTTCAAAACATAGACTTTCTATTAGTCTGGCTAATGCTCCTTTAATCTTAGGCGTCATTGGCATGATGTTAGCAGTTTTTTATTTTGCATTATTTGGCTTTCATGCCGATCCGGAAAATCCAACATTTTTTATTTATTCGCTTATCTGCTTTATGGTTGCGTTACTTGGGGTTGGCCTCGGCGAATATGGTTTAAAACTAAAGAAAAAAAGGATATCAATATTAGCCATAATTATTTGTGTTATCACTTTATTATGGGAGATATTTATTGGCGGATTATTGTTATTAGTTGCCATGGCTTTTGGTGGCTAAGGCTGCTTGTTATAAAGCACTATCACCTTCTCCCCCTTTGAAAAAGAGTCTATTGTCATTCTGAGGGAGTGTGGCGACCGTGAGAATCCGTCTTACCTCACCCCCTTGCCCCCTCTCCAAATGGGGCATCTTTGTAAACAGAGGATTCGGCTATTTGGAGAGGGGGAATAGATTTAAAAGAGGGGCTGCGCCCCTCTTAAACACCCCGTTTTTCCTTCTCCCTTCCCTGTTTTCCCCTCTCTGCCAGCGGAGAGGGGAATTAAAGAGGAAAGGTCGTTACACCTCGCCCATCTTAAACCCCTTTGTTAATAGTGTCTTTAGTCAGACAATATGCCATATAATGCGCCAATATCCAAAAGTACTATGCTTAATTTGTTGACAAATGACGTATTATGAGTATAATTGTACTCATATGTAATATTAAAAAAGGAGGTGCCTATCCGGAGTAAAAAACAGGATAAATATTTATAAGTCACAGGGAAATATTCAAATCGGGTAAAAAAGGAGGGAAACATGGTTGCTGCTAAAACTCTTTCCCGAATGTCGCCTGAAGAAATCCAGAAAAAATACGGGGTCAAGGTAAAAAATGGTAAGATAGTCGTTTCCAGAGGTAATTATTACGCTGTCATTGAAGGGAAAAGGCATAAAATCGACCTGCAGTTTGCTTATTCGGCTAAACCGCTGGACCAGGTATTGAAAGACGGCACACCGGCAGGTTTTATTATTATCGACGGACAGCCCGCGGTTATCATCGGCCGTCCCTCTAAATATTTTACGCCGGTAATGTGCTACATCGCTGCGGCTGATGTAAAAAAGCGTATCGATACTAAAATACGGCGCCAGATAATTGATACGCTGATAAAAGAAACGAGAATGCCGGTGCAGCTGGGAAACCAGATTTTAAATGAGCTGGGCGCCAGGAAATAGTGGTAAATTACCCCAGCGCTGCATCGTTTTAGAGCTGACTGAAAACTGCAATAACGACTGTAAACACTGCTATAATTTCTGGAAAAGTAACGGGCACGCTCTGCCCCGTGCGGGTAGTGGGCCCATTTCCAGAGAGGCTATACGGTTCCTTCTTGATAAGGTCAAAAAGGATACCGCTGTTGAAACTGTCGCTCTTTCCGGTGGCGAGCCGCTGCTTCACCCGGACTTTCCTGGAATTCTGGGTGATATTTTGGATGTCGGACTGCAGCCTGTTGTCATTACCAACGGGGTATTGCTGACCGACGCCATGCTGAAGCGCTTGCCCTCGGATATACACTTCGAGGTTACTCTCCTGGGGCATTACGCCGCGCTTCATAACCGGCTGGCTGGAAACGATGTCTTTGATGTCGTGATACGCAACATGGCTGCGATTGAAAGACACGGTTCCCATCTGACCCTCGCCTTTGTCGCCACGAAATACAATGCGCTTGATATTCGGTATACCGTGGAACTGGGACTGGCGCTCGGTGCTATTGCGATTATGTATAACCGGGTAAATCTTAGCCGGCGTATGCAGCCGTATGCCCGTGAATATGTCCCCCCCGCCCCCATGCTGCGGGAAAGCCTCGATATTCTTCAGGATACGGTCCAAAAATATGGATTACAGGCGGCTTGCTCTATCCCCATACCGCCCTGCATCGTCGATATCTCACGCTATCCGGATATCCAGTTCGGCTTTTGTCCCCGCGGTGATGAGAATGCCTACTACACCATCGGACCCGACGGACTGCTAAGGCCGTGTAATCATTCTTCCGTAGTCCTTGGCGACCTCCGCCGCCGGGGATTTGCCGAGATTGTATCTGGTGATAAATGTAAATCGTTCTGGCAAACAGTCCCCCCGGAGTGTCGTAGCTGCACCCACCCCCTCAAGGAAAAATGTCGGGGCGGCTGTACCGCCGCCGCGCACGAGTTCTACGGCTCCCAGAGTAAAATCGACCCCTTTTGCGAGTTTACTCTAAGTAGGTGAGTAAAGAGCCCGCTCGCCCGCCGGCCTGTCCTCCGGAGCTTTAGCGTAGGTGGGAGCCTTGGCGCAGGCGGGTCATTCCCAGCTTGCCTTGTGTTTATTTCTAGTGTGGAGTATAATTGACATATAGTTCCAGTTTAGGTTAATACAGGCTTCTTGAAATCCCCTTAGATTTACATCAAGTATTGGATGACCCGAGCTCTAACTAAATCATTAAGAGAGGAGGTCATCCAATGAGTTTTGAAGATAAGACCCTCACGTGTTCCGATTGTGGTAATTCCTTTACCTTTAGCGCCGAGGAACAGGAGCAGTTCCAGCAAAGAGGCTATACCAATGAGCCCAAACGTTGCCCCGAATGCCGTCAGGCAAGGAAAGCAGAGCGTTATGGCAACAGCTATGGCTCTGGGGGCCGTCGCCAGATGTTCCCGGCGGTTTGCGCTGAATGCGGCAAGGAAACTTCCGTGCCGTTCGAGCCTAGTCAGGGCAGGCCGGTTTACTGCAGCGATTGTTTTCGCAAGGTAAGACCCGGCAGGTAATCCCACTCAAGTTAAAAATATACATGGGCTGGCAATGTCCGGCCCATGTATCTCCATCACGGACGGTATTTACCGGAGAGGTGTGAATTATGATTGATAAGAAACCAAGAAGGACCATGGCATTCGTTGAACATGACGAGGATTTTATAAAGAAGCTTGCCGGAGACATCGGCTGCCATTACTCCAAATTGAACGAACGCACCTATAATCTGAAAAAGCATAAATCCGGTATTCAAGGCAAAACGGGTGTTTTTGCTTGGGTCCACAAGGAAGAGGAAAATTATTACTGGGTGGCTACGAGGAAAATTTGGGTAGAGCAGGCCAGGGCTAAAGCGATGTCCGGCAGAAATAAGTCTCGCCCCGGTTGTTTTTCCAGGGATACCCAGCATGCCGAAGACAGCGTGTGTTTTGATATGAAAGATGACTACCAGAAAACCGTCAGGGCTCTTTCCATGATAAATAAGATGCGTTAATTTGAAATTGAACGCCGTTATAGCAATTCACGCGGCGATAATTATACAATAAAAATAAAAAATGGAGAAGTAATATGAATATACTTCTTGTCTATCCGAGATACCCCGATACTTTCTGGAGCTTCAGACACGCGCTGAAGTTTTTATCTAAAAAAGCCAATTTCCCGCCGCTGGGACTGCTTACGGTTGCCGCCTTACTTCCCGCCCAGTGGGATAAAAAAGTGGTGGACTTAAATGTAAATCCTCTGCGTGATGAAGATATCGAGTGGGCTGATTTTCTCTTTATCAGTTCCATGGTGGTACAGAAGGATTCGACAAAAGAGGTTATTGCCCGGTGCAATAAGCTGAACACTAAAGTGGTGGCCGGCGGTCCCCTTTTTACGACCGGATATGAGGAGTTCACCGGGGTCGACCACTTTGTGCTGGGCGAGGCTGAAGTCACCCTCCCGCAGTTTTTGTCCGACCTCTCCAATGGGTGCCCGCGGCACATTTACAATTCTGATGAACGACCTGATATCAGTAAGACCCCGATTCCGCTGTGGTCGCTTATTAACATGAAGGATTATTCCGCGATGAGCCTGCAGTATTCCCGGGGGTGCCCCTTCGATTGTGAATTTTGCGATATTATCGTGCTTAACGGCCATAAGCCCAGGACCAAAGGCAGTCAGCAAATGGTGGCTGAACTGGATGCGCTTTACCGCCGCGGCTGGCGGGGCAGTTTATTCATCGTCGATGATAATTTTATCGGCAATAAAAAGAAGCTAAAGGCAGAGACCCTCCCCGCGATGATTAAATGGTCGAAACAGCGCAAATATCCCTTCCTGTTCTTTACCGAAGCTTCCATCAACCTCGCCGACGACGTGGAATTAATGGACTTAATGTCGGAGGCCGGTTTTAACCGCGTCTTTATCGGCATCGAGACCCCCAACGAAGACAGCCTGGTGGAATGCAATAAGTATCAAAACAGGAACCGCGATATGTCGGCTGCGGTGAAAAAAATGCAGAACCACGGCTTCGAGGTGCAGGGGGGCTTTATTATCGGATTTGATAGCGACCCTCTTTCCATCTTCAAGAAGCAGATTGACTTTATTCAAAAGACCGGCATCGTTACCGCCATGGTCGGTTTGCTTAATGCCCCCAAAGGCACCAAACTTTATCAGCGCCTCAAGAAGGAAAACCGCCTGCTTAAAAATTTCACCGGGGATAATACGGACTTTTCCATCAACTTCATTCCCAAGATGAAATATGAAACGCTGCTGGCTGGTTACAAGCACGTCCTGGACACGATTTACTCGCCGCGCCACTATTACGAGCGCGTCGTCGCTTTCCTCAAGGAATATAAACCGAGAAGAGCGGCAGGTATATCTAAACTTAAGCTCTCTCACGTTATCGGTTTTTTCAAGGGCCTCTGGTATTTGGGCATCCGGTATAAAGGCAGAAGGTATTTCTGGCGACTCCTCATTACCACGCTCATTAAGCGTCCCCGCCACATCGGTATATCGTTAGGTTTGTCTGCCTCGGGTTTCCACTTCTATAAGGTCGTGGAAAGCTATAATGAGATACTTCTCCAGCTGCAGCGCCAGGAAGCTTAAGACCCCAGCCCCTTTACCCCCCCCCATTCCCAACTTGCCTCCCCCGTACTTGATACGGGGGAGATGAGAGAGGGATTTTTCCCTTTTACGTTAATTTATATTTAGGGAACTCAGGTTTTCTGAAGGATCAGTATTATTGCCGGAATAATTTTCAATCGTGGAGAGTTTACCAGGTATGTTTATTATTAATCCTTCTATATTACTCTCTGGGATAAAGTATGTATCAGAAATTTGTTTGCTTTTTAAACCCTCAATTATTTCTTTTACGAATATTCCATACCCATTGTGTAAAAGTAAAACAAATTTATCTTGACTCTCATAAATACCATTTTTCAAATCCCACGTAATATTTCCACTGCATAAAGGTTTATCGCTATATATTGTTATTTCTGGAAACTTTTGTTCAATTGAATTAGGGTCTGTTTGCATAATACCTACAAGCCTACCTATTCCATGTGGTAGTAGTTGCATTGATATTATTACTGTAAAAACTACACATCCAACTAATATATACTTAAGCCGTTTTCTTTTTCTTATAAATTCTATTGTTGGCTCATCTGTCAGTATTAGCCATCCTTGATATATAGATAGAAAAAGTATCATAATTATGCTAAATGCTTCTGCAGGGAAGTTAGGTTCTGCGGTTGGTAATATCCAAACCATCAATAAAACTGCCGCGAAAATTCCATATAAAAATAAGAATATCATCATTAATTTAGGGTCCCCTTTTTCAGGTGAGAAAATTCCTTTTATCCCTTTTCCAATGGTAACAAATATATTGGATCTTTCTTTCTTCTTGTTTAAGTGTGTCGGTGTCTCTAATTGTGTTTCTTGCTTTTTAATGATACTTTTCCACATTATGAATAGTAAGTAAGTCAATGCTATTGCTATTAAAAACATCCATGATTGCATTGATCTGGATAAATAATCTGCAAGCGAAAAATTAAGTGCTTCACTAGGTATTCCTAGGGTTTCATAGTAAGATTCGGTAAATCTTCGACCTATGTAATAAAGAAACCCACCGAAAATCGGGATTATACTACCAATCAGTTTCAAAAGGTCTGAAAAAATATTATTCATATATCAATATTTTCTATTGGATATTATTTTCTGTCATTATACACCCCATCCGCCTTAACATAAACACCCCCCGCGACAAATTCCCCTTCACTTTCTCCCCCCACCCCCCATATAATAGGGAAGTCTCCCTTTGTAAAAGGGAGAGACAGAGGGATTTTATACTTATAGCAGCAGGGCGTAAATAACTATCAACTCAACATAACGATTTAACATAACACCAAAACGAATAAAAACAAATCAGCTACGGCTCAAAGCTAAAACAATAAAAAAATTTTTATCAAAAACGAATAAAACGAATATTTTACGAACAACTCACTCGTAAAAAAACGAATAAAAAACGAATATAAATCCCGCCCCTTACCTTATTCGCCCCTCCCTCTCTGTGTACGGAGAGGGAGCCGGAGGGTGAGGTCGGTTCAGGTTTTCGAGTTTAGGATTTAGGATTTAGAGTTTTCCCCAGCCGCTTCTCCATGTGCTCCCGCGCCTGCTGGATAAACGCCTCGAACCGTATGCTCTCGCCCGGGTCCTTCGTCCCCTCTACCACCACGTTCAGCACCGGCAGACCGTAGTCCTGGCGGAACTGGTGCAGCAGCAGGCTCACGATTGTCCCCGGCATGCACCCGAACGGTATGATGTTCACAATCCCGTCGAACCCCTGCTCCGCGTACTCCACGACCCTCCCCATGCTCAAGATGGCTTCCCCCTCCACCGCCGGCGTCAGGTACCGGTGGCCCCGGTCGATTATCTTCTGCATCGGCAGCTCCCGCGTGAACAGCTCGATGCTCTTGTCGAACTGCTTCCGCAGCCGCTCGACCGTCGTCTCCATGACGATTTCCGTCAGCTTTTGCTTCGTCCAGTCCTTCCAGCCTCCCTCGATGTGCAGCCGGTAGCGCCTGATTCGCTCGTGGTCGATGTAGTCGAACCACTCCTCGATGGGGGGGACGCCCACCTGCGCCCCCAGCGCCTCCAGCTTCTCGATAAGCCCGTCGTTGGCGAAGTGGTTGCTCCTCACGAATATCTCCCCCACGATGCCTATTCGCGGCTTCGGCGAGCTTGTATCTATCTTCACCGCCTCGAACGACCGCTTGGCTTCGCTCGAAAGCTTCTCCAGCACGCTGACGGGCTGTCCCACGTTCTGTATCAGCCTCTCCAGGTATTCCTTATAGACGGCGTCTATCTCGCCCCGGTTGACCTCGTAGGGCCTTCTTTCGTGCGTCATTTTCATCATCGAGTCCAGGACGATGAAGCCCTTCCAGGCGTTGAGACGGAACCCCTTGCCCATCGATATCATGTCCTTGTGGTAGCCCCCGGTCTGGTCGAAGACGAGTACCGGTACGTCGGTAAACCCCAGCTCGTCGAGCACCAGTCGGTGCAGCCGGTTATACTGCCCGAAGCGGCACGGCCCGCTGGCGGCCGGCATGAAAAACGCGCTCTTCTCCGGGTCGAAGTCCGCCGTCATCGTCCTCTTGACGATGTCCCCGGTCGTAATGATGCTGGGGTAGCATTCCTTGCCCGTCGTGTACCTCCGCCCGATTTCCAGCGTCAGCTGGTCCGACTTCGGCAGCGGCTGGGCGTTCACGCCTCCGTGGCGCATCGCCGCCGCCAGTACGTACCCGTGGTCTATCATGTAGGGAATATAGACGATGCGTTCGTTGGCGTGGTTGGACGATATACTGATGTGCTGGATGTACTTGCTCGTACCCTGTGTCTTGGCGTTGCGTATCGTATCGATGAATGCCTCGCACCGCGTGATAATCCCGGCGTCGGCGGAGTGCTCGTCGATTTCTATCGTCAGGAAGGGCTTGCCCTCTGTCTCCTTGCTGAAAAACTTGAGCATGTAGGAGTCCGGCCCGCAGTTGAAGTTCGTCACGTACAGCCCGAAGAGCCGCTTGTCCTGCGCAATCATCCTGGCGGCGCCCAGTATCTTCTGCCCGGCCTTCCAGTACATGTTCGGGTGGGCTTTGATGACCTCTCCCGCCAGCGACTGCAGCGGCAGGAAGTCCAGCGGTATCGCCAGCATATTCATATCCCGCAGCTTTTCCGGGATATTCAGCGTCATCGCCTCGTCGTAGGTATTGTAGGACCTGCCCACCACCACGATGGCTTTTTCATCGGACTTCAGCTGGGAGAGTATTTCCTGTCCCCGCTTTTGCTGCCACTCGTTAAATTCATCAAAGGCTTTAAACCCCGCCGCAATCGCTTTATCAATCAGCGTCTTTGAAGTAATGCCCGCTTCGCGCGCCGTTTTCTTCAGGTTTTTCTTCAGCCATTTTCGGCCCCTGTCCGGGTGGATGACCGGCCGCAGCACCACCGGGTGCTTGCCGTTCGCATCATCGAGGGCTTCTCTGATGTGCGTGCTGCTTAGCACGAGGTAGGGCAGACTCTGCGTCAGCGGACAGTTCCACGACTTCTTGAAGTCGTCGGATAGCTTCTCCATGGTGCACTGCACCGGCATGAAGATGTAGTCCGGCTTCTTTTCCAGCAGGTTCAGCATGTGACCGTGCGCCATCTTAATCGGGAGGCACGGCTCCTCCACGATGTTCTCCACTCCCTGCCTGATGATATGTCGGTTGGTCGGGTCGGAAAGCACCACCTGGAACCCGAGTTCCGTGAAAAATCCCTTCCACAGCGGGTAGAGCTCGTGGAAAATTAATGCTCTGGGAATGCCCATGGTCTTGCCGTTGGGCTTGTCCGGTTTGTCTTTGGGATATGTATTCAGTAAGGCTGCGGCGCGCTCTTCGAAGAGGTGCGGTATTGTGGACGACTCCCTTTTCTTCTTTTTCTCCGGACTGTCCCACTTGCCGCAGCGCGAGCCGTAGAAAAGGGGTTTCTCCCCCTCGAAGACCACTTTGTGGATTTCACATCGATTGGAGCAGCTCTCGCACTCGAAAGACGATAGTTCGTACTTCCGTTTGGCCAGGTCGAAGCCGCGGAAGCGCGTCTTTTCCCCGCTGGCGTTTATCGCCTCTTTAGCCAGCATCGCCACCCCGATAGCCCCCAGGATGTCGTGCTGCGGGGGCACGGTTACTTTCTTGCCCAGTATGGCTTCGAAGGCGGCTTTAACAGCGCGGTTGAAGGCCGTCCCTCCCTGGAACAGGATATGTTCGCCAATCTTGCGGTCCTCAACGACCTTGGTGAGGTAGTTCTTCACCACGGAGTATGCCAGCCCGCCCACCAGGTCTTTCTTATCGGCGCCGCGTTGCTTGCAGTAGTTCTGCTGGCTCTCCATGAAAACGGTGCAGCGCTCGCCCAGGTCCAGCGGGTGTTTTGAAGCCAGTCCCAGCCTCCCGAACTCCTCTTTGATGCTGATGCCCAGCTTTTCCGCCTGCTCTTCGAGGAAGGAGCCGGTGCCGGCGGCGCATACTTTGTTCATCGCAAAGTCGATTATCGTGCCGTTTTGCAGGCTGATGTACTTGGCGTCCTGTCCGCCGATTTCAAAGATGGTATCTGCTTCCGGGCACACGAACGAAGCGGCTTTGGCATGGCTCGTAATTTCGTTGTGAATCACGTCCGCCCCGAAGAACTCGCCGGTCATGTAACGTCCGGAGCCGGTCGAACCGGTGCCTTTGATAACCACGCTGTCTCCCAGCTCCTGCCCGACCTCCAGAAGCCCTCGCTTGACGGCTTCGATGGGCTGGCTGGCAGTCATCAGGTAGCGCCGCGCCAGCACCCTGTTGTCTTTGTCTATCACGACCACGTTGGTGCTTATCGACCCTATATCCACGCCGATGTAGGCTTCGACGGGTTTATCGGAATCCGGTTTTACCGACTTGATATCAATCGGGTAATCGTCGCCCTGCAGCGGGGCGAGCGTCACAAACTCAAATTTACGACCGGCAATATAGTCCTTAAGGCGTTGGATAGCGTTTTGCGGTAACGCACCATTATCGCTGACCAGTGCCGCTCCGGTAGCCCCCAGCACCGCGTAATGCTCCGGGATAATCAGGTCCTTTTCCTCCAGTTCCAGTACCTCCAGCAATGCCCTCCGTATGCCTTTATTGGCGGCGACGCCCCCCTGGAAGGCGACGGGCTTGCCGAGGTCGCGACCCCGTATGACCTGCCCTTTGAAGTTGCGTATCATCGCAAAGCACAGCCCGGCGACGATGTCATAGACTGGGGTGCCTACCTGCTGGAGGTGAATCATGTCGCTCTTGGCAAACACGCTGCAGCGACCGGCCACGCGGGGCGGGTGCACCGACTTCAAGGCAACGTCGCCGAACTGCTCGATAGGGATGCCCATGCGCGAGGCCTGCTGGTCGAGGAAGGAACCCGTACCGGCCGCACAGACGCCGTTGATGGCGAAGTCGCTTACCTTGGGCAGTTTCTCGCCGGGGTCTTTCTCCAGGACGATGAGCTTGGAATCTTCGCCGCCTATCTCAAGGACCGTTTGTACTTCGGGGTGGAAATGGGCAGTACCGGCCGCCTGCGCGGTAATTTCATTGACGAAGGGTATATCCAGCAGCGTCGCGATAAGCTGTCCGCCCGTGCCTGTAGTAGCCGCTGCCTCGAATTGCTCGGTCGGGTATTTCGCCAGCAGCTCTTCAAGAATAATCAAAATTGTCTCTACAGGTTGTCCTTTAGTGCGGACGTATCTAGATTCGATGATTTTATTACTATCATCGAGGACGACTGCTTTAGCCGTAACCGAGCCTATATCGATACCGAGTTTCATGTTTATAGTATTTACAGAAAATTACACATAAAAAATAAGTATACTCGTATATATTATAGCCTTGTGAAAAATGTGTGTAAACTATTAGTATTATTTGTCAGAAGTCAAAAACCTTGACAAATGACCATATGGGGGATAGTATTTTTATGCTTGAATAATGCACGGAGGTGTTCAAATGGAGTACGCAATAGATTTGTTCGATGGTGGCACGGTTGTTTACCCAGATGACAAAATTAGTTATAGAAAATTAGCCTGTCCAGAATGCCTTGAACCTGTTACTCCAGTTATAAAACATAACTCCGAATATTTTGCTCATTATCCGATGAGAACAGACTCGCCACCGTGTTCTTTACGTGTGGATTCAGTAGGAATTAGCTTTTACGAAGAAACATCTGATAGAGTTGCGAACATATTTAGACTAAATTTTTTCCAGAAGGCTATATCTACTAAATACAGGATTGCATCTCTTCAATTACATAATCCAAATTATGAATTAGCTATTACTAAATTAATCGCTGCGATGCAGCAGTTTTACTTAAAAAATGAACGTTGTATAGATTTATCGAAATTACCAAATACTTGCCCGGGACTACTTCATAAATACACTGATACGTGGAGTGCCATAAAGGCATATATTAAAGATAGAAAATATGAATCGTTACTGGCGCCGTCTATGATATATGATTATTCTGAACCAAGACATGTTGCCTCCGTTTATTATATTTGGAAACAATTGCACCTTACACGGCTTGAGGATAATCTCCGTTTTTTATTAAGGTTCGCATTAATATGGTCGTTTCTATATGCGTCGCAAAAAGACAGATATACAACGGATTTAGATAATGAACTTGGGGCTAATAGTTCTTATACTACATTTTCAGGATTTGTTATTTCAAATGCATTTTCTATATTAATTTCTATTCCATGGCTGGAGATAAAATCATTCTTAAAATCCTCTACCCAAACGGAATGTATTGGTTGTAAGCGGCTTTTTGACTGTATACCTGGACTTGAGGTAAGAAAATGTAATAAATGTGGTGCTACTTATTGTCTCGCTTGTCTGCATACATGTAGAAAATGCCATCAAACATTTTGTAATAATTGCTTTCAAAAACATGCGTAAATATTATGGAAATTGCATCTTCAATTATAATACTACGCAAGCGCATTGAGACTAATATTTCATTAAGTATTTCATAGTTATATATGATATTAAGAAATCTGGTATTTAGAATCGTGTTCTGGTTCAAATGACACACTGATAAATCATTTGATAATTCTAATTAGTTATACCAATTTTATATTCTTATTCTCAGACTCGGATAATGATGATGTATTCAGTTGCTTTTTAAAAATAGATGTAATTCCATGCATTATAGCCTTGAGAAAAATGTGTGTAAACCGGCGGGCTTTGTTGGAGGTGAGGGGGAAGCCATGATGCCCCTTATTAGCTTCCCCCACATTTGAGGGAGGAGGGGGAAAATGTCTTGCAGGATTTATATCCTGCATTCAAAATTCTAAGCCTCCAGGGCAATATAGGTATCGTACAAAATACCTAAAATCGATAGGTAATAAACAGGCGAATGCTGTATTAGAGGAATCCACTTGACTGATGAGATTCACTATTGCAGTGAAAAATACAGGTCCAGGAGGATACTTAAGGTTCGCGTTGAATTTACCAGTTTAGTCATTTCGGTCTTGGAGACGGAAACGTCGTTAAGCTTCTTTTCGAGTTCGTCAACCAGGGAGGTTATCATCTTGCGGAGGTCTTCGGTGTCGCTCTTATTTTTCAGGGCTGAAACCTGCTGTATGACTTCCGGTGTGGCTACGTCCTTAAGTTGACTCAAGGCCATGGATAGGTTCAGGTCTTTTAGCCCCTGCAATACGCCTTTGACCTTTTTCCCCTGTTCCTGGCGCTGGCGTTCCTGTTTGTCGTGCTCTTCCTGCTGCCGGGTGAACTGCCGGGAAAGGCGCATTAACTCATCGATGCCGCTTTCTTCTTCTGGCATGTTCTGCTGCCTTGATGACATGGCTGGGGAGGAAGGAGTTGAACCTTCACTTACGGATCCAGAGTCCGCTGTCCTACCATTAGACGACTCCCCAATGCCTAGTAAATTATATCATGTAGTTATGATTCGAGACAATCATTGTGTACTCTATTGACACTATACCTGCCACGGGGCTATTGTTATTACAGAAAGGGGATTCCCCTGATGCCAGATATCGCTGAATTTCAAAAAATCCTCGGTGTCTCTTTCAAAAAGCCTGCTTTGTTGGAACAGGCGCTTGTCCATAGTTCATACATTAATGAAAATCCGGCTTATACTCTGGGACATAACGAAAGGCTGGAGTTCCTCGGCGATGCCGTCCTGAATTTCATCGTTGCTGATAAACTGTACCGGGAATTCCCCGATTTGAGCGAAGGCAGGATGACCCGACTGCGTGCGGTCCTGGTGCGTGGCGATACCTTGGCTAAAATTGCCAGGAATATCAGGCTGGGTGATTTTCTTTTTATGGGCAAGGGGGAAGAAGCCAGCGGAGGACGTAATAAAGCACCTAATCTGGCGGGTGCGCTGGAAGCAGTAATAGCTGCCGTTTATCTTGACCTTGGGGTTAGAGCCGCTACTAAATTGGTTCATGGATTGTTAGCTGAAGACTGGCAAAAACTCACCAGCCTGGAAGCTGATATCGACTATAAATCTAAACTGCAGGAATTTACACAGTCGAAATACCGGTCCACGCCGGTGTATCGTCTCGTGTCAGAGACCGGCCCAGACCATAATAAAGTGTTTCGGATAAAAGTGATTGTGAATGATAAGGCTCTTGCCGTTGCCAAAGGTAAGAGTAAAAAATTGGCGGAAACGGAGGCAGCCCGGCTGGCCTTGCAGAAGCTTACTGACGACTTTACGGGGTAGGTTCTATCTGGTAAACTGCATTTAGGAGTATTTTAAGTACCTTCGCGAGGTGTAATTATGGGTAGTCGTGGAAATTACGCTCATCGGGAAAAGAAGAAATCGAAGAAAGACTCCAAGAAAATAGCTCCGATTACCATAACGACTTCGCCGGTAGAGGTGGAGGTAATCAGGAAGAAGCGGAAGCCTAAGGAGGAAGAAGAGGAATAGTCCTGCTTCGTTAGGTTTGAAAACCTTTCGGGGAGAGGTGGCTCATGGTGGATATGGCGTCACTCCGGGCGACTGTACAGGGTCGTGTGCAGGGAGTCTTCTTCAGGGCTTTTGTTGATTCAGCAGCCGAACGACTAAACCTGAAGGGTTACGTCTGTAACATGCCCGGTGGTGAAGTGGAGGTCCTGGCGGAGGGCGAAAAATCAAATCTGGAAAAATTGGTTGATTATCTAAAAACCGGGCCGCCGTCTGCGATAGTCAAGGAAGTGCTGGTTACCTGGGGGGAATATACCGGGAACTTTTCAAGATTCAGTATCAGGTATTAGCCTGTTTATATGGTCAGGCCTCGAGTTCTACCTTGGCCGACTGAATTAAATCGAGATAATTGATTTTAAGTCCCAGTGTATCGGCTACCTCGCGGTCGGCGTCGTAAGGTTCACCGATGAAGATTTTATCGTAGTCCTCAATTTCACCTTCGTTCGGGTCCTCGATGACGGCAAATTTCTGCCTCGCCTCAACGATACCCAGGTCGAAAGGCAGTGTGAAATAAAGGTCGGCTAATACCTTGTCGATACCAAGGTTGTACAGGCTTTCCCAACCACCCAGTGTTTCTCCATGGTACTTGCTGCTGGGCAGTAGCGAAAGCAGGTTAGGTATGGTAAAACTCCCCGAGCCGTTGTAGGTCTTCAGCGGGGCTACTGTTATCAGGTAATCGCTGGATAAAATCACGTTGGGCACCCAGAAAGTCGGCACGGCGAAAGGCTTGGGGAGTGGATTGTCCACCTCCACGAAGATGCAGTCCTTTACATCCAGCGTCAGAACCCGCGGGAAATTATAGCCGAGCGCCTGGTAAATAGGTCTGGTGGGAACGCCGCCCGGCGTGCCTTCCAATAGGATTATATCGGCATCGCTGACCCTTCTGATGCTGGAGATAATCGCGGCCAGCATCTCGGCGCTGGTCGAGACCGGGTAAGGTAGCGGGTAAGCCGCGGTGGGTTTTATCAGGACGCGCCGCGCTCTGGCTACCACCGAAGGCACTTTAAATACAAAATCCGAGGTATCGAAAATCAATGTTTCCTCCTCAAGGATACATGTAAATTTTTAACTTCTCCATTGTTCTGAAAACCGGGTATCATGGCGTTGAGTGTGCGTGTCAATAATTCTTTCAGATGAGGACTTATCTGGGTAGGCACGCCGTTGATAACCACTTCCAGCTCGTTGACGTTATTTTGGGAGACTATCGTTTTTTCTATAATATCGGCTATCCCGGCCACGTCGTCATGGGAGAACTGTGGAGCGCTAACGTCCAGCGGCTCGTCAGTAACTACCGCCAGCAAAGACTTCGCGTCGGTCAGTAATTCCTTCCCCTGTCCGCCGCGGTGGACTTCTATCTTAGGATAGCTGCTGCTTTTAAACCCCTCGGTCAGCAAAATGTCAAAGTCCCACAGCACGAAATTGGATATATCCTGCGGGTCGAAGTAGTTTTCCATGCGCCGGTAAATCGCCAGGTGGTCCAGCGAATTTATAGCGGATAGCTCGCTGCCAGCCTTGGTAAAACGCCAGGTATCCTTGGCAGCAGTATCCAGATCGTCTTTATGGTGCGAGTGCTTGACGATAGCCACCTTATAGCCCCGCTTTTTAAGCTCGGCGATTAGTTTTTCCAGCAGGGTTGTCTTGCCGGAGCTTGATTTGCCTACGATAGATATAATCGAACGCATACTATTGTTTCCGCTAAATATTTACTTCTTCGTTCCAGTCCAGCATCAATGCCTGGACGGTATCGCCTTTATTAACTCTTGCCGTTTCTTCTGGTATAATCACCAGGCCGTTGGCTAGGCTCATGGAAGAAAGTATCCCCGAACCCTGCGGGCCGGTCAATCTGGCATAATAGTGTCCGTTACGTTTCTCGATAATTGCCCGGTCGTAAATACGCCTGCCGGCGTCGTTTTCAATTGTGTCTTCAATAATCACGTCTATGGAAGGTTTAGCTAGGTTCTGCTTGCCCATCATTTTCAGCAGGGCAGGCCGCACGAAAAGCTCGAAGCTGACCATGCAGCTGGTGGCATTGCCTGGCAGTCCCAGATGGGGGATACTTTTTACTTTACCGTTTTTATCTTTGCCCTTTATCTTCCCGAAGGCTAAAGGCTTTCCCGGCTTGACACGTACTTTCCAGAAGACCATCTCGCCGTCCCTGGCCAGGATATCCTTCACTATGTCGTAATCGCCCATGGAAACCCCGCCGGTTGTCAGCAACATATCTGCATCCTGTGCCTGCTTAAGCTTTTTCACTAGGTCCTTTTCGTTATCGTAGGCTATTCC
Organism: Dehalococcoidales bacterium; assembly: GCA_034418415.1. Classification (GTDB taxonomy): domain Bacteria; phylum Chloroflexota; class Dehalococcoidia; order Dehalococcoidales; family RBG-16-60-22; genus RBG-13-51-18. The sequence continues at coordinate 4,426 of DAOULS010000012.1, read as the reverse complement.
CAGCATTTTAGGGATACTGCCGTAACGTTTCACCAGCCCGGCGATGCTGTAGGCATTACTGTCGTGTATCTTGCCCTCGGGCAATGGTTTATCAACTTCTATCAGCTCATCTCCGGTGGAAAAAATCGCTACCACCGGACGTTTTATTACTTTGACCCGGCTCTGCCCCATGGAAGCCATCAAGCCTATTTCCGAAGGTCTGATGACGGTCCCCTTCCTTAAGATCGTATTGCCTTTAGCAATGTCTTCTCCCGCCAGTCTGACGTTCTGCCCGGGCTTGGTCTCGGCGTAGATAGACACCTGTCCTGCTCGCTGGGTTGAAGCGGCATCTTTATTCTTCGGGTCGTCAGTGTCTTCAAACTGAATAACGCTATCGGCGCCGGAGGGTATCGGGGCGCCGGTCATGATACGGATTGCCGTCCCAGGTATTACTTCTTTTTTAGCAATGCCTCCGGCCAGTACGGTATCGGTTACCTTGAGCGTTATCGGTGTTTTTTTGCTCGCGCCTCTGGTGTCATCCGACCGTACGGCAAAACCGTCCATGGCGGAATTATTCAGAGGCGGGACGTTGATATCTGAAATGATGTCTTCGGCGAGGACCTGTCCCAGCGTTTCCATGATAGGGACGGTCTCCGCCTCCAGTACGTTTACCTCGGCGAGTATCTTTTGCAGCGCTTCTTCAACGCTTAACATTACTAAGTGTCTCCTCTGGCTATCGACTTCGCTATCTCCAGGTCTTCCTTGGTGTTGATGTTAAAAAAACTCAAGTGTTTCGGGTCGAATCTGTCTATCTCCTCAACCTCGATAAATTTGACCTTTACATAGTCGAATAGCTCGACGATTACTTTTTTACCCTTTTCCAAAATCGAGTTTATAGGGTCGATACAGTTCTTAGAATATATGGCGTGCAGCGGCTCGTACCATTTACCAACGCGTGGTAGTACAAAATCATAGCCGTCAGCAACCTTTATCATATATCGCAACAGTGACTCGTTTAAAAATGGCATATCCGCAGCCACAACAAGATTATAAAACGAATCTGATTTTACTAATCCGGTATATATACCGCCTAAAGAGCCTTGCCCGGGGAAAATATCGTTTACTAATTTAACCTTAGGGTGTTTAGCTATCCGGGTGAGGGCCCTCTCTTTCGCTGTAACGATTATTATATTTTTACTGATTGGGTCTACAAGGGATATTACTTTTTCAAGTAGATTTGTGTCGCCGATTCTTTCCAGAATTTTATCGTGACCGAAGCGTATGCTTTTGCCACCGGCGAGGACAATACAGCTTATATCCAAATTATCTGCCTGTTTTTAACGCGAACTTAACCCCCTATATACATTCTATCATAGAAAGTCAAGAGAAAATAGATGGTTGTTTTTATGCTTTACGGGCTTGTTTGACTAGGGGATATTCCCAGTTTGTGTTATCGATGACCATATCGGCTACTTTAGTAGGGGGATATTTCTTCATATATTTTACCTGCGCCGGCAGGTATTTTTCATCGTACTTTTTTACAATTGCTTCCGAATCTCTGATAGTTGCCCGTCCTTTACTTTCTTCCAGTGAGATATCCAGGAACACTTTGTAATCGATATATGAAGATAATTCCCCTCTGAATAAAAATACTCCTTCAAAGATTACTATCGTGTTGTGGTCAATGGAGTATTCCTTATCGACCTCATATTTATCCGTATCCGGGTCCAGAGCCTTGAGGCTAAATGACATAGGTCTCTTTTCTTTGATAGGCGAAAGTAACTTTTCAACAACCATATTGATATTAAAACTCTTGTTATAGTAATTTTCCGCCTGGTCGTTGCCGGAATAACGTGTTGCCTTAGGGTTATGGAAGTTATCCAGGTGTATCAACTGTGTTTGATATCCATTTGCTTTAAGGTAAGTCTCCAGCGCCTCCGTAAATTCCGTTTTACCCGCCCCGTCAATCCCGTTTATCCCGATGACGAAGGCTTTGTCCTTCCGTTTTCTTCGCTTTGCTTCTTCGGTAATCCTTTCGAATATCGGTAATTTACGGTCGAAGATAGCCAGCAGGTCGTCGAACTTATTAATCGTGATATCCGCCTTATTCGGCTCCTCCCCGCCGTAACCGAAAAGTACTCCTATAGATAAAGAGTTGGTATCCTTGGCAGCCTCGATGTCGTGAGTCCTGTCGCCGACCACCGCCGCCGTGAAACCACCGAATTTTTCCCTGATTTTCCTCACCAGTTCCGTTTTGGTCAGGTTGTTATGCTGTATGCATTCTATATAGTCGAAATACTCCCTGATGTTCAGAGATTCCATCACAATATCGAGGTACATTACAGATGCATTGGTATATTGCGCCAGCTTATAGCCGCGTTTTCTTAAGATTGACAGCGTTTCCTTCACCCCCAGGTAGGGCTGCGCCATGTCGCGGAAGGTGCCCTCGTATTCTTTACGGACCCTCTCCCTGACTTCATCGATAGACAGGTGAATGTCCGGCGGGGTGATGAACTCGTAAAGGCTGCCTTTAGCTGATGCCGTTGTTATCCCGAAGAATTGATTGATATCGTCGGGACTGAAAGTGACCGGCCAGCCTAGCTTGTCAAAGGCCCTCTTGACCGATTCATAAACGACGGGAAGCGAAGGTATGATTGTCCCGTCCATATCAAAGATAATCAGGTTAACGTTGTTAGGATTTATCATCTGGTTTTTCTAACGTAAATGTAGCGTAATAAATGCGTATGAGGGCCATCGCCGTGGTCTTCCGGGTCTTCCATGATGCCTGTTTCCAGTACTTCCATTTTCTTGAAGTACGACTTCAGGTCATCCTCATCGAAGTAATGGACAGGGCGACCGGGCTTGCTTTCAAAGGTGTTTTTCTCAACCTGTTTGCCCTTGCCGAAGCTCTCTTCTTTCTCGGAAAAGACGGTGAAAAACATTAGTCCCTGTTTCTTTATTCTCCTGATACACTGGTCGATAAAGAGCTGACGGTCATAATCACGGAAAAAATGCAGTGTGTTGAAGCAATAGATAGCGTCATAGTTGTGTGCCAGAAACGACATATCAAGGACGGTATCGTTAAATATTCTGGTAGCCGGGTCGAAACTGCGCGCTATCTTACAGGCTTTTTCCGAAATTTCAACACCCACTACTTTAATGCCGGACGCCGAGAATAATCTGGTGTTCCTGCCGTAGCCTGACCCCGGTACCAGCAGCCTTTTTACATCGTTCTGTTGAAAGAGCTGCAGGGCGTATTCGGCGGTCCGACTGGGCGATTCGCCCCAGATTTTACCTTCCGTGATAAATCGGTTTTCCCAGTATTCGTCCAAATTTCTCTCGATTCTATAACGATTGTTTCAGTACGATAATCCGCGGCATATCGGGCAGCTTACCGGCCTTTAGCTCGATGGTGCTTTCTTTCGAACGGGTTACGTTGCCTTTGTCCTTGAGAAAAGGCTCTATATCGGAGATGGGGAAATGGATTTTATCTGTCTTATAATGCATCGGGATAATTACCTTAGGTTTGAGTTGCTCGCATACTTTCGTTGCCATCTTGGCATCTATCGTAAAAAGTCCCCCCACCGGAATCATTAAAACATCCACCTTCCCGATAGCCTTTACCTGGTCGGCGGAGAGCTCATGCCCTAGGTCGCCGGCGTGGCAGACGTTTATCCCGTCGATATTAAAGCAGAACACTCTGTTTTTACCTCGCTGGTTGCCCCCTTTATCATCATGGGCTGTTTCAACGGCTTTTATGTTGATGTCCTTAGCTAATTCGCTGGCTTTGACTATTTTCGGTTTACCGGCCACGGCAGCTACGTTGTTATGGTCGCCGTGCTCATGGCTTACGGTCACTATGTCCGCCGTTTCCTTTATCGCGCCATGCTTTAGTCCTTCCGACGTCTCATATGGGTCGGTTAATATACGCGTGCCTTTATCCGATGTAATTAAAAAAGCAGAATGGGCTAAGTATTTTATTTTCATTTTCGCACCTCCCGTGCCCTTATTTCTTCACCTGTGCCAGTACTAAGTTTATCAGCGTCCTGACCGGTACGCCGGTGGCACCTTTGACCAGGTAGCCTTTATCTTTATCGGTATCGCCGGTGAAATCGATATGCACCCAGGGGGTCTTGTCCACGAACTCCTCCAAGAACTTGGCGGCGGTGATGGCGCCGCCATATCTATTGCCGATGTTCTTGATATCGGCGACATCGCTCTTGATGAACTCTTTGTATTCATCGAACATGGGCATCTGCCAGGCAGGCTCGCCGGCTTCATTGGCGGCGGCTATTACTCTGTCCAGTAAAGATTGATTATTGGTAAAAGCGCCGGAGGTTATTTTCCCCAGTGCTATCTGGCAGGCGCCGGTCAGCGTGGCGGTATCTACGATGGCCCTGGCGCCGCTTTTTACGGCGTAGCTCAAGGCGTCGGCCAGTATCAGCCG
>DAOULS010000011.1:0-9579 GCA_034418415.1 Dehalococcoidales bacterium | reverse complement strand
GGCGATATCCTGACAGGAAACGCTGTGGGACGGCACGAACTGCCCGTCCATGATGTCGAACTGGGCGGCATCGGTAAACGACTCCGTCTGGCGTACCAGTTTTTCCAGCTCGGCGGGGTCATTGGTGAGGATGGCCGGTAAAATGCGGATGTTTTTGGTCATGCTGCCTCCTACAGGCATTTTATCATAAACATCACAATTTTGTGAGCAATTCTTTATACAAAATTAACCCCGTCTTTATGTATTTTTTATAGTCTTTACATCCCCGTTTATACTCCTGTGTCAGAATTAAAGTGTAATCAGTTGTTGCTTGCTTACAGGAGTTGGGGAATAAAATGAAATTAGCAATTGGCTTCATCTGCGGTGCCGCTATCTGCTTCGTGATTATGTTCGGCATTAAGCCGGTATTGCCCGCGTTCGCTGAAGAAGTGAATCCCCCCGATGATTCTGAAAACGTAACGCAGACCCTGGTCGGTCTTTTGCCTGATATCGAGAAAATCTACCGCGAATCACTGACCATGCCTTTCATCCAGGCGGAGAGTGAAATCCACGACGAAGATATCGCCAATTTCTATCACGCGCTGATGGAGAAGACCGGTCTGACCGACCCCAACAGCAACTAGCCAATCGATTTCCCTCAAAAAGCAGCGGGGGCCGCATCAACGACCCCCGCTAAAATTTTCTACTGGTAACGGACTCAACTCACCTTCGGTAATTTACCGTATGGAGCGTCTGCTTTTGCAGATCTGGCCCCAGTTAATTTACGAGTCGGGTCTGTTTTCCGCTCGCCCCACTACGTGGCAGGGCCTCTACAGTCCACCTGCCACACTCCGTACAACTCATGAAGCCTCATCGAGCACCTCCCGAAGCACAATTCAGGTTGTGTCTTGAGCTTCTGCTCTTATCTTAACACCGGGTTTGCCGCCTGTCAATACTTTTTGACCGCCCGACCGTGTCTGAAAAAAGTACTATGAAACCCTATTGACAACACTGAAATCGGGGTATTCAGGCACTCTGAAAAATCGTTTCTATCTAATATTTTACGGGTGGTCCGCTGGTTACATCACGTTGCCGCCGGAGACCTGAATCACCTGGCCGGTGATGTAATTGGTAGCTTCCGACGCCATGATAACGGTTATGCTGGCGATGTCCGCCGGGGTGCCCAGTCGGCCGAGCGGGAAAGCCTTCAGCATTTCTTCCCGCATCTTTTCATACTCTTCCGGTGGGGGAGGGGACATGCCTTCCCTCAAGACCGCCCCGAAATTAGTCGGTGCCGGGCCCGGGGCGATGCAGTTGCAGCGTATGCCGTTCTTGCCTTCCTGATATGCCAGCTGCTTGGTAAACAGGTCGATGGCGTACTTCGAGATGGCGTAAACGCCCACGCCGAAAGCATACTGACGGGTGCTGCCGGAGCCGATATTCACGATAGCGCCGTACTTCCGCTTTCTCATGTGGGGAAGCACCGCCCGCGTGACGTACATCGTGCCGAATAAATTGAGGTCCATCTGCTTCGTCCATGTTTCGTCTTTCTGTTTATCCAGGGGGACGTAGTCCTTATGCAAAATAGCACCGGCGACATTGCAGAGGACATCGATTTTGCCGTACTCATTAACGACCTTTTTCACCATGGCGTTCACTTCGGCTTTTTTGGTGATGTCCGCCTGGAGGGCGATTGATTTGCTGCCCAGCCTCTTCACTTTAGCGGCCGTTTTCTTTACGTCGTTGGGATTGATATCCGTAACAGCGACGGCGTCGCACCTTTCCTTAGCAAGGAGGAGCGCTATCGCATTACCGAAGCCTATCTGGCTGCCGGCGCCGGTTACCAGCGCAGTCTTGCCCTTAAATCCGAGGTCCATATTACCTCCTATTTTGTATGAGAATTTTTTAATCCAGTACCGACCCGCCGGAAACGTGCAGAATCTGGCCGGTGACATAGCTGGAAAGGTCGGACGCGAAGAATGCCGTGGCATTGGCGATATCGGCCTGGGTGGCGCCCCTGCCCATGGGAATCGTCTTGGCCAGCATGTCCACCATGGCTTTTTTATCGGGACCCGGTATGAAGTTGGTGGGCGCCGGTCCGGGGGCGACGCAGTTGCAGCGTATACCGCTCTTGGCTTCGTTGAAGGCGAGCTGTTTGGTAAAGGTATCCACTCCGGCTTTGGCGATGGCGTAGGTGTTGCCCGTGCCGTGACTGTACATGCGCGTGCTGCCCGAGCCGATATTCACGATGGCGCCGGACTTCTGTTTTCTCATGTAGGGCAGCACAGCCTGGCAGGTAAGCAGGATGCTGTGAAGGTTGAGATAGAGGTCTTTGTCCCAGTCCTCCTGTTTGGCCTCGTCGTACTGCGCGCGGCTGGCGATGCCTCCGGCGACATTGCACAGGATGTCGATTTTTTTGTATTCGTTGATTACCTGCTTGACCAGCGCGGCGACGTCGGCTTGCTTGGTGATGTCCGCCTTGACCGCAATCGACTTCTTGCCGAGTTTTTTGACGGCTTCCATGGTCAGTTTGGCGTCGTCTATATTGATGTCCGTAACGGCGACGGCGTCGCACCCTTCTTTAGCCAGTAGCAGGGCAATTTCCTTGCCGAAGCCTATCTGACTGCCGGCGCCGGTCACCAGCGCTACCTTACCCTTTAAACCCAGGTCCATGATTACCTCCTGATATAATTTGATGATTTTTGCCGCCAACATTATATAACAAATCACGGCCGCCGTGAAATTTTATGGATTTTGTATCTGATGATAAAAAAAGTACGCCGTTATTGCGTACTTCATTAAGAAATTAAGTTGAGAACTTGTGCGTGGTGTAAGTTAAAGTTGTAACCTGCCGGCGTTAAACGACTGCCTCTTTTTTCGCCTGGGTGCGGCGCCTTTTCCAGCCGAGCGTTTCCAGCAGGTCGCCGATGGCTTTGTCCTGCTGCACTTCGCTCCTTAGCGGCATATCGGGGTCGATGGTGTAGCGGATGCGCCGGCCCTCTCTTTTCTTGGTGATATATTCGTCGGCTTCCAGGTCGTTGATGATGTTGCGGGTGGCTTTTTCCGTGATACCGACATTAGCGGATATATCACGCGCCGTGATGCGCGGCTGCTGGGCAATAAGGCATAAGACCAGTGCATGGTTGGTCACGAATTTCCATCCCGGCATATTTGTTACCTCCTTACCCTGCTTGGTGATATAATCATAATAGTTGCTCTAAGAATCAACCTAAAATACTATTGACTTTTTGCATATTTTTAGTATAATTAAATTTAGGAATTATTATTCCTATATATTATAACAGGAATGTCAAGTTAACACAATATATTAATGAATTAAATTTTACGTATGTTACAAAAATAACACATATTAAGGAGTGTTGAGAAAGAAAAAGTGAAAACAGCATCGGTGGCTCCGAAAACTCAAACCGGCCACGAACCCGAGAAAGTCATGTCCCTTACCTGTACCAGAACTGAAACCGAAGAACCTCCCGGTAGAAGGGCAATATTAAAAAATATCGAGGAAGAGCCCCCCGGTAGTCAGGTTACCGGCAGATACAGGTTTTTCTGGAACGTCCCGGATAGTTCCTGGAAAGACTGGAAATGGCAGTTCCGTAACCGAATCACTTCTTTAGAGCAGCTTGTCAAACTGATACCCCTCTCGACAGAAGAGCAGGCGCAAATTAGCTCGGTAGTCCAGCGCTACCCCCTCGCCATTACCCCCTATTACCTGTCGCTCATTAATCCGGATGACCCGGACGACCCCGTCAGGAAACAGGCGGTGCCCTGCATCCAGGAAATCTCCATGAGTTACCTCGGGTTGGAAGACCCACTGGCGGAAATGGAAAACTCCGTCGTCCCCGGCCTGGTGCACCGCTACCCGGACAGGGTGCTGATGGTACTCACAGATATCTGCCCGATGCTCTGCCGCCACTGCACCCGCAAGAGGGAATGGCGGCACGGCACCTGGACGCGTAACAGCGCTGAAATCGAGGCGATGCTGGACTATTTACGTCAGCACAGCGAAGTCCGTGACGTTATCATCTCCGGCGGCGACCCGTTAACGCTGTCAAACGCCAACCTGGAGTCTATTATCTCCCGCATCAGGGCGATAAAACATATAGAGATTATCCGTATCGGCTCGCGGTTCCCGGTGGTGCTGCCGCAGCGTATCGATGCCGAATTGTGCAATATGCTCTCCAAGTACGGCCCGATATGGCTCAATACCCACTTTAACCACCCCAATGAGGTAACCCCCGAGGCGGCCGCTGCCTGCGACCGTATCCTGCGGGCGGGTGTGCCGGTGAATAACCAGACCGTCCTCCTGCGCGGCATTAACGATAGCGTGGCGACCCAGACCCGACTCTGCCAGTCGCTGTTGAAGGCTAAAGTGCGACCTTATTACCTGTTCCAGTGCGACGAGGTGCAGGGCACGGAGCACCTGCGTACTCCCGTGGAAACGGGCATCAAGATTATCGAAGGCATGCGCGGGCATACCTCCGGCCTCGCCGTGCCCAACTTTACCATCGACCTTGTAGATGGCGGCGGCAAGGTGACGCTGCAGCCTAACTACGTGCTTTCGATGAATAAAGACGAGCTGCTCCTGAAAAACTACGAAGGCAAGGTCTTCCGTTACCGCAACCCCAATCCGCGGAACAAGACCGTTGCCGAGCCGGCGGTAAGCGGGGTCGTGGATAGTCTGCTGGCGGATGCCGAACTACCTGTGAAAGTCGAGGGAGAGGCGGATGCGGATAGGCTTGTCATACGATCTTAAGACTGCCGTAACCGACCACAACGCTCCCGACGACGCCCTGGAGGAATACGACTCGCCGGAAACGGTGGCGATAATCGCTGGCGCTCTGGAGAAAAAGGGGCACCAGGTGGTCAGGCTGGGCGGCGGCACAGAGTTTCTGGACAATATCCGCCGCGAGTCGGTGGATATAGTTTTCAATATCTCCGAGGGCCAGGGTGACTATCGCAGCCGTGAAGCGCAGGTCCCCTCCGTTCTGGAGATGCTCAATATCCCTTATACCGGCTCCGACCCCCTTTGCCTGGCGCTGTGCCTGGATAAAGTCGCGGCTAAAAAGCTCGTCGCTGCGGCGGGTATTCCCACGCCACGCTGGCTGCTTGTCGAGGATGAGTTGGAAATGGGGCGGATAGACTGGCAGGGTTTTCCCTTCCCGGCTATCGTCAAGCCGGGCTTCGAGGGCTCCAGCAAGGGCATCCGCCTTACCTCACTGGTGGAGAGCGTCCCGCAGGCGGAAGAAGAAATAGCCAGGATTTTAAAAAATTACCACCAGCCGGTCATGGTTGAGGAATTCATCGGCGGCGACGAGGTAACGGTCGGTATCATCGGCAATTCGCCCCCTAAACTGGTGGGCATGATGCGCATCCTGCCCAAGAATGGGGAACGGCATTTCGTTTATTCCGTTGAAGTCAAGCGCGATTATCTTAACCTCGTGGAGTACGAATCGCCGGTCCGGCTGCCCGTGCCGGTGCTGGATAAACTGGAGCAGTATAGTCTCAAGACTTTTAAGGTGCTGGGCTGCCGTGATTTTGCCCGGGTGGACTTCCGCATCGGGCGGGACGACATGCCTTACTTTCTGGAAATCAACCCGCTGCCCGGACTGGGCAGTTACAGCGATTTGATTATCATGGCACTCAAGCTGGGCTGGACTCATGACGAGGTTATCCTCGCCGTGCTTGACGCCGCTTTACAGAGGTATCCGCAGTGCGTCAGCGTGTAGCTATCGTCTATAACGAGCCCATCCCCTCCCGCTACGACCGCGCTAACGAGGCAAAGGCGGTGCTGGGCGTGCTTGATGCCGTTAAGGCGGTGAACGAGGCGCTGGGTGAATCGGGGCACGAGGTGTCTTTACTGCCGCTGGCGCCCCCCTTTGATTCGGCCCGGCAAAAGCTCGCCGACCTTGACGTTGATGTTGTTTTTAACCTTTTCGAGGGCTTCTGCGGCGAGCCGGCAACGGAAGTGCTGGTCCCGAAAACCCTGGCGGAGCTGGGTATTAAATACACGGGTTGCCGACCTTCTGTTTTAAGACTGGCGCTGGATAAAGCCGCGGTCAAGGAAGTCCTTAAAAAGTCGGGCATTGCCACCCCGGACTTTCAGGTGCTCGGCCCCGATGACCTGCACGACTTCAAACTGAATTTTCCCTGTATCGTCAAGCCCCGCGCCGAGGACGCCAGCCACGGCATCTCCGCCGATAGCCTGGTAGGGGATTTCCGGTCGCTGGAGAGACAGGTGCGGACTATCTCGGACTCTTTCCAATGCGGCGCTCTCGTCGAGCATTATCTCGGCGGTCGCGAGTTCAACGCCACCGTCATGGGTAATTCGCAATGCAGTGTCCTGCCGATTTCTGAAATCGTTTATGAATTACCGCCGGAAACGCCCCGCCTTTTGACCTTTGCCGCCAAGTGGGAGCCGGGCAGTCCGTATTTCGAGGGCACGAAGGTTGTCTGTCCGGCCGAAGTCAGTGTCTCGGAATTGGAGCTAATATCCGGCACTGCTATGTCCGCCTTCAAGCTGCTGGTCGGTCAGGGCTATGCCCGCATAGACATGCGTATGGATGAAGCCGGCAGGCTCAACATTATTGAAGTCAACCCGAATCCGGATATTTCGCCCGGTACCGGCGCCGCCCGCCAGTCTGAGGTTGCCGGCATGAGTTATAATGAATTTATTGGAGAGATAATCAACCTTGCTCTGGAGTGAGACGAAGATGGCTGTGAAAATCCGCCCCATGTCCGCCGCCGACAGACCGGTATTGCTGCGGATATTAAATGATACGCCTGAATTTAAACCCTACGAAGTAACCATCGCCGAGAGTGTTATCGACGACTATCTCGACGACGGCAAGGAGTCGGGATATATCATTCAGGTCGCCGAAGACAAAGGTAAAGTAGTCGGCTACATCTGCTACGGCGAGACCCCCTGTACCGTCGGCACCTGGAACATCTACTGGATTGCCATTAATGGGGTCAATCGCAGGAAGGGCATCGGCAAGGCTCTATCGGATTTTGCGGAAACGGCCATCAAACAGGCAAACGGCCGCCAGATATTCATCGAGACCTCTTCCATACCTCTGTACGAGAATACCCGGCGCTTCTACCTTAACCGCGGCTATGAAGTTATCTGCCGCATCCCGGACTTCTACGCGCCCGGCGATGACAAGCTGATTCTACAAAAGAAACTGTAATTACTCCGTCGTATTAGGGGCTGCCCTGTGAACCCATTTTCATGATTCCCAAAATGATGTCGGCTATGCCCTCTGTGTCTTCAAAAGCGTAAATCATTACCGTATAGGCGTCTTTCATGAACATTAAGCTGGAGCCTACCATATCTTCCTGCAGTTCTACTTCGGCGATAAACATCCAGTCATAATTGGGCATTTCATCTCTATAGTAGCTCATAATATCGTCAATGCTTGAGCCATTGACTTTGTAGTAGTACGCTTCAAAACTACCATCCCCCATTTGTCCGCCCGAGACCTCTAAATTGGCGTAATCTTCGATTGCGGATTCAGCTCCGGGGAAAATGGGTATATCAGCCCAAGGTGATTCAACAGGTCCTTGCTGAGTTTGTGCAGGTGGTGTGGAAGATGGCTGTGTGCTGGCAGGGGAGGTTGGTTGCGTCGTGCCTGGAGAGGTCGGTTGTGTTGCGGCTGGGGTTGTTTCGTCACCTCCGCCGCCGCAGGCTGTAAGCACCCCGGATAATATCAGGACAAGGCAAAGGAATATCAGGCCATATGTCTTTTTCATGTCCGTTCTACCTCCTCAATTTTTATATTGTACAAGGCTTCTATTGCCAACTGGACATAAAGCAGGCCATTACAGGATTGTATACCCCTGAATTTATATTGTCAATAGTCTTAAGTACTAAAAATGGAATAATCGTGAGGGGTTGAACAGGTTATTGGTAGCGCATACGGGATTCGAACCCGTGATCTCGTCCTTGAGAGGGACGTGTCCTAGGCCGCTAGACGAATGCGCCGTGATATTTCTATATAAATAATAAAGAATAAATCCGGTTTTTATATGTCTGGGCTACTCTTCCACCCCGCCGTTGGCGTTATTATTATCACCTTTTTTATATCTTTGGTCAAGTTTGTTATCTCTTGTTTATGGGTGTTGTTTATATATTATTAACTAGGTTGAATGAATGAGTGTTTTGCCTATGGATATTAACCCTGATAATAAATTGGGGTTTATCCCTTTAAAAACCATAACCTCCCTAGTCTTAATTTCGCTGATTACTCCATATAATTATAGTAATTTAATATAAATTTTAAGGTGTTACTCGCGGGTTTCCGTGAGGAAGGCATGCTGTTATGTTTAGGAAAATAGCAAAACTAAACACAATACGTATTTTAGTAATCGCTCTTTTTATCGGGACGCTGCTTCCTTTTTGTCTGCCGGCTACTCCTGCTTTAGCCGCCACGGAAACACTTCGGCCCACTGCTCATACAATCTCTGGCACCGGCACCATCCAGAATCCGCAGAATGCCTATGATGGCAATAGTTATAGTTACAATACTATTTATGTAGGTAATAACAACGCCGACCCAACCATCGAATATCACACATGGCAGACCTCCTCCAACGAGCACTCGGAGCGACGCCTTTATATCCGCCGCTACGGCAGGAATAATAGCGATGATAACTGGAGTATCAGTTACTCCATCAATGGAGGCACCAATTATACCGTAATTGAGTCCGGCCTCACTAATCCCCGACGGGGTAATACCCCGGTGGTATATATCCCCACTGACCTGGATTTATCGCTTCTTGTCGTCAAGATTGCTACTTTCAGGGTTGGCACTGATGACAATGGTTATGCCCGCATCTATGAAGTCTGGCTGGATTGTGATTACACCGCTGTGCCCCTGGTCGGCACGCAAATCGGCGCCGAATATCCTATCGAAGTCAGTCCCACCACCTTAACCCCCCAGGAACAGTGGACCACCATCACCGTGCCGGTAGCGTACGGTGAAACTTTAGCTAATATAGATTATGTTGAGGTCAAGTTATTTTACGACAGCGCCGGTAACGACCCGGATGAGTCCGGTTTCAGCGCCGACGTCCAGAACTGTGCCGTATTAAGCTGGACCAGGTCAGGTTGGTGGGGTATCTGGGCAATTGAACCCGCTGGTACTACCTGGGCACTTGACACTTCGTGGTGGGGTTGCAGTAAGCCCAGCGATTATGCTACCCAGGGCAACTGGGTATTCGTGTTGCAGATAGGCAAGGTAGCTACGTATTCGGGCGGGGCAGCGGACTGGGATATCTATGCCGAGGCTGTTAGTGATGTAGCAACCACAGGCTATGATTACCTACGTGATTTAGAGATGAACTGGTATGGTGAGGTATCGGCAAGCACGGTCACGGTCACCTGGTCAGATATCGTTCCCGGGTCGGGTTTCAGCGATTCCACCAAACAGACTGATATTACGGTAACGTATATTTCCAATGGTCCTTATTATCAGAAGATAGCGGCTTCCACCCCCTGGACCGGAGGTGGACTCAATGCTGTACTGAATACGGGCGGCTCTCCAGGGTCGATGGAGTTTTCCCTTAAAGCCGACGATGTTG
>DAOULS010000010.1:0-16908 GCA_034418415.1 Dehalococcoidales bacterium | reverse complement strand
CGGCCGTATGGACGGCTACACCATGCAGTCCAAGTTCGGCATCGCCGTCAGTTCCGAATTAATGGCGATGCTCTCCATCGTCACCGACCTCGCCGATTTGCGGAAAAGGATGGCCGAAATCACCCTGGCTTACGATAAGAAGGGTAAACCCATCACTACCGGCGACCTGGAAGCCGGCGGGGCTATGACCGCCTGGATGCGCAATACCATCAACCCGACGCTATGCTGCACGGTGGAGTACCAGCCCTGCTTCGTGCACGCCGGTCCTTTTGCCAATATCGCCGTGGGGCAGTCCTCCATTATCGCCGACCGCATCGGTCTCAAGATGTTCGATTACCACGTGACGGAAAGCGGCTTTGCGGCTGACATCGGCTTCGAGAAATTCTGGAACGTCAAGTGCCGGTTCAGCGGACTGAAACCGCATGTTTCCGTGCTTACCACCACCGTACGCGCCCTCAAGATGCACGGCGGCGGCCCTAAAGTGGTGGCCGGTATTCCGCTGCCTGAAGAGTACACCAAAGAAAACATCGGCCTGCTGGAGAAAGGCCTGGAGAATATGCTGCATCTCATCGGCGTTATCCGTAAGTCCGGTATCAACCCGGTGGTCTGCATCAATGCTTTCAGCACGGACACCAAGGCCGAGTGGGCCGTTATTAAGAAAGCCGCCGAGGCGGCTGGCGCCCGCTGTGCCGTGTCCACCCACTGGGCGGACGGCGGCGACGGCGCTCTGGACCTGGCTGACGCGGTGATGGATGCCGCTAATGAAGAAATAGACTTTAAATTCCTCTACCCGAACGAGATGAAGCTGCGTGATAGAGTAGCAAGAATCGCCAAAGAGGTCTATGGCGCCGCCGATGTATCCTGGAATGCCACCGCCACCGCTAAGGCCAAGGCATTCGAGGCCGACCCGAAATACGATGATTACGCCACGATGATGGTCAAGACACACCTGTCCCTCACCCACGACCCGACCCTCAAGGGCGTACCCAAGGGCTGGACGCTGCCCATCCGCGACGTGCTTATTTACTCCGGCGCCAGATTCCTGTGTCCCTGCGCGGGAGATATCTCGCTGATGCCGGGCACCTCCTCCAACCCGGCCCTGCGCCGCGTCGACGTGGATGTTAAAACCGGTAAAGTTACAGGAATATTCTAAAATAAAGGATAAAAATATTGACGATAAACATAGCGGTAGCCGGCAAGGGAGGTACGGGCAAAACTTCCGTCACCAGCCTGGTTATCCGGTACATACTCAAGAATAACCTGGGCACCGTGCTGGCTGTGGACGCCGACCCTAATTCAAATCTTGCCGAGAGCCTGGGGCTGGAGGTAAGGCAGACGGTAGGGCGGATACTCAACGAGTTCCAGGGGGAGAAACTGACGATTCCGGCGGGGATGACCAAGGAAGCCTACCTTGAGTACAAGCTTAACGGCGCGGTTACGGAGAGCAAGAACATCGACCTGATAACGATGGGTCGGGGCGAGGGTCCCGAGTGCTACTGCTACCCGAATACCGTCATCAGAAAACTTGTCGACGAATGGGCGAAGAACTACGCCTACGTCGTCATGGACAACGAGGCCGGTATGGAACACTTGAGCCGGCGGACGACGCAAAATATCAACGAGATGCTGCTGGTCTCCGACCATTCCATCAAAGGCCTGCGGGCGCTGGCCCGTATAAAAGACCTGATAAAAGAACTCAAGCTGGTAATAATTAGAGAATCGATAATCATCAACAATGTCCCGGGTGAAGTAGACCCCCGCATAAAAGAGGAAATGGAAAGGCTGGGAATAACGCCGGCGGCGCTGATACCGGCGGATGAACAAATCAGCCAGTATGACCTCGAGCAAAAACCCTTGTTCCAGTTACCGGACACCTCTAAAGCGGTTACCGCTGTAAATGAGTTGATGAACAGATTATTGAGCAAATCCGGCGTTTTGAAATAAAAAACAAAGGGGGCAAGGTAAGGTGAAAGGTGTTAAAGTGGTGATTCTGCCTCTATTACTTGCGTCAATTATAGCGCTGTTTTCTTTTTCCGGCTGTGCCGATACCGGCAGCGAGGCCGCGCCGGCAGGTTCAACATCAGCCGTAGAAAATGGAATGAGTCAAGCCGAGCTGGAAGAATTACTTGCCAGTTCCGTAGCCAACCAGGAAAATATCAATACCTATAGATTCGACTTGGATATGGACATGATAACGGATATCATCGGCGGCTATGAAGCGGGCAAGATGACTATCCTGACCACAAGTAACGGCGCCACCAATCTGGCATCCAACCAGATGCAGATATACATGGAAATGACCGTCATCCTCGAAGGCTTCGAGGAGCAAAACGGTGCACAGGACCTGTCCTACGATGCGTACATATTCCCGGACTATACATACATGAGAATGGAAGTGCCCGGGATGGGCGAGCAATGGGTGAAGATGTCGACCACCGAAGATTTACAGGCAAACTTCGAGACGGATATGGTCGACCAGCAATTGGCACCGCTGGAATCGGCGGTGAATATAGAGCTATTACGATATGAAGAAGTTGACGGTGTTGATTGCTACGTGCTATCCATCGTCCCCGATATGGAAGAATTCATGCAATTGATAGCGCAGCAGCAAGGCGCCACCCAGGACGTTGACTGGGAAGAAATGGCCACGGTCACCGATGTATTCAAGAAACTAAACTATGTCTGCTACATTACAAAAGATACCCACCTGCTTAAGAGAATAATCATTGAAATGGAAATGGAGTTCAATGCGGAACAAGCGGGTGCGTCCGCAAGCGAGTTCGATTCTATGTCCATGATTATGAACATGGATATGAAATTGTACGACTATAATGAACCTTTCTCTATTGACCTTCCGGAAGAAGCGCTAAACGCTCCGGAAGTATCGGAGGATATGTTCATGTAATCGAGCCGGTTTTATGAGAATTTTTCATTGAAGTAAGGTAATATGGCAGCACAATTGATTAAAGGCGCGGAAGTTGCTGTGAAAATAAAGGGAAGTAATAAAAGGAGATAATAATGTCTGGAAAACTAACCGAAAAACCGGTAAGGTCCTTTTTAGACGAATTAGCCAGTTCCGCACCGGCGCCGGGCGGCGGCAGTGTGGCTGCCCTTGCCGGGGCTCTCGGTGCAGCCTTGATAAGTATGGTCAACAACCTGACCATTGGCAAAGAGAAATATGCCGGCGTCCAGGATGATATCTCCGCATTACTAAAAAAGTCCGAAAGCCTGCGTAAAAACCTCACTGATTTACTTGAAGAAGATGTCGCAGTTTATACCCAACTATCTCAAACGATGAAAATGCCCCGCGATACCGAAGAGCAGAAGGCCACCCGCGCCAAAGCCATGGACAGAGACCTTAAAGCGGCCGCCGATGTACCATTACGTGTCGCTGAAGCTTGCGTTTCCGTGATGGAACTATGTCGCCCGGTGGCCGAGAAAGGCAATATCAATGCGGTCAGCGATGTCGGTGTGGGGATATTGATGGCCGAGGCAGGTTTGAGAAGCGCGGCACTGAATGTCCTCATCAACCTTAGCTGGATAAAAGATGCCCAATATGTCAGCGAGACCCGGAAGAAACTGGATACCCTGCTTGAAGGCAAACCGGCCCTGCGCGATGAAATTTACGAACTTGTGAAGAGTAAGCTTTAAGATACATAATTTAAAAGGAGAGCCCAAAGATGAGCGCAACAATATTGAGCGGCAGCGAACTGGCAAAATCGATGCGTCAGGAGATAGAGGTAGAAGTCCAGGAATTCGTTAAAGAATACGGCTACGCACCGACAGCCGCCATCGTCAGGGCGGGAGAAGACCCTGCCTCCGTCAGCTACGCCAATGCTCTGGAGAAAGCGCTCGGGGGGAGGGGGCTGGGATTCAAACTTCATACTCTCCCGGACAGTGCTACCCAGGAAGAAATTGTAGCGCTGGTGGCAAAGCTCAACGCCGATACCTCAATACACGGGATTATGGTACAGGAGCCCCTACCTAAAGGAATCGACGAAGCCGCCGTCAAAGAAGCGCTGTCTCCAGATAAAGACGTCGACGGAGTGCATCCGGTCAATGCCGGACGATTGGCGCAGGTGGCCCCTACAGGACGTCCGCCGATGGTCGGGCCTTTCTTTGTACCAGCTACACCAGCCGGAGGCATGGAAATCCTCAAGCGAAACAACATCAAGCTCCAGGGAAAACATGCAGTGGTGGTGGGGCGGTCAAATATCGTCGGGAAACCGATGGCACTCCTGTTGCTGCGGGAAAATGCCAGTGTAACGCTATGCCATTCGCAAACGGCGGACCTGCCCGGTATGTGTCGGATGGCGGATATCCTATGCGCTGCGGTAGGAAGAGCTAATATGATAAAGGGCGACTGGATAAAACCTGGGGCGGTGGTTATCGACTTTGGCGTGAACTTTGTGGGCGAAAAAATGGCGGGGGATGTGGACTTTGAAGAAGCAGTAAAGGTGGCGGGGATGATTACACCCGTGCCCGGCGGCACCGGGCCGATGACGAACGTCATGCTGATGATAAACACGGTGAGAGCCGCTAAAGTTGCGGCCGGCATTAAATAAAAATGCCCCTGATAAAAATTTAAAAGCTTAATTAAAGATAACTACACGCAGGTACATAAAGGAGGAGGGACTATGGCGTATAAGACCATAAAGAAAGAAGCGCCCGGCCGGGGCGAGGTGGATATCCTGGCGGAAACCTATGAAGCCGGCGTACCGGCGGGAGAAGATGTGGGACACTGGCGCCAGAAACTGGAAAGTCGCGACGAGAAACTGAAGTACCTTATGAGCGGCGAGCGCTACTGGTACAGCGACGACTGGTTTGGCAGCGAAAAACGTAAAAATCCTGCCTGATAATTGTAAGGAGGTATTATGCCTTTCGAGATTCCAAAGACAGCTTATAGTGGAAAAATCAAGGAAATAACACTGGGTAAAGGCGATAAGGCGGTGACCGTCGGCGGAGAATCGGCATATCCGTTTTATCTCTTCGAAGGCCAGATGCCCAACCTGCCCCGCATCGCCATGGAAGTATATGACACGACTCCTGAGGACTGGGCAGAAGCCGCGCTGGAGCCTTTCGCCGATGTCGTCAACGACCCGGTTGCCTGGGCGCAGAAGTGCATCAAGGACTACGGGGCGGAAATGATATGCCTGCAGCTCGTCAGCACCGACCCCAACGGACAAAATCGCCCAGCCGACGAAGCCGCCGCGGTGGTAAAAAAGGTGGCGGACGCTATCGACGTGCCCCTGATTGTCTGGGGGACCGCCAATCACGACAAAGACACCGAGGTCTTGAGGGCCGTTGCCGAGGCCGTCCAGGACAAGAGCCTGATTTTAGGGCCACTGGAAGAAGCCGACCACAAGAAAATCGGCGCGGCTGCCATCGGCTACAAACACACGGTCGTCGCCTCCACACCGATAGATATCAACCTCGCCAAGCAGCTGAATATCCTGCTGGGGAACCTCGGCGTTCCCGACGACCTGCTGGTCATGGACCCCACCGTAAGCGGCATCGGCTACGGCATCGAGTACTGCTATTCGGTGATGGAAAGAATGAGAATGGCCGCCCTGACCCAGCAGGACACCAAGCTCCAGTTCCCCATCATCTGCAACATCGCCAAGGAGACCTGGAAAACAAAAGAGGCCAAAACTAAAGAAGACCCGAAAATGGGCGACGTTAAAAAACGCGGCATACTGCTGGAGGCATTGTCCGCTAATATCCTGCTGATGGCGGGTGCCGACGTACTGATAATGAGACATCCGGAAGCAATCAAGCTGGTCAGGGAAATGCTTACCGACCTGACCGCTAAATAAGGGAGGAGAATCATATGCCCGAAGAAACACAAGCCAAGAGCATCGACCAAGCAACTTTAGACTTAATAGAAAAAGCCAAAAAGGAAGGAGTCAACACGGCACTTGATAGGGCCGACTCCTTAAAACCCTGCCCGATAGGCGCCGCCGGCAGCTGCTGTAAGCACTGCGGCATGGGACCCTGCCGTGTCCCTCTGCCCAAGGGCAAAGAGGAAACCCCGGAGGAAAAACAGAAGCGACGGGGCGTCTGCGGAGCCACCTCCGAGACCATTGCCGCCCGCAACTTCATCCGCATGATTGCCGGTGGGGCTTCGGCTCACTCGGACCATGGCCGGGGCGTCGCCGAGTTATTCCTCGCCGTAGCCAGAGGTAAAGCCCCCGGCTACGAAATTAAGGACGAACAGAAGTTATTACAGGTCGCCCTGGACTGGGGTATAGACATAGGCGACCGCAGTAATAATGAAATAGCCGTCGATATCGGTGAGAAAGCGCTCGCCGAATTCGGCAAGCAGGAAGGCGAGCTTATCACTCTGAAGAAAGCGCCCCTCAAGCGCCAGGAGCTCTGGAAGCAGCAGGGGGTCACCCCGCGCGGTATTGACCGCGAGGTCGTCGAGATAATGCACCGCACCCACATCGGGGTCGACCAGGACTACGTGAACCTGCTGAAACAGGGCGTCAGGACAGCAATCGCCGACGGCTGGGGCGGCAGCATGATTGCCACCGAGCTTCAGGACATCCTCTTCGGCACGCCGGCGCCCATTCTGGGCAAGGCGAACCTGGGGGTGCTTAAGGAGAAAGAGGTAAACATCATCATTCACGGCCACGAACCGCTGCTTTCCGAGATGATTGTAGCCGCCGCCGCCGAGCCTGAAATGCTTGAGCTGGCTAAGTCCAAAGGCGCTGAAGGGATAAACCTCTCCGGCATGTGCTGCACCGCCAACGAAATACTGATGCGTCACGGCGTGCCCATCGCCGGCAACTTCCTGCAGCAGGAACTGGCGATAGTCACCGGAGCCGTGGATGCAATGGTCGTGGACGTGCAGTGCATCATGCAGTCCATACAAACGGTGGCGGAATGCTACCATACTAAAATCATCACGACGGCATCCAAGGCAAAAATCCCCGGTGCCACCCACATTGAATTCAACGAACACGATGCTATAAAGTCGGCGCGTGAAATTGTTAAAACGGCTATCGAGAACTTCCCCAACAGGAAGGGGAATATCCTGATTCCGGCGCAACAGTGCGACCAGATTGCCGGTTTCAGCCACGAGACCATCAACTACCTGCTGGGCGGCATGTTCCGCGCTTCTTACCGTCCTTTGAACGACAATATAATCAACGGACGCATCAGGGGCGTGGCCGGCGTGGTCGGCTGCAACAATGCCCGCGTCAAACACAATGAAGCGCATATCACCATGGTTAAAGAGCTCATCAAGAATGATGTGCTGGTAATCACGACAGGCTGCAACGCTATCGCCTGCGCCGAGGCGGGGCTATTGGTCCCCGAAGCCGCTTCTAAATATGCCGGCGCAGGTCTGGCTGAAGTCTGTGAGACCGTCGGCATACCGCCGGTACTGCACATGGGCTCCTGCGTGGACAACAGCCGCATCCTGATAGCGGCTACGGCCATGGTCAAAGACGGCGGTCTGGGCGACGATATCAGCGACCTGCCTGTGGCCGGCGCCGCGCCGGAGTGGATGAGTGAAAAAGCGATATCCATCGGGCAGTACTTCGTCGCTTCGGGTGTCTATACAGTATTCGGTGTTACCTGGCCTACCGAAGGCAGCAAAGAAGTCACCGAATTCCTGTTTAAGGACATGGAAAAATTGTACGGGGGTAAATGGGACTTCCAACCCGACCCTGTTAGAGCTGCTCAACTGATGATTGCGCACATCGACAGCAAGCGTAAAGCCCTGGGCATCGACCAGGCCAGAGAGAGAGTGCTTTACGATATGGAGATGAGGCGCGAACTGGAAGGCTAGAACAGAATCGTGAATAAGGAGGAGAGATAAAAAATGTCTAAAATAATTGCATCAGCAGCCATCAGGGGCGCTCACAATATAGTAGACAAAGCCGAGAAAAAATGGAAAGAGGCGATGGACAAGTGGGGCGCCAACGAACCGGTTGGCTTTCCCAACACCGCCTATTACCTCCCGATTATCTACGGGATTTCCGGCATGAAGGTGGAGAAGCTGGGCGACATGGAAGCCGTCCTGAAGAAATGCAAAGCCCTGCTCCCGCCGCTGGTAAAAGCAGAACACCATCTCCCCTACCTGGGTCCCACGCTCGACGCGGGGATGATTACCTTCTGGGCTGAAGAAATAATCGAAGCTATCAAATATCTGGAAAATCCCGACTTCTACCTGAAGGGCGAGGACGTTACGGAGGGCAATATCTGGCTCGGTGCCGCGGATGATGTCATCATGCGTAAGCGCGGCGTGGAATTCGTGGACGGCACCGCGCCGGGATTTGCGGCGATACTGGGTGCCGCGCCGACCGATGAAATAGCCAAAAACATCGCCGAGGAGCTGCAGAAGAAGAACCTCTACGTTTTTATGGCCGGCAGCTACAACGACGGCAGGTTCTCCGAGCAGCTGGTCAAGGCCGGCGTGCAGATCGGCTGGGGTACCCGACTGGTCTCCTTCGGCCCCGATACCAGCGCCACCGTTTACGCCATGGGTTTCGCCACCCGTGCCGCCATGTCATTCGGCGGCATTGAAGCCGGCGATTACCGGAAAATACTGATATATAATAAAGACCGTGTCTTCGCCTTCGCTATGACGATGGGCGATGTTACCGACGAGTGGTACGCCAACGGCGCGGGCGCCATTAACTGGGGCTTCCCGATTATCGCCGATACGCCCATACCTCAAATCCTGCCTACCGGCGTCTGCACCTACGAACACGTGGTCTCCAACATCCCCCACGACGAAATCGTTAATAAAGCCATCGAGGTCAGAGGTCTGAAAGTAACCGTAAGCGAGATACCGATACCGGTTGCCTTCGGTCCGGCCTTTGAAGGCGAGAGGGTCCGCGGCGACGATATTTACCTAGAAGCCGGCGGCGGCAGAACGCATATGGTGGAATGGGTTACCAGCAAACCGATGGACGAGGTAGAGGACGGCAAAGTCGAGGTAGTCGGTCCCGACATCGGTGATATCGAAGCCGGCTCAAGACTGCCTTTTGCCATAGCCGTGGAAATAGCGGGACGCCAGATGCAGGAGGACTACGAGCCGATTCTGGAGCGCCAGATTCACCACCTCATCAATTACGCCCAGGGCGTCATGCATATCGGCCAGCGGGACATCGCCTGGCTGCGCGTCAGCAAACAGGCTGTGGAAAAAGGGTTTACACTAAAAGACATCGGCATCATACTGCACGCCAAGCTGCACCAGGACTTCGGACGTATCTTCGATAAACTCCAGGTAAAGCTCTATACCAAAGAAGAAGACGTCAACAAGATACTTGAGAAGGCCAAGGTTGTCTATAACAAGCGAGACGAGCGCATCGAGGGCATGACCGACGAAAGTGTGGAAACCTACTACTCCTGCACGCTCTGCCAGTCCTTCGCGCCCAGCCACGTCTGCGTTATCAGTCCGGAAAGGACCGGACTCTGCGGCTCGTACAACTGGATGGACTGCAAGGCCGCCTTTGAAATCAATCCCACCGGCCCCAACCAGCCGGTAGAAAAAGGCGACGTCATCGACGCCAAGCTGGGGCAGTGGAAGGGCGTCAATGAGTTCGTCACCAAGGCCTCGCGCGGCAAGATAGACCACTACAACTTCTACAGCATTGTGAACGACCCCATGACCACCTGCGGCTGCTGTGAAGCTATCGCCGCCGTCCTGCCGATGTGCAACGGCGTGATGACGGTCAACCGCGACTACACCGGCGAGACGCCCTGCGGCATGAAGTTCACCACACTGGCGGGGACTATCGGCGGCGGCTTGAGCACGCCGGGCTTCGTGGGACACGGCAAATACAATACCACCCAGCGCAAATTCCTCTCCGCCGAAGGCGGCCTGCTGCGCATGGTCTGGATGCCCAAGATACTGAAAGAGGAAATCAAGGACCGCTTCAACGCCAGGGCCAAAGAGCTCGGCGTGCCCGACCTGCTGGACAAGGTAGCCGATGAAACGGTGGGAGTCACCGAGGAGGCGATTCTTGCCTTCCTGCAGGAGAAGAAGCATCCCGCCCTGACTATGGACCCAATACTGGGCTAAGAAGAGAGAGCTTGAGAGGGTTAGACCCTCTTAAAAAACCCCTCTGGGTGAGGGGTCAATAAATTAATAAAAAACTATCAATCATCCGGGAAAGGAGATAGACTATGGCGCTTACGGGAATAGAAATATTCAAGCTGCTGCCCAAGACCAACTGCGGCGACTGCGGTGTGCCCACCTGCCTTGCTTTTGCCATGAGCCTGGCCGCCGGTAAAGCCGAGCTAAGCAAATGCCCCCATGTCTCCGAGGAAGCCAAGAGCAAGCTTTCGGAGGCCTCCGCTCCCCCGATACTGCCGGTGACCATCGGCGCGGGGGAAAACGCCCTGAAAATCGGCGGCGAGACAGTCATGTTCCGTCACGAAAAAAGGTTCGAGAACCCGCCGGGCATTGCCCTCCTTATCAGCGATAAAATGGCTGACGCCGAGGTTGATGCCAGGCTGAAAAAGGTCAAGGACATGACCTACGAAAGGGTCGGCTTGACACTAAGCTCTAAACTGGTAGCCTTGAAGTCGGAGACCGGTGACGCCGCCAAGTTCGCCGCGCTGGCGGGCAAGGCGAAAGCCGCCGGCGATATCAATATCATTCTCATGAGCGACAAGGCGGACGTGCTGGCGGCGGGCGCCAAGGCCTGCGCCGATAGCAAGCCTCTGCTCTATGCCGCTACCAAGGACAATGCCGACGCCGTGGCGGCGTTGGCTAAAGAGACGGGCTGCCCCGTGGCTGCCAAAGCCAATGGCATGGAAGAGCTTGCCGCGCTGACCGAGAAGCTGGCGGCGGCAGGACTGAAAAATATCGTTATCGATTCGGGGTCGAGGAGCGTGAAACAGGCGCTGGAAGACCAGATAGTCATCAGGGGCGCCGCCCTCAATAAAAAGTTCCGCCCGCTCGGCTACCCGACGATTGCCTTCCCCTGCGAGATGACCGACGACCCGATGAAGGAAGCCATGATTGCCTCCATGTTCCTCGCCAAGTTCGCGGCTATCATCGTGCTTTCCGATTTCCAGGGAGAAAGTCTCTTCCCGCTGCTGGTGGCGCGCCTCAATATCTATACCGACCCGCAGCGGCCGCTGGCGACCAAGCAGGGTATCTATGAAATCAACAACCCCAAAGAAGATTCGCCGCTGATGGTGACCTCCAACTTCTCGCTGACTTACTTCATCGTCTCCGGTGAAATTGAGAACAGCAAGGTGCCCAGCTGGCTCTACGTAAAAGACACCGAGGGGCTTTCCGTGATGACCTCCTGGGCAGCGGGTAAATTCTCCGCCGACATCATCGGTCCCGCGATTCTCAAGAGCGGCATCGTCGATAAAATCAAGCACCAGAAACTGATAATTCCGGGGTACATCGCCGCCGAGAGCGGCGGACTGGAAGAAGAAATGCCCGGCTGGGAAATACAGGTCGGTCCCAGGGACGCCGCTAATCTCACTCCTTTCCTCAAGGCCTGGAAAGCGTAAGGAGGTGCGATGATTCTCATCGGAGAGAATTTAAACGTTATATCACAGACCCTCGGCCCGGCGCTGAAAGACAGGAACGCCGGCCCCATCCAGCAGATGGCTAAAGATGAGACCGCCGCCGGCATCGACCTTATCGACCTTAATATCGGGCCGGCCCGCAAGGGCGGCGACGAGCTGATGTCCTGGGTGGTTGAGACCGTCCAGTCCGTCACCGATAAGATGCTTTCGCTGGATACCACCAACATGGACGCCATGGAAGCCGGCTTGAAAGTCCGCCGGGGGAAAGTCCTCATGAACTCGGTCTCCCTGCAGTCCAGCCGTATCGACCGGGGGCTGGAGATGGCGCAGAAGTATAATGCCGACCTCATCGGTCTGCTGTGGAGCAACGACGGCATGCCGCGAGACGTAAATGAAAGAGCCATGCATACTGTTGATTTTGTTTACAAAGCCAACGAGGCGGGCATCCCTAACGAAAGGATATGGGTCGACCCCATTGCCAACCCGATTTCCGTGGAAATCAACCAGGTGAAAGCCTGTGTGGAGTTCATGGGTATGCTGGCGGACATCGCGCCGGGATGCAAGTCCACGGTGGGACTTTCCAACGTCTCCAACGGCGCCCCGACCGAGTTAAGGTGCTGGCTGAACCGCACCTACATGATAATGCTGATGCGTAATGGTCTGTACTCGGCGATTGTTGACGCCTTCGATAAAGACCTGATGGCGATTGCCCGCGGCAATCGACCGGATATCGTCGAGCTGGTGCACAAGATGATGGACGGAGACAAGCCGGACATCGCCTCCCTGCCCAAAGAGATGCAGAATTACGCCCGCACGGTGAGGGTACTGACCGGAGAATCGCTCTATTCAGCCTCCTGGCTGGAAGTGTAAATACAAATAACGTAGAATAGAATAGCCGATGACAAAAAAGCACCCGATATTACCGGAGCAGCCGGTGCGTGAGTTTGCCCACGGGCTGGCGTATCAAATCGCCGCCGAGCAGCTGGCCGGCATCAAGGATTACGCCGAGCAGTGCCGTAAAAGCGGCGCCAAATACGTACCGGCGGAAAAGTCAGCCATCGTCGGCTTTCTGAATAATTCTTACCGGATAAGCCTTACCGACGGCAAAATCACTTACGTCGATAATAAAGATGAAGTGCCGCCCAGAGATAAAATTCTCATATTGCACTATTTCCTGCGCGCTACCGGCACGCCGCTGACCGGCGACCTTATTACCTATAAGGAGCTGCAGGAAGGCATCAACTACTATCCCACGTTCTTCAAGAGGGCTATCGAGCCTATCATTAATAATTTTAAGGACTCCCCGGAGAAGCTGCCGGAAATAGCGGCGGCGCTGGGGGGCGTTAACTCCGATTACGGCGACATCGCCGTTACCATCTACGCTTTTCCTTTTGTGCCTCTGAACATTGTCCTGTGGCGGGAGGACAAGGAATTCCCCCCAGAGGGCAATATCATGTTCGACAGCACCATTACCAACTACCTGCCTATGGAAGATATTACCATCGTCTGCGAGATGATAGCCTGGAAACTCGTCAGACTGCTAAAGACCGGAGGTGGCTCTGCTGGCTAAAGATACCCTGACCAGGGCTGATGTACGGGGAAAACTGAAGGACATTTTCTCCCGCTACAGGGGCGAACGGCAGGAGTTGATACCCATTTTGCAGGAGACACAGGGAACGTTCCGCTACCTGCCGGCGGCGGCAATGCGTGAGATTTCAAAGTTCCTGCAGATACCGGAGAGCTCCGTTTACGGCGTCAGCACGTTCTACGCCCAGTTCAAGCTGACCCCCCTGGGAAAGAAGGTCATCCGCGTCTGCCGGGGCACCGCCTGCCACGTGCGCGGGTCGGCTAAAGTGCTGGCGGAGATAGAAAAACAGCTGGGCATTAAAGCCGGCGAGACTACCAAAGACATGGAATACACCCTGGAGACAGTGGCATGTATCGGCGCCTGCGCTCTGGCGCCCACGATGACCATCGATAACGAGACCTATGGGAAAATGACCATTCAGAAAGTCGCGGAGGTTTTAGGTGACCGCAGCAAAGCCGGGTAAAACAGAAGGGCGTACCGTATTCGTCTGCCAGGGCACCGGCTGTGTTTCCGGTAAGTCGCTCGAGATTACCAAAGCCTTAGCTAAAGCAGTCAAGGAAGAGGGACTGGACGGCATCGATATCGACTTCACCGGCTGCCACGGCTTCTGCGAGCAGGGTCCCGTAGCAATTATCGAGCCGGAGGGGATTTTCTATACCCATGTCACCGTCGCCGACGTGCCGGAAATCGTCACCTCTCACCTGCGCGACGGCAAACCGGTGGAGCGTCTTTTCTATAAAGACCCCGTCAGCGGGCAGGCGATACCGCTATATAAAGACATCAAATTTTACAGCATGCAGCAGCGCATCATCCTGCGCAACTGCGGGCACATCAACCCGGAGAGAATCGAGGACTACGCCGCCAGAGGCGGCTATGAAGCGCTGAAAAAAGTGCTCAAGGAAATGACGCCCCAGCAGGTCATCGATACGCTCAAGGCTTCCGGACTGCGGGGACGGGGCGGCGCGGGATTTTCCACCGGCCAGAAGTGGCAGTTCTGCTATGACGTCAAGGACGAACCGAAGTACATGATTTGTAACGCCGATGAAGGCGACCCCGGGGCGTTTATGGACCGCTCCACCATGGAGGGCGACCCGCATACCGTCCTGGAAGGTATGATTATCGCGGCTTATGCCATCGGTGCTTCCGAGGGCTATATCTACATCAGGGCGGAATACCCGCTGGCGGTCAAGCGCGTGCGTCTCGCCATCGAGCAGGCGGAGAAGGCCGGCTACCTGGGTAAAAACATACTTGGCTCTGATTTCAGCCTTAACATGCACGTTAAAGAAGGCGCCGGTGCCTTCGTTTGCGGCGAAGAAACGGCGCTGATGGCGTCCATCGAGGGCAAACGGGGCATGCCTCGCTCACGTCCCCCCTTCCCGGCGACCTACGGCCTGTGGGGCAAGCCGTCGAACATCAATAATGTTAAAACACTGGCGACGGTACCGGTGGTTATCAACCGCGGGGCCGACTGGTATGCCGGCATCGGCACCGAAAAAAGCAAGGGGACGTGTGTCTTCGCGCTGACGGGCAAAATCGCCAACAGCGGCCTTATCGAGGTGCCGATGGGCATCAAGCTCCGCGAGATTATCTATGAAATCGGAGGAGGCATCCCCGGCGGTAAAAAGTTCAAAGCCGTGCAGACCGGCGGACCTTCCGGTGGCTGCCTGCCGGAGGCTTACCTCGACCGGTCCGTGGACTATGAGTCGCTGACCGAAGCCGGCTCGATGATGGGGTCGGGGGGCATGGTCGTCATGGACGAGGACACCTGCATGGTCGATGTCGCCCGCTATTTCCTCTCCTTCACACAGGCGGAATCGTGCGGCAAGTGCGTACCCTGTCGCGTCGGCACCAAGCAGATGCTTGATATTTTAGAAAGAATCTGCCGCGGCGAAGGTGAAAAGGAAGATATTGCCCTGCTGGAAAAACTCGGCAAAGACATTAAAGCCGGGTCGCTCTGCCAGCTGGGGCAGACGGCCCCCAATCCCGTGTTGACCACGCTGCGTTATTTTAAAGATGAATATGAAGCCCACATTATAGAAAAAAGGTGCCCCGCCCTTTCCTGCGCCAGCCTGATATCGTTTTACATCCTCCCCGATAAGTGCCAGGGGTGCGGCATCTGCGCCCGCGAATGCCCCGCCGATGCCATAACGGGCGGGAAACGCCTGATACATATCATCGACCAGGATAAGTGCATCAAGTGCGGCACCTGCCTGGAGGTCTGCCCGGAACGCTTCAGCGCGGTAGCCAAAGTAAGCGGGGAAACGATTGAGGTGCCCGAGGAGCCGGTGCCGGTGACCGCGGAGAAGCCTAAGGCAGGCACGGCCACCTGATAGGAAGTCAAATGGAACGGGAAAAATTAATCGCCGCCTGTGGACTGTACTGCGGCGCCTGCGAAATGTACCGCGCCGTTCACGATAACAATGAGGCAAAACAGCAGGCTTTAGTTCAGGCATTTAACTCAAGAGGCGGCAAGTTCACCCTAAAAGACCTCGAATGCGACGGCTGTCTGGCGGGAGGACGACTATCCCCATGGTGCCGGGAATGTAAGATAAAGTCCTGCGCCAAGATTAAGCCCGGGGAGACGATATGCTCCGCCGATTGCGCCGATTTTCCCTGCCAGGAGCTTACCGACTTCGCCAGGCAAATGCCCCACCACGAGGAGGTTATAGATAACCTCCGCCGTCTCCATGAGGTCGGACTTAAAAAACACGCCGAAGAGGAGGAAAAACGCTGGCTATGTCCGCAATGTCAGACGCCGATGTCCTGGTATTACCGGAAATGCCCCGAATGCGGCGCGCCACGTTCCGAAAAGCTTTATAAAGTCCCGGACAATATGTTTTAAGACTTACTCACTCTTGCTGTAAAATCCTCTGCCATCTTCTTACCTTAATTCTGCTTTCACTTGACACTATTTCGCTTTGAGAATATACTCATCGTAATATTTACATGGTAGTAGGAGGGGCCATGGTTATTAAGATTAAGGAGATGTCACCGAAAGAAAAATACGTTGAAGCGGCAAAATTCATTAAACACCCGTCTTTCAAACCCGCTTTCATTGAAAAATATCTTGGCAAAGAGGCAAGGGCAGAGTACGAAAAAGAGGACCGGAAAGGCCTGAAGTCCATCCCTGAAAATGCCTCATATCAGGAAAAATACGAGATCATTTTAAGCTATATAATATGGAACGGTTTTTCTTTCGACTTCGTTAGGCAGCGGATGGGTGAAGACGGGTTAAATCAGTTCATGAGAACCGATGTCGACCTTCTCAAGAAGGAGAACGCCACTCCAGCATTGTTATTGGTAAAAATGATTAAAGCTATATCACCTGGCTTGGCTTTTACAATGACAGCAAAACATCTGGCTTATCAGTTCACATTTTTTTCCACGTTTACGGTCTCGGAACTTTCTCGAAGTAGAATGATAATGAACACGCCCCACTGTAAATTACTGGATTATCCCGGAGGTGAAGGTTACTGTTCGTTCGCCTGCCAAAAAGCAATGCCCTTGTGGTTTGCCGAACAATTCGGTGTTAATTTCAAGCCAGACCGGAAAGACTATAGCTGTACTATTACGGTTACTCCGGTAAAATAACGAAAATATAAGCATTATTTGCGTAAAATATCGGTGAGGCCATTAATCTTCCTGCAATAATTTCTCTGCTGAAATAGCTGCAATTACACCATCCCCTACCGCCGTGACCACCTGCCTCGGCGAGCCGCTGCGGATATCACCGACGGCGAAGATATAAGGGACTTCGCTCTGCATATTGCCGTTAACGACGACCTGCCCGTTTTCATCCAGCGGTACGACGC
>DAOULS010000009.1:0-12702 GCA_034418415.1 Dehalococcoidales bacterium | reverse complement strand
TCCAATGGTCCTTATTATCAGAAGATAGCGGCTTCCACCCCCTGGACCGGAGGTGGACTCAATGCTGTACTGAATACGGGCGGCTCTCCAGGGTCGATGGAGTTTTCCCTTAAAGCCGACGATGTTGATAACCTTGGCACTGCGGTGGTAGTCACTGATTATCCCACTTATGTCGCTATATACGTCGGTACGCAGACGTCGGAATCAGGGGACGAGGTAAGCACAAATACTATATGGCTTGCAATCGGCGCCATTCGTGAAAGCACTTACACCGGCACGATTTACTACATGATTAGCAACTCATAATAACGATATGCAGGAAAAAAATAGCGTGAAAAACCGCTTTCATATATATATTATGGCAAAATCCCGCCTTTAATATATCAACTGGAAGATTCCAGAAAAGGAGGTTTCAATAGATGAAACTTATCAGATTTATAGGTGTCTTGATGGCCTTGGCTGTATTGTTCAGCCTGGCGCCGGTGGTGATGGCAGCGGAAGACACGGTTACCGGGAGTTTCACGCCCCTCAATGTTCTACCAACCGTTACAGCCGTGAACGTTTACGATGCCGCTAACTCTACCATCGCCAACATCTCGCCCCAGGTGTATTATTTCGTTAAGGTGACGGCCGGAGACGGCAACACCATAGAGGATATCGACCAGCTAGACGTACACCTGTTCCTGGATGCCAGCGGTACTGACCCTGTTTCTCCTGGTACGGGCAACATGTCAAGCTGCGGCATCCTGACCTGGGACAAGGATGGCGGCGGGAGCGAGTGGACCATCGATGCTGGCGCTTCTACCACCTGGTCCGTCGTTTCGGCTAACTGCACGAAACCGAGCAACATGACGGCCGCCAGCGGCGAGTGGATCTTCGTGATGTGTGCAGGTAAAGTCGCTACTGAAACACCGGGCGCCGGCAACTGGGACCTCTACGGCGAAGCCATTGACGGCAGTGGCAGCGGCGATATGTACCAGCGCGACAAGGAAATGCTCTGGTACGGTGAAATATCCACCAGTGCTACCGCCCCCTTTGGTGGTGTTGACAACGGCTCCGGTTTTGCCGATAACGTCAATGAAGTCTCCGGTATCTCTATAAACTATATCTCCAACGGTGACTTCGACCAGCTGGTCAAATCGGATGCAACCTGGGATGGTGCTAGCTATACAGCGGACTATGATTCCACTGGTACTTGTGACGACCCCCAGGAGTTCTCCTTGATGGCCTATGATTCAGACGTCTTTGGTTCTGCCGTGCAGGTTGATACCACCGGTGTCAACATCGACAATACCGGCACCCAGACCGATGAAAACGGACTCGATGTTACCACCAATACCTTGTGGTTGAAGATAGCCATGGTTTTCTCGAATGACACTTATAGTGGAAATATAGTATATATCATCGCTGATCGTTAATCTTAACTAATAGGAGGTGGCTATGGCCTCATCTTTTAAGAAAGCGATCTGCCTTGGGTGGTTACTGGCGCTACTCGGTACCGTAATCTGGGTAGCGCCGGTGCAAGCCCAGGGCGGGTTTGCCATGTCAGGGAGTTTTTATTCCCAGAAGCTGGAATTACCCCAGGGCACTTCTCTCCGTACGCCGGATATCTATGTGGTAGTCTTCAATAATTCAGATGACGATATTAACGTCAAGATGACTACCAATACACCCCCAGGCGTAACGCTAGTACTAGAGGAATACGAATTTCCGTTAACAGCCCATTCCCAGAAAAAGGTTGATGTCGGTGTCGACATTGGTATGGAAGCCGTGCCGGGCGACTATACGATAGGTGTTACCGCCGAACCGTATAAAACAGGAGGTACCGGCATCCAGATAGTCGGCGGCGCCGGACAGGACGCCGACCTCACTATCACCGGCGACTACGGTGTGGTTAATATTTCTACCGTAAGCCCAAGTGGAGTTCCCGTGCCGGCGAGGATAGTCCTGTACCGCACTTATAGTACGCAGGAAAATTTTGAAATCGCCCGCTCGGAGACGGGAGAACTCGACCTTAATGTTTCTCCCGGCGATTACTTTACGTGCGCCTTTATTTCCGGCAAGCAGCTTGCCGAAGAAAACTTTTCAGTCGCCGCCGATGAAACTAAAAGCGTCACCATGGCGGTAAAAACCGTTTATTTTCAAGGCTTTGAAGTAGTCCCCGTTACCCAGAGAGACACCGGAGAAATGGTGATGGCTAACGTGGTCTGCTCTATCAACAACCTGCTGGATGCCTTCTCGGACGTAAAAGTAAATCTGATTGTGACTAGTGATACTCAACAGGAAAACCTCAATATTCTCAATATGAGTCGTCTGGAACAGAGCCAGACCGAAGTAAATTACAACTATATACCGAGTGATGGCTGGCAAACAGGAGTGTACCTCTTTAAGCTGGAACTTGAAATAGGCGGGGAGGTATACACTGCATCACAGGCGAAAGGACTGACAATAGATGAAACGGGGCAAGCCGGCTTGACGTCTGTTGGCGGTGCTATCGAAGAAACTACGACCCCAGCGCCCACGACAACCGCGGCAGCGGATACGGAAACAGTATCCGGTAGCTCATTCACGTTGCTGATTCTCATAGGTGCTGCCGCAGGCGTATTGGTAATAGTGATAGTTGTTATCTTGTTCGTCAGAAGGCGGATGAAATAACCATACTCTGGATAGCCACCAACAATCTGCCGGCAATGGGATAATGCGGATTGTTCTCTTAGTATGTATAACATTTATCTTGCTGTTTGCACTGGTTACGCCGGTCTTCGCGAGCGGCGAGGTCGACGGCAGCTTCACGGCGGGCGATTATTACCCACCGTCCGCCGTTACTAACCTTTATGCCGCCGCTAACACCTGTTATTCAGTAACTTTATACTGGACCGCACCGGGAAACGACGGCAATGTCGGCACAGCGTACGCGTATGATATCAGGTACTCCGTATCACCCATCACTTCTGCAAATAGATGGAATGCTGCCAATAGGGCTACCGGTGTCCCCACCCCGCTGACGGCCGGCTCAAGTCAGGAGTTTACCATAAGCGGATTGCTTCCTTCGACAACCTATTACTTCGCCCTGAAAACTGTCGATGACAAAACAAACTGGTCGTCTCTATCCAACTGTGCCAGCGCCACCACCCCGGCCCTGATCCAGATAACACCGACGCCAACGGCGCCGCCTGCGACCAGTCCTGCCACCACTACTCCCGTCGAGGAAGATGACAGCCCTGTTTATATCGATATTAAAGGTAAAAGAGGCGTTATCTTCCTGGAACTGCGGGACGACGGCACACTGAAACGGACTTATTACATAACCCTCTATGAGCGCAGTCTTGAAATGGCTCTGCTAAAAGGAACTATCCTGCTGGATAAGTCGGGCAAGCCGGTGAGTGTCATCGTTCTGGAGTATGTGGACCCGTACGGAATGCCTCCCCCTGGTTACGAATTCCTTTCCACTTATGATTTCCAGCCGGCCTGTGTTATCGAGCCGGCAATTCAAATCAAGATGCATTACGACCGCCAGGAGCTTGCTCCCGATATCAATGAGGCGGATATCTATATCGCTTACTATAATCCGACCGAGGAACGCTGGGTATCGATGGACAGCACCCGCGATGCCGAAGCCCAGTGCGCCGGCACAGACCTGACGCACTTCTCACTCTTCGCTTTGTTGGTCCCCAGCTCTGATACTGGTCCTGGGTCCTCGAACCTGACTCCAATGCCTGATTTGACCATCAGGAATCTTACTTTGAGTTCGGATACCATTGAACAGGGTGATACTATTACCGTTAATGTAGATTTAGCTAACGAAAGCAGTGCTGACGGTGTATTTTACATTAAACTGATGTTCGACGGAGTGATTATAGACGGGAAGTCGGTCAGCCTCGTGGCGATGCAGGAAACAACAGAAACATTCACTATTGTGCTGAAGGAACTGGGCGTTCACACTATCGGCGTCAACTCGATGCTGACTACCGTTACCGTTTATCAGCCCGTGCCGCCTCCCGTCGGCTTATGGAACGAATTGCGCACGCCTCTAATATGGATAGCAGTCGTTGGTCTGGCGGTGATAGTGATATTTATTCTGATTACTCGTATAAGGAAGAGCAGCTCTTCCCACCGTAACATCTAGTAAGTCTGGCAGACGCAGGTCGGTAATCGAACAGTCTTTTTAAAATCCCCAATCAGGCTGGTGTATAGGCGCCGCTGCGTGCCTGGCTGGTAGCAACCGCCCTTTTATAAAAAGCCTTCTGGGCTTCCGGGACGTTCTCTGATGAGCCGGCCCATGTTTTAAGAGGCAGGGCTTGCAGTCCGCGCCCGTATGAAAAGCTTAACTGCCATGGCACATTAGCTTGCGAGGCAAGCCGGTTGATAGCATCAAGGTTAACCACGGACTCTTCATCTGCCTGACCGCCTGATAAAAAGACTATGCCGGGGATGGCTGCCGGGACTACCCTCTTGAGGCATGTCAGGGTTTGCCTGCCCACTTCTTCAGGCTCCGCCCTGTTATCCGCCGACTTCCCGGAGAGAATCATATTGGTTTTAAGCAGGCACCCCTCCAGATACACCCCATGCTGGTTTAGTCGGTGGAACACTTCCCGTAAAACACGTTCTGTAGCAGTAAAACAGGCCTCGATGGTATGGGTGCCGTCCATCAGCACTTCAGGCTCGACTATCGGGACGAGTCCGGCCTCCTGACTCAACATCGCAAACTGCGCCAGCAAATGGGCATTGACATCAATACAGTAGGGACTGGGTGTATCCTCGCCAATCGAATACACACATCTCCATTTTGTGAAACGGGCACCAAGCTCCCGGTACTCTCCCAGGCGTTCCCTCAAGCCGTCCAGACCCTCCGTCATTAATTCGTTATTCGCTCCGGCTAACTTCTTCGTACCTTTATCTACCTTGATACCGGGTATAATGCCGGCCTCCTGTAAAATACTCACCAGTAGCGTACCGTCAGCTGCCTTTTGACGGATGGTTTCATCGTATAGAATCACCCCGCTGATGAACTCATTAACTCCCTTAGTGCGGAATAGCATTTCACGGTAGTCCCTGCGGTTCTCTTCGGTGGATTCCACATTAATCGAATCGAAGCGTTTCTTGATGGTCGGCGTACTTTCATCGGCGGCTAAAATACCCTTTTTCTTCTCAACCAGCGCATTCGCCACGGCTGCTAGGTCTTGCCTGTTACTCATATCCTGACCTCCTTAGCTTAACTGGAGTTCATGATAGAAAAACTGAACGTTCGTCAAATAACTACTTCGTAACTTATGGTTTCTTTTTAAACAGGACTTATTGATGCTCATGGAGTGGCTGGCGAGCCAGGAATCGAACCTGGGCTAAAGGATCCAAAGTCCTCTGTGCTACCTCTACACAACTCGCCAGTGCTTACTCGTAAAAATTATAGCATCTAGCCTTAAAGGTGGCAACGTTATTTTCTCTGTTGATTTAATTACTTCATATAAAACCGAGATGCCCCGCCGTCATCGCCTGCAACGATGATTAACGCGGGGCATCGGTCTTTCCTGTCAGCGAAGCGGGTTACTTTTTCTTGGTTGTGGTGGTTTTACCGTACATGGCTTCAATCTGGGACTTCCACTTGCGGGCTCTGTCCGCCATGAAGCGGCGGGTTGGCTGGACCTCGGTGCTTACCAGCATCGAGTTGATGTTCATCCACGGGACAAACAGACTCTCTGTGTATCCGCCGATCATATCCAGTTTATCGTCCCAGTGCACCAGGTTGATTAGTATTCCGTACTCGTCGGTAGCTTCCACCATGCCGATGTAGCAGTCCTCCGGCGCGGTTTCCGGCAGGAGATGGACCGCCACACAATAACCGGGTTGTATTGTAGGGGGCTTTGCCATATTATCCCTCCCTGAACCAGTATCGTAGTCCTTATTTAATACTTATTTCTCTTGATTGTCAATAGGGGACGGGCGACGTTACTTTTCACACGACCTTTTATTATGTTTCCTTATTTTTCTTTATGAAATATTTACCGTACATTTATCCCGCGTTAATGGTCTTTATGCTTCCTTTAATATCTGATTGTTACGCTTATAACGGACTGAACAATTATTACAGTGATGACGAACGAACCTGGCTTGCAGGGTGGTGAAAAAGGAGTAAGATGCAGAACTTCGTCCTGGCGGGAAAAGCAAAAACGGTCTTCCGTATCCTTGAGTTGAAAGCTAAGCAGGAGACAATCGCCAAGCGCGATAAGATGCGGGACTCGAATAAAAGGAAATAGACGCCGGGTTAATCGGTCGGTTCGTTCCTGTACTTTGCCTTAAGTTTATGTATCTCTTGTAGTTGCTCGAATTCCTCTTCGGTTATCGGTTCGCAGTATATCAGTATATTGTGCTGTATCTTTAGCTTGAAAAGGCCGCGGCATTGCCAGCACCGGCGCGGTCCTTCGTAGCTGTTATTGACGAAGGAAAACTTGCTCTCGGCGCCGCA
The DNA here is from genome assembly GCA_034418415.1 of Dehalococcoidales bacterium. GTDB lineage: Bacteria > Chloroflexota > Dehalococcoidia > Dehalococcoidales > RBG-16-60-22 > RBG-13-51-18. The sequence continues at coordinate 6,242 of DAOULS010000009.1, read as the reverse complement.
CTGGGGACACTTTAAAGTAAACATATCTCGTCAGCCTTTTTTGACCGCGTACCCTCCCTGTCTACTCTATATGCCCGATTGTACCATTGTTTAATTATAATGGCAATCCGGATGTTTATTCTACGGTTGTTTCTATTGGACTTATATTAAAAGGGGTGTTTAAGAGGGGCGCCAGTCCCTCTTAATTAATTAATCCCCCTCTCCAAACAAAATATGCCTTGTTTAGACCGATGCACCGTTTGGAGAGGGGGCAAGGGGGTGAGGATATGATAAAGTCTAAATATCAAGGGCGAAATACTAGCCTCAATGTAATTATGGCATCGGGAAATAGGAATCGAACAGCCGGAATACCAGCGGTATGGAGACCACGGAGAAGATGAAGCTGGAGAAAACGAACTGATTGGATATCGCCTTGTTCCCGCCGGCCCGTTCCGTCACGATAGGCGTCCCGGTTATCGGCGGCACGGCGCTTTGCAGCATCAGCAGGAGCGCAATATCGTAGCTCGGCTTGACGATTAAGAGCAGTCCCAGGAACGCCAGGGGGTAAACGACATTTTTCATCGCCACGAATTTAATGATTTCCCGGTAATATATCTTCCCCCTCTGTTTGAAGTCCAGATAAAGACTTCCCCCCAGGATAATCATTATCAGCGGCAGGGCCATGCCTCCCAGGATGTCCAGAATGGATTTCACGAAGTCCGGCAGATAATCGCTGCCGTTGAAAAGCTGGACGACCACCGCCACCACCGTGGCGATGAGTATGGGGTTGAAAATCCTACTCCACTGGGTCTTTTTCTCGGCTTCCCTGTTTCTGAAGAATAGATGGTAGGTGCTGAAGAACAGCACCGGGTGAATCATGATAAAGATATAAAGCTCCGGTATATAGATGCTGTCGGTACCGAAAACCCCGCTGATGATAATCAGGGGGAAGAACAGCCCGTTCTGGAAAAGCAGGTTCAGGACGAACTCGCTGCGGGTCTCTTTAGCGGATAGGAACATCATTATCAGAGAAAAGACGAAGGATATTACCGCGAACGCCAGCCACCAGAGTGGCAGCTGCCACCAGTCCGGGAACTTATCCGGCGAAAAAGTGGTCATGACGCTGGAAAAGACCATACACGGCAGGGCGATATCTATGGCGAGGCGGGACAAAAAGCTAAGGACGTTCTCTGGTATGATGCCGCGGCGCGTAATCCAGAAGCCGATGAGCCCGATGCCTATTAGCACCAGCACCGACTGCAAAACGACGATGAATATATCCATCTGTTATTAATTTTATAATAATTGTTTTAAATATCAAAAGAATGGTAATCAAGGGACCGTGAGGGGATAATAAAAGTGGTGCCGAAGGTCGGACTCGAACCGACACGAGAGTTGCCCCTCAACAGTTTTTGAGACTGCCGCGTCTGCCATTCCGCCACTTCGGCACCGGCACTCCTATTCTAGGTGAAAATAAGTAACGACGCAAGAGTCCTATCTTAACTCACTTCATTTTAGCTATTATAAAAAATCCTCATTTTTTCTTAAATTAGAACTTGTGTTCTTTTTAAAAAAGTGGTAAAATATCGGTTAGAGGTATTTTCAAAATGCCGTCCGATTCTATCATCGTCAAAGGCGCCCGTGAGCATAACCTGAAAAACATAGACGTTACCATCCCGCGCGATAAGCTGGTGGTCATTACCGGTGTTTCCGGCTCCGGTAAAAGCTCGCTGGCTTTTGATACCATCTATGCCGAGGGACAGCGCCGCTACGTGGAGTCGCTCTCCGCTTACGCTCGCCAGTTCCTGGGGCGTATGGATAAGCCTGACGTCGATTACATCGAGGGGCTAAGCCCGGCCGTCTCCATCGACCAGAAGGGCCCCAGTAAAAATCCCCGCTCCACCGTCGGCACCGTTACGGAGATTTACGACTACCTTCGTCTGCTCTTCGCCAGGGTAGGGCGCCCGCATTGCCCGAAGTGCGGACGTGAGATTACCGTGCAGTCCGTCCAGCAGATTTCTGATGCCATCCAGAAACTGCCGCAAAAGAGCCGCATCATGGTCATGGCGCCCATCGTCACCGACCGCAAGGGCGAGTACCAGTCCGTCTTCGAAGACCTGCGCAAGCAGGGCTACGCCCGCGTGCGTGTCGATGGTGAGGTGCGTGAACTCTCGGAAAGCATTCCGCCGCTGGATAAATATAAGCAACACTCCATTGCCGCCGTTGTCGACCGTCTGGTCATCGGCGATAGCGACAACCGCAGCCGCATCTCGGACTCCGTCGAGACCGCCCTGAAACTGGGTGGGGGTGTCGTACTGATATCCGTTAGCGGTGGTGAGGATATGCTCTTCTCGGAAAAGTTCGCCTGTGTTCACTGCGGCATCAACCTGGGCGAAATTGCGCCGCGCACTTTCAGCTTCAACACGCCTTACGGCGCCTGCCCGTCCTGCATGGGCCTCGGCTACAAACATGAAATCGACCCCGATTTAATACTGAATAAGAATCTTTCCATCAGGGAAGGTGCCATCATCCCCTGGGCCAAGCATACCTGGTTCCTCTGGCGGGTCGGGCCGCTGGCGCGCCAGCATGGTTTTTCGCTGGATACCCCCCTTAAGGACCTCACCAAAGAGCAGCTTCACGTGCTGCTTTACGGAGAAGGCTGGGAGATGAAGCCGCAGCGCCGTTTCGGGCGTATCGTGCGCCGCTGGCACGGCTTCGAGGGCGTTATCCGCACCATGCAGCGCCATCATCGTGATACGCAGTCCGAAGGCAGTCGTGAAAACATCGAGCGCTACATGGTCTATAAGCCCTGTGAGGAGTGCCAGGGCAAGCGCCTCAAGCCGGAGTCCCTGGCCGTACTAATCGGCGACAAGAATATCATGGATGTCTCCGGCATGGCCGTCACCCAGGCGCTTGATTGGACCAATCATATCGCCAAAAAGGTACTTAGCGAGCGCGAGATGATGATTGCCCGCCAAATTCTCAAGGAAATCCGCACCCGCCTCGGCTTTCTCAAGGACGTGGGGCTCGACTACTTGAGTACCGAGCGCGCCTCGATGACCTTGAGCGGCGGCGAGTCCCAGCGCATCCGCCTCGCCACGCAAATCGGCAGCGGTCTCATGGGCGTGCTCTATGTCTGCGACGAGCCTACCGTCGGTTTACACCCCGCCGACGACTACCGCCTGATTCACACCATGCAGCGCTTGAGGGATTTAGGGAACACTATTTTAGTCGTCGAACATGATGAAGCCATGATGCGCGCCGCCGACCATATTATCGATTTGGGGCCCGGCGCCGGCGAGCGCGGCGGCCATATCGTCGCTGCCGGCACGTTAGACGATATTTTAAAAGAAGAAAAGTCCCTGACCGGCCAGTACTTGAGCGGCGCTAAAAAGATACCCCTCCCCGATAGCCGCCGCTCCGGCAACGGTCAAGAGCTGGTTATCAAGGGCGCCCGCCAGAACAACCTTAAGAACATCGATGTCTCCATCCCGCTGGGGAAATTCGTCTGCATCACGGGCGTTTCCGGCTCGGGTAAAAGCACGCTGGTGGACGAGATTCTCTACCGCAAGCTGGCGCAGATTTTCTACCGCGCTAAAGACCGCCCCGGCTTGTGCGACGAGATACTCGGGCTTGAGTATATCGATAAGGTCATCAACATCGACCAGTCGCCCATCGGGCGTACTCCCCGCTCCAACCCCGCTACCTATACTGGCGCTTTTACCTATGTACGCGAGCTTTTTGCCACCGTGCCGGAAGCACGTCTGCGTGGCTATAAGCCCGGTCGCTTTTCCTTCAATGTCAAGGGCGGACGCTGCGAGGCCTGCGGCGGCGAGGGCTACATCCAGATTGAGATGCAGTTCCTGCCGGATGTCACCGTCCCCTGCGAGGTCTGCAAGGGCAAGCGCTATAATACCGAGGCACTGGAGATTAAGTTCAAGGGCAAGAACATCGCCGAAGTGCTGGATATGACCGTCTCCGAGGCGCTGGTGTATTTTGAGAACATCCCAAAAATCAAGAACAAACTGACCACTTTAAACGACGTCGGACTTGGCTATATACACCTCGGCCAGCCCGCTCCTACTCTATCCGGCGGCGAGGCCCAGCGCGTCAAGCTGGCTACGGAGCTTTCCCGGCGCTCCACCGGCGCCACGCTCTATATCCTGGACGAGCCTACCACCGGGCTATCGTTCGACGATGTGGCCGCCCTCTTGATGGTCCTGCAGCGTCTCGTGGATGCCGGCAATACCGTCGTCGTTATCGAGCACCACCTGGATGTCATTAAGAACGCCGACCATATTATCGACTTGGGCCCCGGCGCCGGCGATAAAGGCGGCTATGTGGTCGCCACCGGTACCCCCGAAGCCCTCACCGGCATCAAAAAGTCCTCCACGGGACAGTATTTGAAGAGGGTGGTGGGGTAGAGTATTATTTATATTATTTTATTGTATTTTAATTTTTGATTGTAGATTGACCGAGAGGTCCTTTATGTAGATAGTTTTATTTTGAATTGCTTGTTTTAATAGTAAAATTATTTGTGATTCCCTATATCTTTCTTTTTCCCCATTAATCATTATTATATTTGCTAAATTCAGAATAGATTGAGCTGTGAGTTCAGTAAGATGAAAATGCCAATGTTCGTTTGCTTTTAAAAAATATGTATCTCCTTTTGAGGGAATAACTTTAAGTCCCATGTCAACAACATATTTTTTATCTATAAGCGCAAAATCTAAATTTGAAGGACTGTCAAAACGAGTTGCTAGAGCTGTAATTACTTCTTCTAGATTTGATTTATCGTCTTCTATATTCCATACAGAAAGAGTATTATTTTTTGTTGCAAGATCACCTAATGCATCTGCTTGTATTTCTCCTTCAACAAGCCATTCTAAATCGATGTGACTATACCACTTAGCTTTTCTTATCTTTCTTAGAAACAACGGCATCTTTTAGGTCTTTCAATACTTGAGACATATCTTCAGCAAGTTCTGATATTGTTTCTTTCGAAATGGCATTTTCTAGAAATGGTATTGAATGAAGATCGTGCATAGAATCCAATCCCAAAATCGCGGCATCGCGAATACTAGAAAATTTTGAAAAAAGGCATTTTTCTAGAAGCCATAAACGATAATCATGGGTAGAAGCATCATCCATACGCGCTAACCATCTTAGAGCCTCTGCAGAAAGTTGATTATTTACGATGTTATTATTTATTAAATAAGCAATATGTTGTAGAGCAACAATTCCATTATTGCGAACTACGTCTAATAAACCTTTAGAAAAGGAATTTGTAATACCATCTTCAAATTCTGCCTCTAAAGCTGAGGAAAAAAGATTATCAATATGTTTGGAAATATCCTTATCATGCTGTTTAGGTAAATTAGTTGTATATGATTGATCTTTATCAGCGATAGAATCTAACCATGCTTCGTAAGTTGTAGTGCTTTTCATAATATCGATAGGCGAAGCTGGTGCTAGTGTTAATTGGGTATCAGCCTGAAAACGCTTTAATTTTGCTTTAATCCTTGCTATAAAAGGACGTATTCCAAATGGTTTATTGATAAAATCATCGGCGCCATGTGCGAATATTGTCTTTAGCGTCTCCGGTTCATTATCCGCAGTAATTACTATGATTGGCACATTGGACCTTTTTCTTATGGTATCCAGGATTCGCAGGCTATCGGCGTCTGGTGTATAACCATCCATAATGACCATATCGGGGTTCAGACTATCGAAAAGACTAGATGCTTCATCATAGTCGCAGACGACAATAACATCGAAGCCTTCTAGTGTAAGAGTTCGATTTAGTGGTGTTAACATATCTTTCTCTTCACTTAACATTAAAATGCGCTGATTTATATTGGCACTATCAATTGGCATAATTATTGTTTCCGCTTTAAATTTTATATCCTAACAATAAATATTATACCATGTCAAGACATTGCTGAAGTCTCAAATAAACCCCCTCTCCAAACCACTAAATCACAGCACAAGGTTAATGCACCGTTTGGAGAGGGCAGGGTGAGGTACGCGCCTTTGGTTATCCTCATTGAACCATATATAGAGGGTAGCGCTTGCTTTAAGCTTGTCGAAGGGGACGACCTGCTAATCTAAAATCACGAACTGACCATTGCCCAGTTTTGATTTCGAGAAGAAAGCCGGATCGACATCCACCTCGATAATGTCGCCGCTGGCGATATCCTGCAGGTAATAAAACGGGCTTTCCGGGGTATCGTCACTGAATGAAAGGAGAATTTTACCTTGAG
>DAOULS010000008.1:0-5265 GCA_034418415.1 Dehalococcoidales bacterium | reverse complement strand
GAACTTGCCTGGGGGATAAAGATAATACCGAAGATAAGTGCGACCAGGCCCAGAATGATGATGATGATGGCTGCGATTACGCGCATTGTGTGATACCTCCCTTAACGATATACATAGAATTACTAGGTATAATAAAGGAAAAAAATAATTGTGTCAAGCGCAAATAATAAAAAGATTGTTTACATCGTTTTTGCTGGAATATTTAAATAAGAAAAACAGTAATTCAATAACCAGCGAATATCTGAACCGCGTAATCACCGCAAACCCCCACACCTATATGTGTAATCAAGTTACTTAAAATATTACTGCGATGCCCTGGTGAATTCATCCATTGTCTTACGAAAGAACTACCGACTCTTCTTTCATTATAAGCCACGTTTTCATATACTTTATTAAACCCAAGACTAAAAACCTGGTTGGCTCTAATTTGAAAGCCGTCATGTGTGCACTCTCCTGTTCTATACATATAATCAGCGTGTTCTTGGGCCAACTTTTCAAGCTCCACATCCCTAGTCAATTCTGGTAGACCTTCTTTTTGCCGCTCTTCATTGGTCAAGAAATAAATATCCTCAGCGACAGACTCATCAATATTTATTGTCCAGTTATTTGTATATATATTAGAAGCAGTATCTTCATCTTGGTTCAAAAAACAGCAATTCCCCAATGTAAAAGTCAACAAAATCAGGCATATTAAAACTACTTTCCACACTGCATATAAATGATATTAATTCGCGAACTGTTATGTCAAACGTCAAGTGGATTTTTGCCCTCAAAATACTAAAACGTCATTTTGCCCTTTACCATAATGCGCGGATAACTTATAATTAGTCGTAACCTGCCCCGAAAAAACAGGGGGACTGGAATTTCATACAGGCAGGGGAAAATATGGCGTCGAAACTGGATGATATTTTTAAGCAGAGAAAACAGAAGCTGGAGCGCCTGCGCAAGAAAGGCGTGAATCCTTACCCCAACCGCTTCGAGCAGACCCATACGACAAGCGAAGCCATCGAACTATTGGACAAGCAGAAGGGGGGAGGGGAAGGCAAGCCGGTGAGTGTGGCGGGACGGATTACCGCCATCAGGAAAATGGGCAAGGCCTCTTTCATGGATATCCGCGACGGCTCCGGCAAGATACAGCTGTTGTTCCAGACCGCCAATTATAAGGAAGCGGAACTGGAACTGTTCAAGGACCTGGATATCGGGGACATTATCGGGGTGGAGGGCAAGCTGCTGCGTACCCGCACCGGCGAACCCACCATCTCCGTAACAAGTTTTACCCTGCTGGCGAAGTCGCTGCGGCCGCTGCCGGAAAAATGGCACGGCTTGAGCGATACGGAAATCCGCTACCGCCAGCGCTATATCGACCTCATCGCCAATACCGGCGTCAGGGACATTTTCAAAACGCGCAGTCGGATTATCGCCGCGATACGCCAGTTCCTCGACAAGCGCGGCTTTATCGAGGTGGAAACGCCGATACTGCAGTCGGCGGCGGGTGGGGCTCTGGCCGCCCCCTTTATCACCCACCATAACGTCTTCGACCGCGACCTGTACCTGCGCATCGCCAAGGAACTACATCTTAAGCGGCTTATCGTGGGCGGGTTCGACAAGGTATATGAGATTGGGTTCGACTTCCGCAATGAGGGCATCGACTCCGAGCACCACCCGGAGTTCACCATGCTGGAAAGCTACGAGGCTTATGCCGACTATAACGACTTGATGGCGATGGTGGAGCAGATGGTGGCTTATGTGGCGAAGCAGGTGCTTGGTAAGACGGCAATCAAGTACGGCAACGATACCATCAAGCTCTCGCCGCCGTGGCGGCGTATCACCCTACGTGACGCGGTTAAGGAGTACAGCGGCATCGACTACGTGAAGTACCCCACCGCGGACGGACTGCGGGAAAAAATGCGCTCTGTGATGAAGGAAGTGGACCCCCAGAAAAACTGGGCCAAGCTGGTGGATGAGCTGCTCAAGACGTTCGTTCGCCCCAAGCTTATCCAGCCGACCTTCGTTTACGATTACCCGGTCTCCATGTCGCCGCTGGCGAAGAACAAGCCCGGCGAGGAGCGCGTGGTCGAGCGTTTTCAGCCCTACGCCGGCGGGATGGAGCTGGGCAACGCCTATTCCGAGCTTAACGACCCCATTCTGCAGCGGGAGAGGTTTGTCGAGCAGATGCAGGAGCGCCACGGCTATGACGAGGAGAAATGGACCATCGACGAGGACTTTCTGACGGCGCTGGAATACGGTCTGCCCCCCACCGGCGGACTGGGCATCGGTATTGACAGGCTGGTAATGCTGCTGACCAACCAGTCGTCCATCAGGGAGGTCATCATCTTCCCCCAGTTGAGGGAGAAGGAGTAAAGGCATGTCGGACGCAAAAGAGCTCATAGCTTATTGCGGACTTTATTGCGGCGACTGCTTTCATTATCAAGGCAAAATAGCCGATTTAGCCCGCGACCTGCGTAAAGAGTTAAGACATTATAAGTTTGACACCAGGGCTGAAAAAATGGCTACTAATGCCTACTATGCATCTTTAAAATATTACCCGCAAACTTACGAGCTTTTAGGCACTTTGGTGAAATTCCGCTGTAAAAGGGCCTGCCGGGGCGGCGGTGGCCCGCCCGTCTGCAAGATAAGGGAGTGCTGCCGTAAAAAAGGCATCGAGGGGTGCTGGGAGTGCGATGAGTTTGAAACATGCAAAACGATGGACTTTCTGAAAAATTATCATGAAGACGGTCATTTGAAGAACTTGAGAATCATTAAGAAGTCGGGGATTGACAGCTTTATTAAAGGCAAGAGATACTGGTAATATTCAGGGAGCAATATGTTAGATATAAAAATCATCCGTGAAAATCCCGACCTGGTAAAAAAAGCCATTAAAGACCGAAATGACAGCGCTCCGGTCGATGAAGTCCTGCGCCTGGACGCCGAGCGCCGCCAGAATATTGTTAAACTGGATAAACTGCGCCAGGAAAGGAAAGCCGTTTCCAAGGAGAGAGAAAAAGCCCAGGAAAGGGGTCGCGCCCTGCGTGCCGAAATCCAGGAACTAGAGGAAGAGGTCAAGAAAATCGACGACCGACTCCAGGAGCTTTTATTACAGATTCCCAATATTCCCCAGTCCGATGTGCCCATTGGCAAGGACGACTGCGATAACGTCAACGTGCGTACCTGGGGGGAGCCGAGGAAATTAAGTTTTGAAGCGAAGCCGCACTGGACGCTGGGGGAAGACCTGAAAATCATCGACTTCGAGCGGGGGGTCAAGTTAGCAGGCTCGCGGTTTTACGTGCTCAAGGGGATGGGTGCGCGACTGCAGCGGGCTTTGATTACCTTTTTCCTCGACCTGCACACTCAAAAACACGGCTATCAGGAGATATACCCGCCCTACATGGTGAAAAGGGAGTGCATGGTGGGGGCGGGACAGCTGCCCAAGCTTGCCGAGAATATTTATCACGACGCCGAGGAGGACTACTGGTTCGTCGGTACGGCGGAAATCCCGCTGACCAATCTCCACCGCGATGAAATCCTACCGGCTGAAGAACTGCCGCTTTACTACTGCGCCTACACCGCCTGCTTCCGCCGCGAGAAGATGTCTGCCGGCAAGGACACGCGGGGCATCAAGAGAGGCCACCAGTTCGATAAGGTGGAGCTTTACAAGTTCGTGACACCGGAGACATCCAACGACGAGCTGGAAAAGCTGCTGCACGACGCCGAGGACGTCTGTCAAAAGCTGGGACTCGCCTATCGCGTGCGGCTGCTCTGCACCGGTGAAATAAGCTTCGCCGCCAACAAGTCCTACGACATCGACGTGTGGTCGCCGGGCTGCGGCGAATGGCTCGAGGTACGCTCCTGCTCCAACTGCGGGGACTTCCAGGCGCGGCGTACCAACGTAAGGTACCGTCCCGAACCGGAAGCCAAGCCCCAGTTCGTCCACACGCTGAACGGCTCCGGGCTGGCGCTGCCGCGGATAATGATTTCCATCATGGAGAACTACCAGCAGGCGGACGGTTCGATTGCCGTGCCGGAGGTGCTGCAGAAATACGTGGGGGCGAAGGTAATCAAGTAGATTTTTCTTACCTCACCCCCTAGCCCCCTCTCCAAACGGGTCAATTGAGTAACCCAAGGATTCATCTGTTTGGAGAGGGGGAATGTGTTTAAAAGAGGGGTTTACACCCCTCTTAGACGCCCCGTTTTGGGGTATTGGCGTCTCCTTTTGTAAAAGGGAGACAGGAGAGGGATTTTGGTTCCTACTAACGCCCCTCTTAAACGCCCCGTTTTCAGATATATGTTGATAAAGCTTTAAGGTTTAAACTGCAGCCTTTGTTCTCTTAAGGTGTCCAGCCAGGCGGCGGACTTGACCTCTTTTTCCAACAGGTATTTCAGGTAGCCGCTGATAACGTTTTCCATTTCACGTCCCAGGTCGGCGTCGATTTTGACGCGGACGGCGGCAGTAAAGTCCTCACCCTGCAGGAGACGCAGGACTTTCTGGGCGTTGAGGGAGAGGGGATAAGAGAACGGCTGGTCAAGATTACAGTCGGGGCAGAGCAGGCCGCCGGCGGCGGGGCTGAAATAATTGGTGGTGGGGTCGAGGACGCGGTGGCAGGTCACGCACTGATGCAACTGGGGTCGGTAGCCCGCGCTTTCCAGCAGGTGCATCTCGAAGTAGCGCAGGAAAAGCTCCTTGTTTTCCGCCTCGCAGAGTCCGGTCAGCGTATCCGCCAGTAGTCTAAAAATATCGTGATTTTCCTGGTGCTCGGCGGTGAACTGGTGGACAAGCTCGACGGTGTAAAGTCCGCAGGACGTCAGCCAGAGGTCGTTCTTAAGCGGCATGAAGCTGTTGATGGTCTGGGCGCCGGTAATCGTGGGGATATTGCCCCGCCCCTGCGAGAAAGACACGGTGCTGTGGGTAAGGAGCTCCAGGTGCCCCGCCATCTTGCTCTTGGGTTTGCGCAGGCTCTTGGCGAAACCCTGGATTTTGCCGAGGCGGGGGGTAAAGAAGGTAAGGATGGTATCCGCCTCGCCCAGCTTCGTCTTTTTGATGACGATGGCTTCCGTCTGGTATTCACGCGGGTCAGGCATAGTCTATTTTAGCGCGTTTTCGGTAAACCAATCCAGCGGGGAGTTGTTGCCATGTAATCACGGTAGGCATTTCCGTAGGTATCGAGGCAGGACCTTTCCTCTTTAGACGCCTGGTAGCTCTGCAGGAAAAAGGTAGCCACGGTAATGACAAAAAACAGCCATGAAGCGGCGGCGACGCTGACGGCGAGA
>DAOULS010000007.1:0-69858 GCA_034418415.1 Dehalococcoidales bacterium | reverse complement strand
GGTTGAAAGAGAGAGAGAAACAGCTGGCGCGGACATTGAGCGGCGGTGAGCAGCAGATGGTGGCGATGGGACGGGGGCTGATGTCCATACCCAAGCTATGCATCATCGATGAGCCTTCGAACGGCCTGGCGCCAATGGTAGTGATGGAAGTCTTTAAAATCGTTCAGGAACTACGCGACCAGGGCATCACGATACTGCTAATCGAGCAGAACGTAAGGCATACTTTAGAGATAGCGGACAGGGCTTACGTGCTGGAGAACGGTCGCATTGTCATGGAAGGCGACTGCGCCACGTGCCTTGCCAGCGAGCATATCAAGAAAGCCTACCTGGGGCTTTAGCAACAGAAATAACCAAGAATATTACAGGTCTGTAAAGCCGTAGTGTTTCCAGAAGTCTGAAGCCACCAGGTTTTCAATAAATAGTTCGCCTTTTATTTCAATCAAATCTAACTGGTGAAGACATTCAATATCGGTGTCTAAAAACGCTAACTCCAGATTGGACTCAATACTGGAAAGACTGGATTCCGCATCACTATCGCTGGGGAATTGGTACCAGCCTCTGATATTATATACGTTATTATCTGACTTATAAGCTGTAATACCGCCTACCTGGCCTTCAATATACTCGTTCTTAATCAGTGAATAGCCGAACCCCGGCGGTAATTTTTCAATAATTGCCTTAAAACCTGAATCATCATACATCGAATTACCTTCTCCATGGCAAAGCTGTATCAGCTTATCCCCATTCCCGGGCTGGTTAGTATAAATGAAAATATAATCTTTATAAAATGCCATAGATAAACCCTGTAAGACCCAGATTTCAACGCCCTCATAATCTCCATGGTCTATAGTAAACGAGGTAATCGCCTGCTGCACGCTCCCAATATCAAACTCGCCTTTAAACACAGCCCAGTGTGTTTTCCCAACGGGGTCTTCAGCCATGACTACAATGTCGGCATCGGATAAAGATATCCCCATGCCGAGAGCGCCCTCGGCATCGTAATACTCCCTCCCCATTAAGCGCTCGTAAAGTCCGGCTAATTCAGCGTCTTCTCTTATCTGCTTGAGGTCGGCACTCCAGAATACTGTAATTTCAGCCGGCAAAAACCTGGTAATTTCTACAATATCCTGCTCCGAATCCCCACCCCCACTGCATCCCGCTGCGGACAAGCCAAGTATCATTAAGATTAAACCAAACGTCAATAATCTGAATTTCACAGCGCTACCCCTATTAGAATACAGCGAAAGACACGTGATTCAGTCTAGTTGTTACGTAAGAATTTGTCAACGTTCAATTTGCCACTCCCGCGTTCATATACTATAATTGCGTTTAGACCTCTCTACCCGTTTTTCTTAAAAGAGAAATGTTTGGAAACCATTAAGCTCAACATAGACGGACGCGACATAGAAACACAGTCGGGCAAGAGCGTCCTGGAAGCTTCTCTGGAAGCGGGTATCTATATACCCTATCTTTGCTACCATCCCGACCTGGGGACGACCGGGGACTGCGGTCTTTGCGTGGTGGAGGTGGAGGGGAACGACGATTTAATCATTTCCTGCACCACGCCTGCTGCCGAGGGCATGGCGGTCAGGACAAAATCGCCGAGAATTGCCGAGGCGCGCCGGCAGGCAATGGAAAAAATACTCATTGGCCACCCGGCCGACTGCGGCACCTGCGTCAAGTACCTCAACTGCGAACTGCAGTCGCTGAAGCAGTACATTTCCGAAGAAGAATACAAGCCGCAGGGACCAGCGCGGCTTTTCGCCGTGGATAACAGCAACCCGCTCTTCACCATCGACCCCAATAAATGCGTCATGTGCACGCGCTGTATCCGGGCGTGCAAGGACCTGCGGGGGGTGGGGATACTCGTTGAAAAGACTAAGGGCGAGGAGAAATATATCGGGACAGAAAACGGGCTGCCGCTGGTGGAGTCGGGCTGCCGCTTCTGCGGGGCATGCGCCGAGGTCTGCCCCAGCGGTGCCATCATGGATAAGGAAGAGCTGACCAAGGGGAAAAACAGGAAGCAGGCCCTGCTGCCGTGTCGGTACACCTGCCCAGCGGAAATAGATGTCCCCCGTTATCTGCGCTTCATCGGGGAAAAGGACTATAAAGCCGCCGCGGCGGTGATAAGAGAAAAAGTGCCCTTCCCAGGGGTACTGGGCTACGTGTGCGACCGTCCCTGCGAGGACGTCTGCCGTCGCGGAGAGATAAATGAGCCTATCTCGATAAGAGAATTGAAACGTTATGCGGCGGAACACGATGGAAACGACCTGAAACCGGAGAGGAAAACCGCTACCGGCAAGAAAGCGGCGGTCATCGGGGCGGGGCCGGCGGGGCTGACGGCGGCTTATTACCTGGCTTTGCAGAGACATGAGGTTACGGTATTCGAGGCGCTGCCCTTTGCCGGGGGCATGCTGCGCGCCGGCATCCCGGAATACCGCCTGCCGCGTGAGGTGCTGGACAGGGAGATAAAATGCGTCGCAGACATCGGCGTGGAAATTAAGACCGGCACGCGTGTGGAGTCCGTCGATGAGCTTCTTGAAGCAGGCTACGACGGCGTTGTGGCGACGGTGGGAACGCACCAGGGACAAAAACTCAAGATTCCCGGCGCCGATAATGCCGGGGTATTGATTGGCGTCGACTTTTTAAAGGAAATCAACCTGGGGAAGAAGGTAGAAATCGGCAGGAAGGTACTGGTGCTGGGGGGAGGCAACGTGGCTTTCGACTGCGCGCGGGCGGCGCGGCGGCTGGGGTCGGCGGTAAAGATGGCCTGCCTGGAAGCGAGGGAAACGATGCCGGCCGCCAGCGACGAAATAGAACAGGGGGAGGAGGAGGGGATAACGGTTTACCCCGCCCGGACCTTTACCCGCATTTTAACGGAAAACGGCAAGATAACCGGAGTGGAATGCCTGGAGGTCACATCGCTGACCTTCAATGAGGAGAAAGTTCCGCAAATCGAGACGCGGGAGGAATCCCAGCACGTCATCGAAGCCGATACCGTGATATTCGCCATCGGTCAGCGGCCGGAAATACCGGAGGGTTTCGGGCTTAGCACCGCAGCCGGCAACCTGATAGAGGTAGATGAGTTTACTTTTACCACCAGCAAAGAGGGGATTTTTGCCGCCGGGGACGCGGTCAACGGCACATCGTCCGTCATCAAAGCCATCGCCTCCGGCAGGAAAGCAGCGGTCGCCCTGGACAGGTATCTCGGGGGGAACGGCAATATCGACGAGACACTGGCGCCGGCGACCGAGCCGGAGAAAAACCTGGGACGACAGGACGGTTTCGCGTCGCTGGAACGCTGCGGGGATGCGTACGCGCCGGTTGACAAGCGACTGAAGAGCTTCTGCAAAGTGGTGGCGAACCTCGATGAAAAAGCGGCAGAGTGTGAAGCAAAGCGCTGCCTCCAGTGCGACCTGCGGCTCAAGATAACGCAGGTCAAGTTCTGGAGCAGTTATTGAGTTATACCGGGAGGTGAAATATGAACAACTTGCCTGTGGAAACCGATATTGCGGTGGTAGGCTCCGGGGCGGCGGGGCTGGCGGCGGCATTGACGGCAGCGGAGGGCGGGGCCAAGGTTATTATTTTTGAAAAAGAACGCTCACCGGGGGGCACCTCAAACTTCTTCGAGGGCACGTTTGCCGTGGAAAGCGATATGCAGCGCGAGAGGTACATTACGTACAGTCGGGACGAGGCATTCAAAAACATCATGGAGTACAGTCACTGGCGTGCCGACCCGCGGCTGGTGCGGGCGATTGTCAACGAGTCCGGCGCGACCATCAGCTGGCTGCAGCAGCAGGGCGTCGTCTTCACCGACGCCACGATTAACATGCCGGATTCACCACGCACCTACCACGTCATTAAGGGTAAAGGGGAGGCGGTCGTCAAAGCACTCACCACCAGAGTCAAGGAAAAAGGGGCGGAAATCAGGCTGGCGACTCCCGTAAACAGAATCGTCAAGCAGGGCGAAAGCATCAGGGGCGTTATCGCCGAGGTGGACGGCGAGGACACTCCTTTCACCGCTAAAGCGGTGGTCATCGCCAGCGGTGGTTATTTGAACAATAAAGAGTGGATTAAAAAGTACACGGGGTTTGATTTGGACGTTAATCTGGTAGCCATCGGCAACGTGGACAAGATGGGGGACGGCATCCGCATGGCGTGGGAAAGCGGGGCAGCGGAAGAAAACGTAAGCCTCCTCGAGTTGTACCGCGCCGGACCCATCGGGCCCGACTTTGCCATGGGCTGCCAGCTGGAATGCGCCGTGGTCCAGCCCGACCTCTGGGTCAACCCGAATGGTGAGCGTTTCTGCGATGAAAGCGTCGCCTTTTACGATTCGTCGGTGGGGAACGCCAACGCGAGATTTAAAGAGGGCTTTACCTACAGCATCTTCGACGATACCGCTTTGCAGCGGATGATTGAGAACGGGATTACCAAGAGTGTTAATGTAAACACGCTGCCGGGCACCAAACCGACCGATATTTACCGGGAAATCAACGCCGCCCTGGAGAGAGGGACTAAAGAGCTTTTCGCGGCGGACTCTATCGAAGGGCTGGCGGAGCAAATGGGCGTAAGCCCGGCAACTTTAAAAGCGACGGTCGATGAATACAACACCTGCTGCGAAAAACGCCACGACGACCTGTTTGCCAAAGACCCCAAATACCTCCACCCTATTACCGGACCCAAATATTACGCCGTGAAAGCGCGTACCGTCTGCCTGGGGACGATGGGGGGCATAAAAATCAACGAAAAAACCGAGGTAATCGATAAAAAGGGCGCGGCCATTCCCGGGCTTTACGCGGTGGGGTTTGACGCGGGGGGTATGTACGGAGACAGCTATCCCATCAAGTGCTCCTCCGGGCTGGCTTCCGCCTTCGCCATGAACTCGGGGCGGATTGCGGGTAAGAACGCCCTGAAATATATCGGGAAATAACTATGGTTGATACGGCTCGAGGGGCAGTCCGCCGCCAGCGTTGATGGCCTGGCCAGTGACGTAAGAGGAAAGCTCCGAAGCCAGGAACAACGCCACGCCGGCGATTTCTTCCGGCTCGCCCATGCGGTGCATCGGCACCTTGTTTTCAAGCATTTTAAAGAAAGCCTTACCCTCGGCAGCGGTCATTTTCTTCAGCATCTCGGTGAAAAATTCCGTGCGTATCGGGCCGGGCAGAATGGCGTTGACCGTGATATTATAGGGAGCCAGCTCAAAAGCCAGGTCGGTGGTCAGCCCCAGCACCCCGCCCTTGGCCGAGTGATAATGCACAATCGGGGCAGGCGGGTTGATGGCGCCCATCGAGGCAATGTTGATAATTTTACCGTATTTCTTTTTCTTCATATGGGGCACCACGGCACGGCAACATAAAAACTGGCCGGTCAGGTTAACGCCGATAACCCTCTCCCATGCCTCGTCGGTGGTGTCCTCGAGTTTGGAGTCGCCGGAGACACCGCCGGCATTATTCACCAGGATATCGATTTTCCCGAACTCCCTGATAGTCCGCGCCACCATGTCGTTCACCTCACCGCTTTTAGAGACATCGGCGGCGATAGCCAGCGAGCGGCGGCCCAGCTTCTTGATTTCGGCGGCAACTTTCTTGGCGTCCTCGATGTGCCGGGCATTGACAACGACATCGCAGCCCTCCCGGGCAAACTTTAAGGCAATGCCCTTCCCGATTCCTTTAGTACCCCCGGTGACGACGGCAACCCTGTCCTTAAGCAGCATGACAGCCTCCCCGATGATTGATGATAACGGCTTTTGACGTTATTATACCAGTTTTACTAATATATAGTATCCTGTATAAAGAAAACGATAAGGAGAACAGACGCGTTATGAGCAGCCTGAAGGGAAAAGTCGCCATGGTAACCGGAGCCGCCAGCAAGAGGGGCATGGGGCACGCTATTGCGCTGCGCCTGGCGAAAGAAGGGGCGGACGTGGTGGTGGCGGACAAGTTCGCCGCGCCGAAAAGCATGTTCCCCGGCGACGAGGGGTGGGGCGGCCTGGACGAAATCGTTAAGGAAATAGAGTCGATGGGCAGGAAAGCCCTGGCGCTAACGCTTGATATCAACGTCGGCAAAGAGATAGACGCCGGCATGGAAAATGTCGTGAAAAAATTCGGCAGGCTGGACATACTGGTGCACGCCGCCGCCATACGCGGTCCGGTAGGCGTGCCGGTCATCGACCTCCCGGAAAAAGACATCAGGTCGATAATCGACATCGACTTAGTGGGGTCTTTCCTCATCTGCAAGGCGGCGGCCAAGCAGATAGCGGTGGGGGGTAAAGGGGGGAAAATCGTGATATTCTGCTCGCTGGCGGGGACGCACGGCGTGGCGGGCAGCGCGGCCTATTCCGCAGCAAAGTACGGCACCATCGGGCTGACCAAGAGTCTAGCGCTGGAGCTTGCCAAGTACAAAATCAACGTCAACGGCATCAACCCGGGCATGATAGTGACCAACTTGAGGGACGAGAGTTTCCAGAAGATGGCGGAGGCGCAAGGCATTACCTGGGAGGAAGCACGAAAGAAAGACCAGGGGGGCCTGGCTAAAATTATCCCGTGGGGTCGATTAGGCACGCCGGAAGAGGCAGCCGACCTCACCTATTTCCTCTGTTCCGACCAGTCGGACTACATCACGGGCGAAGTGATTGCGCTGGGGGGCGGAGTGACGTAAGGGGGAGAAGGAGAGTTTACAGTTATCAGTTAACAGTTGACAGTGGGGAAAGGGAATGGTATACCCGATAGATAAAGACTATTACATAAGAAAAAAACCCGAATTGCTGGAAAAGCTCGAGGAGGACGTGAAACGGTGGAGTCCTTTACTCCTCAAGCAGTACGGGGAAATACAGTCGTACCGAATCCTGCAGGAAGCGCGCCAGATATTTGAAGACCTGATACCCCAAATACCTTATATCGGCGGGGACGAAAATGATTTTACCAGGCACCTGGTCAATTCCGTCCGCTACCTGGCGCTTTACAAATCAATGAAAAAACACGGTAAGACGGCGGAGGAGGCCGGCAGGATACTTTACGACGGCTACATTATAAAAGCCAGCCAGCCCCAACCTGCCATCCCGCCTTCCATATGGCTCACGCCGGAACAGAGACTGGTGCGTTATCGTCAGGGGGCTATAAAGTCGCAGGCAAGACGTTATCCGGGCGATTACGTCTATACATTCGTCGAAGGCGACGGGCGGGAATTCGACCACGGATTCGACTTCACGGAATGCGCTTCTCACAAGTTTTACCACGCGCAGGACGCCGACGAATTTTTACCGTACTACTGCTACCTCGATTTCGTCGCCGGCAAGGTCAGGGGATTCGGCTTTGTCCGGACGATGACCCTTTATGAAGGGCACGGAAAATGCGATCACCGCTTCAAGACGGACGGGAAAACAGAAGCCGGCTGGCCGCCACCGTTTTTGAAAGGGAATAAGCCATGACAGCTATAAACGAACTGGTGAAACACCTCGTCAGCACCGGGTATGAAGATATCCCTACCGACGCCGTGGCGGCGGTCAAGCAGGAAGTGCTGGACAGCCTGGCGACGGCGCTGGGGGGCTCATCGAAGGCGGGGGTCAAAGAGCTGGTGGACATGGTCAAAGAGTGGGGAGGCGCCAAGCAGAGCACGGTTATTGCTTACGGCTTCAGGTGCCCCGCCCCTAACGCCGCCCAGGTCAACGGCACGATGATTCACGCTTTAGATTACGACGACGGACACCAGGTGGCGCTGGTGCATATCGGGTGCGTGGCGGTATCCACAGCCTTTGCAGTAGCGGAACGGATGGGAAAAGTCAGCGGCAGGGAACTAATCACGGCGATAGCGCTGGGGGGCGACCTTACGGCGAGGCTAGGGCTGGCCAGCAAGCCGGGCGGCAGCGCCATGGCCGCCGGCTGGCACCCGACGACGCTTTTCGGGTTTCTGGGCAGCGCCGCAGTGACCGGCAGGATTATAAGGCTCGATGAAGAGAGAATGATAAACGCACTGGGTCTTGCCTACCACCAGTGCGGCGGCGCCGGTACCGGCGTGGCGGACGGGGCGCTGGCAAAGAGAATGGGACCGGGGCTAGCAGCAAAGGGGGGCATTACCGCCGCCCTGATGGCGGAAAGGGGCATCACCGGCGAGCGCGACCCGCTCGAGGGGAGGACGGGACTTTATAAGACCTACATGGGCGGGGACTACGACCCTGCCATTTTAACCGCCGACCTGGGGAAAAGGTGGGAGGTGGTCAATATCGGGGACAAGCCCTATCCCTGCTGCGGGCTGACCCACGCCTGCATCGACGCGGCGCTGGCGCTGAAAACGAAACACGGTATAAACACCGATGATATTAAGGAAATAACCGTCTATGGCGGGGACAAGGTCTACCAGCACGCGCAGCCGCCGGAAATCAAGCAAGCACCGCGGACGGTTATCGACGCGCAGTTCAGCGTGCCGTGGGTGGTGGCGATAGCACTTGCCAGGGGCAAGGTGACCGTGGACGACTTCACCGATGCAGCGATTAAGCGACCAGAGATACTCAATCTGGCGCAGAAGATTGACACGCGGCTGGAGACCTCGATGAACCGGCACGGGGTGGAGCCGGGCGGGGTGACGCTAAAAATGCAGGACGGGCGGGAGTACACCGAAGAAGTGGAGTACTGCCTGGGCAGCGTGCAGCGACCGATGACCTTCGAGGACGTGACCAAGAAATTCCGCGAGTGCGCGCCATCCTCGATAAAGCCGTTAGGTAAAGACAAAACAGAAAAAGTAATCGAAATGGTGGGTCGTCTGGAAAAACTGGACGATGCTACGGAGATAATCAGGCAATTGGGTTAATAACTATGACGTGGCAACCCTGATGATGAACTAAAGCAAGATAGAGATTGCCACGTCACTTCGTTCCTCGCAATGACAGTTAATTTACTGGCTGTCCCTCAAGACCTTACCGGAAGCCTTGTCCTTCCAGTAGGCGCGCTGCTGCACCGGCCAGTTAAAGGTAATGGCGCCGGGGCGGGGACAATCGTTGACGCAGCAGCCGCAGTACCAGCACTCGTCCGGGTGCAAGATTACCGGCGGCTTGCCCTTTTCCGGGTTGGGGATATAGACATCCACCTGGCAGACCTCCACGCAGTGATTACAGCCGTTACAGACCTCCGGATTGAAAATCACCGGGCTGGCGGGGGTAATTATATTTGGCAACGCATATGTTTTCTTAGCCATAGCAGTCTCCTTATTTCCCTTGATAGACGCCCGTGTAGTCCTTGTTGCGGGCCTCGTAATTTGCTTTCATGTCGCCCCAGTAAGCGAAAGGCAGTTCACCGACCTTGACCTTGTTGTTTTCCAGCTGGACAGTAACGTACTTATTCCACTCGGGCGGGTCGACCTCTGGATAATCGATTCTGAAGAAGTTGAGCATCCGGCTGCTGGCTTTACGCGCCAGGGAAGCATTGATGATAATCTGGCCGTGGGTCAGCAGGCTCAAGTCCTCGATGCTGCGCATCAGTTTATGCGGGTCGAGGGCGTAAAGGCGGGGGACGAACACCTCTTCGATTTCCTTGAGGGCGTCCAGCCCCATATTCAGCAGTTTTTCGGTCTTGTATTCACTGCAGAAGTACTGCATGGCGCGGGCGATACCGGCGTGCAGCTCCTTCCAGTCGATGCCCTCGTTACGCTTAATGGGAGCGTAGATGCGGGCTTTCTCCAGCCTGACCTGGTCTTTGTAGATTTCAGCCTGGGCGACCTGCTGTGAGTAATCGGCGGCTTTGCGGCCGGCATAGCGTCCCGTGGCCGCGGCATAGGAGTGGTCGCCGGCGGAGAAGGTCTGTTCACCGGCAACATACAGACCGTCAAGGGTGGACTTAAGGTCCCAGTCGACGACGGGCCCGCCGCCGCCAGCTGTACGCCATTGTGCCGGGGTATTGCCTTCAATAAAGCTATAGTTCTGGAGGAGGTTCTTGGCGGGGTCGAAGCCGCCTTTTTCGTAGGAATCGATGATATTCCTGGTGGTGGACTCCTCGCCGAGCATCATTCTCCAGGTGACCCGGCGCTCGACCTCCGGCATGGCGGGAAAATCGCCGTAGAAAGGCAGGGCGTACTCGCCGCTCTGAATGCCCTTGATGATTTTCTCCATATTCTCCGGGGTCGGCCTCATGGCGCCGGCGTCCTCCCAACCCTGCGTGGGCCAGGGGAGTTTCTTGCCGTTGGCATCGACGAGGGGGACGTTCTCGTAGCTGGCGTCCCCGGCGCCGCCGTACCAGGTATGTTTGAAGCCGGTACTCAACATCATGACGCCCGTCCTCTCCATGACGGTCAATGCCGCGCCTGCCTTCCAAGCCATGGCGGCGCCATCGCCGGTGGTGGTGCGGGAGCGGAAGGTGTTGTAGCCTGCCAGCTCGGTATTTAGTAAATATAGAGACCAGTCGCCGGCGGTAGCCAGCACAGCGGCTTTAGACCTGAATACCATGAACTCACCGGTGCGGTTATTAAAGCCGGTGGCGCCGATAACCCGGGCGCCCTGGACGCCTTTTTCCGTCAGCAGGCTAGTGACCATGACGCGGTCGAAAATCTTCACGCCCAGTCGCTTGCATTCTCTTTTTAGCGAGGGCTTGAATGTCGAACCCCACACCCGGATGACCACGTTATTGAGTTTTCCTTCCGGGTTGCTTTTAAAGGTTATCGGTTTTTGCATGCCGGGGATATAGCTGTGTACCTTCGTATAGCGCGGGGATATCATCAGTTTTGTCTTTTCGTCCCTGCCTTTAGCGCCGACGTACTCATCCTTGGTGTCCCTGATTTTACCTCCCATCAGCTCCATTTCCAGCAGGGTATCCCAGTTCTCGCGGCACTGGATCTGGGTACCGATGCCGTTGGAATACGGAGGCTCGGCCATGTGCTGCGCCCACTCATCGGGGTCGACATTGGACAGCGGATTGGCAGGGGCATTGCACCAATGGTCGCAGCCGGGGCCGCCCGCCCCGCTCCTGACGGTGTCCCCCTTTTCCACGAGGGCGACGCTTACACCTTTGCGAGCAGCGCTGATAGCCGCCCAGCAACCGGCAATGCCGCCGCCGATGACCAGCACATCGGTATCAATTACCTGCTCTTTATCATAATTAATCGGGTAAGGCCAGGCGGGCGGCTTGCCGTCTTTTTCAATAAAATCATGCCATCGGGTCATATTTTTACCTCCTTACACAGTTGATGATTGATACATACGAAAGGTGAGTATAGACGTGACTGTGATAGATTGTACTCCCCCCGCACGATTAATTCAACAAAAAAATCCCATATACCGAAAAAATCAAGAAAAGTCAAGCTCGATTCCTTTTATTTAAAAACCAGTTTACCTCACCCCCTTGCCCCCTCTTAAACACCCCGTTCCAGGAAAAACCAACACCCGGGACCATTAACTTGACATAGCTTTACGGGTGATGTAAATTTTTCTAGGCTGTCTGAAAAATCTTAAAAAACAGATAAAAGGAGGAAGACATGTCACAAGCACTAAAGGGGAAGGTAGCCATTATTACCGGTGCCAGCCGCGGACTCGGCAAGGCTTTTGCCTTAAGGTTCGCCGAGGAGGGAGCGGACCTGCTGCTGACCACCACCAATCTTGATAGAGCCAAGGGCACCGTTGACGAGGTGAAAGCAAAAGGCGCTAAGGCGGCGCTGGTACAAGCCGATATCTCCGTGGAGAGCGACTGCCAGAAAATCGCCGATGAAGTTAAGAAGCAGTACGGTAAGGTGGACATCCTTCTTAATAACGCCGCCATCTGGTACGGCGTCAATGTTACTCCATGGGACGGCTGGAAGGTAGAAGACTGGGAACGCATTTACAGAGTGAATGTAATCGGCACATGGTCGGTCTGCAAGGCGGTCGTGCCGCTGATGGCCAAAGCCAAGAAAGGCAAGATAATCAATATCGCCTCCAACGTGGCGCAGGTGCCGGCGGCAATGGTCTTCATGCCGTATTCCTGCAGCAAAGGCGCGATGTACACGTTTACACATGCTCTGGCAAGGGCGGTAGGTCCTTCCGGAATCAACGTTAACGCCATCGCTCCCGGATTCACCGCCTCCGAGGCGAGCTTGGCGCAGCCGGGCAGCGACGATACATTCAAGCTCGCCACCAGTGAGCAGTCAATGCAACGGCGCGGCATGCCCGAAGACATGGTGGGAGCGGCGGTGTTCCTCGCTTCCAAGGATTCCGACTTTATTAACGGGCAGATATATTACGTCGATGGCGGAACGGTAATGCTTTAGTCCCCTGTTCAAGGGGTAAAAAGAGAGGGGGGTTTTTACACCCCCCTCTTTCTTTATGCTTGTCTGACGCTCCAGGTTCTATTTATAGACGCCCAATTCCTTGGTAGCATCAATCATCGTCTTCACATTATCCGGGGGCACGTTTTCAATTACAGCCCCGCTCATCATGATGTAACCGCCTCCCTTGGCACAAGTATTGATGAGTTTTTGAACAGCAGCTTTAACATCTTCCGGGGTGCCGACACTTAACGTGGCAATGGGCATATTCCCGGTGATGCAGCAGACATCGCCCAGTATTTTCTTCGCTTGAGCCATGTCCGTGGTATCGAAGCCCCAGACGACCTTGCCCTTGGGCGAATCCTTGATAACCTTCAAACGTGAATTATAGCCGCCTTCAGCCCAGGGGAACGGTACACAGCCTTCCGCAATCAGGCCGTCCATGAGGTCTTTAAGCGCCGGCCAGTAGAACTTCTTGTACTGCTCATCGTTGAGGAAGCCGTCGGCGCCCTTATGCAACGGGATAAAGACGATTGGACAGCCGTTTTGCTTGGCGCCGGCAACGCCCATTTTCACCATGATAGGCGTCAACTGCTCCATGGCGCGCATGAGCTTTGCCGGCTGGCGATACATATCCATGATAACGCCCCTGGTGCCGCGCAGGGTATCGCCGATGGTATCGAAGGAGACTTTGGTGCCGCCGCCCATGAATCCGGGGAAACCGGCCGCGGTCAGCGCCCCGCCGAAGGCACCGACGGTGCCGATCCACTTTAAGGCTTCGTCGCCAGCGTCCATCAGCGCTTTTAGAGCTGCCTTGACCGGCGGCAGACCAAAGGGAACCAGAGCCGCACCAGTAAAGCCGCCGTACATCTCCGTCATATTGGTGAAAGGCGACAGCATCTTCAAGCCGTCAAGAGCGCCCATGACACGGGGAAGCCAGCCCGTCAGGAAGAAGTAGGTGGGGTCATCAATCAGTGCATCGTATTCTTCGGCTTTCATGTACTCGCCCTCGATGCACTGGTAGGAATGCTCCTTGGCGACGCCGTGGCCGGGGTAGGCATACAGTTTATAATCGAGGATATCATGGGCCTTTCCCGGAGGCGAGTTGGTTACACTCAAATGCCCGTCCGGCTTGTATTCCAGCACGTACTTGGCAAACGAGCTCATGAGCTTATCATAATCGTACATTACATCGTAGGGGGTCAAGCCGGAGATGTAAGCGCCGAAGAAGCCTACCATCGGTATCACCGGCACTCTATCCGGCTGCTTCATGTTAACAGCATCCAGAATTCTTTGAACTCTGGCTTTGTATTCCTTTTCTGCCTCGGCACTGTTGTATTTCGCTTCCAGAGGAGACATCCACTTGCCATCCAGGTCAGCGCGTTTTTCTGCCGGGGTCATTTCTTCCCACTGTTTTGCCATTATTAGCCTCCTAATATTTATTTACGATAGGAAAATTTATGATGCAGCCATGAATTTTTTAGCGAGAGCGACCGCCTCAACGGCATCTTTGCCGTAAGTGTCGGCGCCGGTATATTTGACGATTTCCGGTGTTATCTGGCCGCCGCCAATCATGATTTTCGTCTTTTCCCGCAGGCCGGCTGCCTTGATGGCCTCGATGGTCTGCTTCATGGAGTCATAAGCTAAAGTCAGGAACCCGCTCAAGCCGACAACCGGCGCGCCGGTTTCCTTTATTTTATCGACGATTTTCTGCGCCGGCACGTCCACACCCATGTCATAGACCTCGAAGCCGCTGACATCGAGCATGAAAACGACGATATCCTTGCCGATATCATGGATATCTCCGGCTACCGTAGCAATGATAACCTTGCCACCGGTCTTTTTACCACTCCCCGCGGTTAGTTTGGGTTTGACAAGCTCGTTGACTCTCTTGAGGATTTCACCGGAGTAAACCAGGTCCGGTATGAAATATTCGCCTTTGGAGAACCTTGTGCCCACCACTTCCATGCCCTTCCCCGCTTCGTTAAGAATACCCATGGGGTCAGCGCCTGCATCCAGTTTTTCCTTGGTGATTGCCACCGCCTCATCTTCTTTGAGGTCGGCCAGCGCTTTGGCTAAATCCTTGGCCATGTTTCTTTACCTCCTGTATGTTTGTATCGACAATCAGCGGCGGTTGCCGCAACTATCCATTATAGGCGTAAAAAAGATACGCTGCAACACATATTAGCCATTTGGAATAAAAAATGCAAGCTCTCCTGTGAGAACAGGGCTGTTGAAGCGCTCTTGAAAATGATGCCGGGAGATTACAACCAGATTGCAATGTAACTTTCTCTATGATATCATAGAGAACACTCCCGCATTCCCCGGGTCAGGGGATACGGGAAATATTTGTACTAATTTACGGCGGGAGAACCGGCTCCCGCCCGGTCAGGTTGAAAAATGACATCTCCAAAATTAGACCTTCACAGCCTTATCGTTTTTTACCACGTCGCCAGCGAGGCAAGCATCACCGCCGCCGCGAGCAATCTGTGCCTTACCCAGCCCACCATTACCTACCATATAAGGTCGCTGGAGAGGAACGTAGGACTTAAACTTATCGAGGTAAAGAAGCAGAAGGTATTCCTTACCCAAGCCGGGGAAGGCCTGTTTAAATATGCTGGCGAGATATACCGGCAGATGAACGACGCCGAAAAGTATCTGGAGAACCTTAAGGGAGCCAGCCTGCGCGCGGGAATTTCCACCACCTTTACCACCTGCCTGGCTTCAGCCGCCGCGGCTTTTGAAAAATCATATCCCGGCGTGAAACTCATAATTAAAAGCGCCTCTTCCTTTGAGATTGCCGAAGCCGTTCAGAATTGCGAAGTGGACCTCGGGATAGTGGTCAGTACTGATTACGGCAATCCTAAACTAAAGTCCATTCCACTCTCCACCCAAGAACAGCTGGTGCTCGTGGCATCTCCCTCAAGCGCCATATCGCAAAAACCCCGCCTGGTATTCGCCAACCTCTGCGGTTATCCGCTGATACTGGGGCCGGAGACGTCCGCCACGCGCCAGTTAATACTCAACAGAATCAGGGTGGGGGGCTGCCACATGCCCTCGCCGATTATCGTCGAAGTTAACAGCGCCGAATGGGGCATTAAAATGGTGGAAAACGGTGAGGGGGTGGGGGTGCATCACATCAAAAGCGTGGAAAGGTCGATTGCCGACGGCCGACTGAAGATATTACCTTTATCCAGCGACATTCTGGTAGGGGCGCAGGGGCTATTGCGGAGCGACGCTCCGGAACACCCCATGGCACGGAAATTCATGGGACTGGCGAAGGAAGCCCTGGACAAGAACCGCGAAAAATCGGCGGCGCAGGCAGCCAAGAACTAGGGCGGTTAACGACCGGATTTTAAAGCCTCCCTTATATCCTCTGCCACCATCCTGCGCTTGGACTTTTCAATGAGGAAGTTTTTGCCCGCCGGGGTGTAAGAGGGCATGACTCTCTTATCTTCGTAATAAAACGGCTGACCCCGTATTTTATAGGTAGAGCCGGCGGGGATAACCCTCTTGCCGGTCTTTTGTTTCCAGATAGCGTTCATCATTTTGATAGCCACGTCGCCGCCGAGCAGGAACACCCTGACGTTGGGAAACAGGGAAATTTCCTTTTCCAGCAATAAGGAGCAGTTTTTCATGGTGGCCGGGGAGACGGCGTACTGCGTCTTGCCGCACTTGACGGCCGTGGTGATGTAAACGCCCAGGTCGAGGATATCCCGCATTGAAGACACGTCAGCCCCGGCATCTTTAAAAGCCTGGAGGGTGGTCTGAAGGTAGAACGGACTGCCGGGCGCGTAAAAATAGTCGGCTTTTTCTACGGGTGGGGCTTCCGTTATCATGATGATTTTGATTTTTTCGGGGTCGATTTCTACCGGTGGTATGACGTAGCTGTCTTTATCAACGTCCGTGCAGGGGAAATCGAGGCATTTTATATTATCGGTGATTTTCATGGTTCTCTATTTTACCACTATAAGTGGATGATAAATTTACACTCATCCGACCCCGTTATTGCCGTCGCTCCGAGTTCTACCTTGACCGGGCGACCAAGCACATAACTCCAGTGCTGTTCCGTAAAAGCCCGCGCACACTGGCAGTAGGTGGGGGAGGCATTCACGCCTTTCGGCAGGGCATTTATCAAAGAGCAGTAGCAGCGCAACCCCTTTTTGTATTTACCGGGGGTGTAATACTGGAATAACGTGTTACCTTCCCGTTCGTAGCGGACGCCGCTGCCGGGCGGCTGTAAAAACTTTTCCGGGTAATCCTCTTCCGAAACACAAAGGAGACGCATCTGCCTGCATTCTTCTGTATCTTTATGGTTCACAGTGTTGCAGGAGCAGCCGCAGGCGGTCATTATCTGCTTTCGTGTTTCTCCGTCGGTGAGGGAGTCCAGACGGTCGATGGCTTCTTTCATCCACAACGCACCTTTAACCGGGTCCTTAGCGGCCAGTATCTCATCTTTACCTTTCATTACTTTTTTACTTACATCAGCTCCGGCAAACTGCTCGATACGGCCAGCCAGCTCGTTCATCGGACCCGAAACCATTTGCGTGATATCGAAATTCGGGTCGACTTTCACTATCGGCTCTAAAAACCCGACCACCGATTCCGGGTTATCGTTACCCTTGAATCTCTGGTCGTAAACCTCGACACCGTAACTCATCCCGTCCAGCAGGACCGGTTTGTAAGTACCGGCATTATCCTCCAGCCATTTACTCATCTCGGCGTTGCTGCTTTCATAACCTTTAGCGGGATAGATTTCAAATTCGGCATAGGTGGCAGCCGGCACGAAGAACAGCTGGTATTCTTTGGGGACGTTGCTGTCTTTAACCTGCACGCCCACATGGATTTTACCGGGGCCTTCCTCGCCAGGATACATACGCACTTCATAACCCACTTCACCGACCTGATTTTTCAGCGGGTTCAATTTCTCCAGTTTCATGTAAGTTTGCCAGACCTTGGCGGTCTCATCGCCGCTGCCGGCAACACCGGCGATTAAAAAAGCATCTTTTTTGATTATTTTCGGTTCCACGTCAAGACCTCCTTAAGTTAATGGATACTACTTAGCCTCGAACATATTGCAGCTGCCTTTGGCAGAAACCTCATGCCCAAAGCACTTGCCCAGGCCATCGCCCTCGTCCTTAAAGTACTTGCAGTCAGCGCAGGTCTTGCCCTTCTTACCTTTTTCTGTGTACTTAACGTCCATTTAACTACCTCCCGATTTATTTACCGTCGTATATCCATACTAACAAATAAATCGGACAGCAGTATGTCATATTAAGAAATTATTCGTCGTAATATTTCAGGGCTTTCTTCATTCTTTCACGGATGATATCGCGGATACGCGGCGGCTCAAGGACTTCCACATAATTGCCGAAGGACATGATGTAGCCATAGACCCACTCGTCTTCCGGAAAGGTAACGGTGACATCGTAAGTACCGTCGGGATTGCGGGTGATACGCTGCTCATCATAGTCGTCATAGACGCGGAACAGGTTTTCGGGTCGGAACCTTAATTTAAGGGTGACCTGGTTTTTGGGGGCGGTGGCAGGCTCTTCATCCTTGACGCTGGTCAGCGTTCGGCGCGTAAAAGCCTGGTCGCTGACCAGCAGGTTCCTGATTCTGGAGATGCGAAAAGTGCGGAAATCGCGGCGGGTGGTGCAGTAGCCCCACACATACCACGCCTGCCCCTTGAACGAAAGCAGCATGGGTTCTATTTTACGATGGCTTAAGATGCCATCGGCGTTTACGTAGTCGAATGTGACCACCTTACATTCGAGGATAGCGCGCTTGATATCAAGGAATTTGTTTTCCTCGTTGGGACCGCTGCCCCAGTGGGAAAATTCAATCTGAACCCAGTCTGCCGCCGCGGCTTTCCTGAAAATGGCCCCGATTTTTTCCAGAATAGCGTCGATTTCCGGGTACTTGGTGGCCTGCAGGGTCTTGAGGGCCAAAAGGAGGCTATCGCGTTCATGTTCGGTCAACATGGCCTTATTGATGGCATAGTTATCCAGCAGAGATATGCCACCGCCGCTGCCTTTGTTGGTAAAAACAGGGACACCCGCCACAGAAAGCTCATCGATGTCCCGGTAAATAGTCCGGGTGGACACCCCGAACCTCTCGGCGAGTTCACCGGCGGTGACGGACTTTTTGTTGAGGAGAATCAGGGTGATTTCCAAAAGTCGGTTTATTTTCATCTGCTAGAAGCCGCCTCTCTACGGCGATGATAGATAATATATTGTTTATTGCTCTGCCGTCAATTTTAGTGCGGAAAAACAATCGGGAGGCTTGATTTTAGGCAATATATTCCTTAGAATTTAAAGGCAGCCATCCTGCGGGCGGTTAGCTCAGTTGGTTAGAGCGTCAGTATCACACACTGAAGGTCACAGGTTCGAGTCCTGTACCGCCCACCATTTAAAGCTCAATTCTCGTTGACTTTCTACATTCTCTCCATAGACATACCTACTTTTCATCAAATACCTTAATAGGCTTGACAAAATATCAGCCAACTTATATCATTATTATGAACATATGCTCATAATTCAGGAGGGAATATGTCCCGACCGCGTAAATACCGCCGTGTAGAATATGTGCCTGACGTAACCTATTTCAAGCCAGCCGGAGCCCCGCTAAGAGAACTGACTGAAGTGCGCTTGTCCGTTGAAGAGGCTGAAGCGATACGACTTAAAGACCTGGAGGGCCTGGAGCAGGAGGAGGGAGCCAAAAAGATGAACATCTCCCGCCCTACCTTCCAGCGGGTACTGGCCTCGGCGCGGCAAAAGTTGGCTGATGTAATTCTTAACGGTAAGGCTATCAGGATCGAGGGCGGTAATTTTGAGATGAGCTGGCGTCGTTTCCGCTGTCACCGGGGACACGAATGGGAACTGGACAAGCCGGTCGGGGTGCCGCCGGAACTCTGCCCAGTTTGCCGTTTGCCCGATGTGGAACCGGTACCTTCGCTTGGAAACAGCCAGAGCACAAGGGGCAGAGGCAGAGGACGCGGTAAAAGCACCAGAGATATATCATAGTAAGGCATTTTTACCATGAAAATAATCAACGACATACTGGCAACGCTGGAATACGGGACCCCGGTTAAAGACATACGCATGGGGCCTTTCCAGACGGCGGTAGTGACCGGACGGTGCGGGCTGGCTTCCACGCCCCACGACCAGGGACCGCACCACAAAAAGTCGCCGGTTGCCGACGCCGGCCGGCTGCTGGAAAAAGACGCCCGGGAACTCGCTGGTATGGCTAATTCACGCAGTGCCGTTGAAGCGGCTATCGGCATGGCCACCATAAACTCACTGGTTGACATAGACGAAAAGCGCTGTGTGAAGCTAAACGCCGGCGACCTTATTGCCAGCAAGGGCGAAGGAAAAAGGGTGGCAATAATCGGGCATTTCCCGTTTGTGAAGGGGCTGCGGCAAACCACCAAAGAGCTCTGGGTAATCGAGAAAAATCCGCAGGAAAACGACCTCCCGGAAAAGGAGTCCGCCAAATATCTCCCCAAGGCGGACGTTATCGGCATCACCGGGACGGCTTTTACCAACCATACCCTTGAATATCTACTCGGCTTATGCAGTCCGGCAGCGTACGTCGTCATCCTCGGAGGGACAGCCCCGTTATCGCCGGTCCTCTTCGACTACGGCATCGACGCCGTATCCGGGACAAAGGTAATCGACAGTGAAGCGGTGCTCCGCTATGTGAGTCAAGGAGCGACATTCCGTCAAATATCAGGCCTTGAATTACTGACCATGAGAAAGGACGGCTAGTATTATGGAACGTCGGTTTTTGTGCAAGCAGTGTTTGAATGTGTTCGACCATGCTGTCCCCGACAGTCCTTCTCCAGATAAGAAAATAAAATGCCCGGCGTGCTGCGGTGTTGATATTATGGACGCCCCGCCCTGGGCGCCGCTGGGCTCCGGCAGGAACATCTTTGAAACCAAAATGTGGGACTATGAATGCCAGCAATGCAAGTACAAGTTCAGCATGCCTATCCCCAAGAGTCCCACGGAAGATAAGAACCGTAAATGCCCTGTCTGCAACAGCGGGCACCTTCATTTATTAACCGGCGAGAAAAACCTGCCGCTGTATTGCGGCTGATAAGGATTATATCGAGGCCGTGTGCCTCAAAAATAGCAAAAGCACAAGGAGGTGTGAATATGGTTTACGGAATGGGTAGAGGGTCTGGAGGCAGAGGCGGCGCCGGATTTGGATTCAGAGGGAGTTCTCCCCCTTATCCTTATGTTGGCAGAGGCAGAGGCGGCTTACCCCGCTGTGCCTATCCGGGCTTATCGAGAACGTCGTTCCCCTACGATGCCAATGCTCCATTTACAGCGGCGCCTGCTCAAGGCGAAGAGCTCGACCTTTTGAAGAGCCAGGCGGAAGCCACCAGGCAGCAGCTGGCGGACATCGAGCGCCGGATAAAGGAACTGGAGAAGAGTAAAACTTCAAGCAAGGAGTAAGTGATGAAAATTGTAGTAACATCGACTGCCCCTAATCTGGATGCAGAAATCGACCCGCGTTTCGGGCGGTGCCAGTATTTCATTATCGTCGACCCGGACACAATGGAATTTGAGGCGCTGGAAAATTCTTCGATGATGGCGGGGGGAGGCGCAGGGATATCGGCGGCGCAGAACATCGCCGGTAAAGGCGTCGAGGTAGTACTCACCGGCAACTGCGGACCCAACGCCTACCAGGTGCTTTCGGGCGCCGGTATAAAAATCATCACCGGAGTTACGGGTAAAGTTAAGGATGCCATAGAAAACTTCAAGACTGACAAGCTGAAAGCCGGTTCCCAACCCAATGTCAATGCACATTTCGGCTCCGGCAGAGGCATGGGTGGAGGTAGAGGAATGGGAGGTGGCCGAGGCATGGGCGGTGGAAGAGGTATGGGTGGCGGCAGAGGAATGGGAGGTGGCGGAGGTATAGGCGGGCAATAAACACCAGAATAATGGGGCTTTGGCTGCTGGAATAGTTAATATATGCCGCAATTAGTAAAGGGAGGCAAGTACGTTTTCGGCTGGTCGCGAATCAGCGAGAAGGGGGGTATCGTTATCCCCGCCGAAGCCGTAGAAGAATACAGACTAATTCCGGGTATGAATGTAATCCTTCTATCCGGGAGCAAAACCTCGGGAGGCTTTATAATTGCCCGCAAGCAAATGTTGGAGCAATCATCTCTGGGTGGTGTTTTCACAGTATATCCGGACCTGAATAACTTTCAAATCGATGAGGGAAAGCCCATCGAGTTCAAGAAGAGAAAATACTGCTGGGTTAAAATCCGAGAAAATAATATGATAATACTCGGTCGTCAAACACTTGACGCCTACGGCATCAAGCCGGGAGATAATTTACTTTCGGGACGGGGAAGCTATGTCGGGTTAGCCATGATTGCCAAAGGTCCCATTGTCGAGCATGCTAAAACCCATCCTGAATTACATACTTACTAATTTAAACAATATATCGATATTCATCAGGCAAATATAAACAGGTTAAAAGAACAGGTTCTGGAGGTATTAATCATGCCAAGAGGAGACGGCACCGGCCCGCCGACCGGTCGTGGTCAAAGAGGGGGCAGGATGGGAGGCAACCGTCCCGGTCTGGGGCCCGGCGGCGACTGCGTATGCCCCAGCTGCGGCGCAAGGGCGCCCCACCAGAGAGGCACGCCCTGTTATAACATGAGCTGCCCCAAATGCGGCGCTAAAATGATAAGAGGCTAGCATGATAATCTCGGTTGCCAGCGGTAAAGGCGGCACCGGCAAGACCCTGGTAGCAACCAGTCTGGCGGTCTCGCTGAAAGATAAATGCAGGCTGCAAATCGTCGATTGTGACGTCGAGGAGCCGAACGACCACCTGTTTCTCAAGCCGGTTATCAACAAGAAGGAAGCGGTAGCCATACCCGTACCGCATGTCGACGAGACGAAGTGCACGTTTTGCGGCAAGTGCAGCGACATCTGCGCTTATAACGCCATCGCTGTTTTACCCAAGAACGTGCTGGTTCTGGCGAACCTCTGCCACGGCTGCGGCGCCTGCAGCTACCTTTGCCCGGAAAAGGCAATCGCCGAAGAGGATATGATAATCGGCGTGGTGGAATCCGGTCAGGCCGGCAACATTGATTTCGTCCAGGGGAGGCTGAATACGGGGGAGGCCATGCCGACCCCGGTTATCAGGAAGGTCAAGGAAAAGGTCAGCCCCGATAACACCGTTATTATCGACGTATCGCCGGGGACTTCCTGCCCTGTGGTGGAATCCGTCAAGGACAGCGATTTCTGCCTGCTGGTCACCGAACCCACGCCCTTCGGGCTAAACGACCTCACCCTGGCGGTGGAAACGGTCAAGAAACTTAAGATTCCATGCGGGATTGTTATCAACCGCGCCGGCGGCAATCAAGGGAAACTTGAAGAATACTGTCGCGAACAAAATGTCCCGGTATTGCTAACTATCCCGCTGGACAGTGAAATAGCGCGACTATATTCCAGGGGCATCACGCTGGCAGAAGGAATGCCCCAGTGGCAGGAAAGGTTTGCGTCGCTCTTCGAACGAATACAGGAACTGGTAGATGAAAGAAGTAGTAGTCTTAAGCGGTAAAGGAGGCACGGGCAAGACCAGCATCGTCGGTTCTTTTGCCTCGCTGGCAAAGAACAAGGTGCTGGCGGACTGCGATGTCGATGCCGCCGACCTTCACCTGCTGCTACAGCCGGATACTCAAGAGAAAAACGAGTTCTGGAGCGGGCAGGTCGCTACTATCGATGAAGATAAATGCACGCAATGCGGACTTTGCCAGGAATTATGCCGCTTCAACGCAATCAAAGACTATAAAGTCGACCCAATTTCCTGCGAGGGCTGCGGGTTCTGCTCGCACATATGCCCCGCCGACGCGATTACGATGACGGACAACATGGCGGGGCACTGGTTTATCTCCAAAACCAGGTACGGAGATTTGGTCCACGCGCGACTGGGCATCGCCGAGGAAAACTCCGGCAAGCTGGTGGCGCTGGTCAGGCAGAAAGCCAGGGAACTGGCGGAGAAAAAGAACGCCGACTATATCATCAGCGACGGCCCGCCCGGCATCGGCTGCCCGGTGATATCGTCACTTTCAGGGGCCGACATGGCGCTGCTGGTTACGGAGCCCACGCTATCCGGCATACACGACCTGGAAAGGGTACACGAGGTCTGCCGGCACTTCGGTGTTCCGGCGCTGGTCTGCATCAACAAATACGATATCAATGAAAGCAACGCCGATAAAATAGAGGACTACTGCAAAAAGCAGGGAATGGGAACAGTATCAAGGATTCCTTACGATAATGTCGTTACCGAGGCAATGATAAAGGGAGTACCGGTAGTCGAGTATTCCAAAAACGGCCTCTCTCATGAAATTGCGGCATTATGGGACAAAATTGTTAATAAGCTGTAAAATGAGGGGGAAAATGCCGATTTACGAATATAAGTGCAAGTCCTGCGGGCATGTCTCCGAAGTGCTGGTGCAGGGCTTCTTCAGTCCCAAAGAGCCTGAATGCCCAGAATGCGGGAGTGAAATGACCAGACTGATAACGTCTCCCAGCCTGTTAAAAAACACGAGTAATTCCGGCAAGACCTGCTGCGGTCGTGAAGAGCGGTGCGAGAAACCGCCCTGTTCAGACGGAGGCCACTGCCGCAGGAACTAGCGGGGGGCAATGATGCAGGACCTGATTAAAGAATTTATGGCCCAGAAGAAATTCGCGGTAATCGGGGCTACGGACAATCCGGAGAAATACGGCAACCAGATTGTTAAAAATCTGAAAAAGCGCGACTATGAAGTCTATCCGGTGAACCCCAGACTGAAAGAGATAGAAGGCCTGCCCTGTTACGCCGGCCTGGCTGAAATCCCGGTTAAAGTGGATGTCGTCGACTTCGTCGTTCCGCCGGGGGTGACCGAAGAAATACTGAAACAGTGCAAGGAACTGGGACTGAACCGTATCTGGCTCCAGCCCGGTTCGGAGAGCGAGGCGGCGATAGCCTATTGTAACGAAAATAACATGAAGGTAGTGCACAGCGTATGCGTAATGATGAACTGAAAAAGAGTAAAACAGAATCCTTCAACCTCGAGCCGAAGTACTCAACCAACGAAATATCGGGCAAATGCCTGAAATGCCTTAGCGAGCATGAACTGAACAGCTGCCTGATGCTGATGCTGCGCGAGGGGGGGATTGATAATGATATTCAGCGCAAATATGAGGCCCTGGTGAAATTCCTGCAGTCGCCGGAGTCGGAACGACTACGTATAGAGTCGGAAAAATATCTGGCCGAGGGAAAGCAGGTATCGGTGAAAATTTCCATGAACAAAGGCCGGCCAAAATACGATTTGATAGTAAAGTAAAGGAGTAAAGCAATCATGAAAATTGCTGCAGTATCTGATGACGGGACCACTATCAGCCAGCATTTCGGGAGGGCGTCGCTGTATGTGATAGTAACGGCGGAAGACG
Organism: Dehalococcoidales bacterium; assembly: GCA_034418415.1. Taxonomy (GTDB): domain Bacteria; phylum Chloroflexota; class Dehalococcoidia; order Dehalococcoidales; family RBG-16-60-22; genus RBG-13-51-18. The sequence goes on along the minus strand of DAOULS010000007.1, from coordinate 45,181 downwards.
GTAAAATTATAAACAAAGAAACGAGAAACAAGGCAGGGCACCATACCTTCCAAGGCGGTCAGCATCACGAGGCGGCGCCGGGCGAAAGGCACGGCTATGACTCCGGCGCGCAGTCGAGGCACGCCGCTATGGCACAAAGCATCGAGGACTGCCAGGTTCTCATCGCCGGGGGCATGGGGTGGGGCGCCTATGAAAGCTTTAAAGACCGGGGCATCGAAACAGTTGTCACCGACATTGCGGATATCGACGAGGCGGTCAACCTGTATCTGCAGGGGAAATTGCCCAATCTGATGGAGAGATTGCACTAGAGATTGAAAAACATGGGCTGATGAAAAGGTCAAAAATAGACATTCTATGGATGATTCTCATAACCGTGCTGGCGATTGCTTGCTTCCCGGCCAATCCCCTCGTCCTGACGGGTGTACTGGATACGTATTTTCATCCTGCTCTGTTCATTATCGGGTGGGTTGTCTGGGCTTTCGGGTTTGCGCTGGTTCTAGCCCCGATAATTATGTTCCCGCGCCGGGGCGGTGTACCGAAAGGTAAAACATTCGTTCACACAACTCAACTGGTGGATACCGGCATCTATTCTGTTATCAGACACCCGCAGTACACGGGAGGCGTATATTCAATATTCATTACCACGCTGTTATGGTACCCGCACTGGCTTTTCGCGGTGCTGGGGGTCATCGGCACGGTGGTTATATACTTGAGCATTAAAGAAGAAGATAAACTCATGGTGGAAAAGTTCGGGGACGATTACGTTAGATACATGCAAAGAGTGCCGGGGATGAATATTTTCCTGGGAGTGATACGGGTTATCAGGAGAAAGCCGTCATATCAACACAAGGAGCATACCTATGCCGACACAGGAAGCAGGAAATAAACACAAAACCCAGTCCAGCCTAGCCTTTAAATTTATGTCCCTAGGTTTTAGAATCAGGAACGCTTTTAAGCCGCGTTCCCGTATCCTGAAGGAGGTGGGGATTAAACCGGGCTCAAGGGTGCTCGACTACGGCTGCGGTCCGGGCAGCTACGTCATGCCGGTCATAAAACTGATAGGCGATAGCGGCATGCTGTACGCACTGGACATACATCCGATGGCGATACAAACGGTACAATCTTTGATTTCTAAAAAGGGACTTTCCAACGTCCAGGTTATCTCTTCCGACTGCAATACCGGAATGATGGACGAAAGCATCGATATCGTGCTGCTTTACGATATTCTTCATGAACTCGAGAACCGAGACGAAGTCCTTGCAGAATTGCACAGAGTACTTAAGCCCGAAGGCGTTTTATCCGTTAACGACCATCACCTCAAGGAAGAAGAGATAATATCCGGCATCACGAGCGGGGGTCTTTTTAAGTTATCCGCAAAAGGAAAAATGAACTGCAGCTTTGTTAAACAATAAATTAACTTACTAGAAGGAGATTTATGCCAACACCGGAAGAAGTCAAGAATACACTAGATAAAGTGCTGGTCCCCGATGTCAAGCGCAGCCTTATAAAGATGAACCTGGTACGGGACGTCAGCGTGGCCGACGGCAAGGTCGATATTACCATTGCTACGGCGGCTTTGATGAAAACAACGCAGGAACAGCTGCAGGAAAGCGTTAAAGAACACGTGGCAAAGCTGGATGGTGTGAAGGATGTAGCCATTAACTTCGCCGATATTAAACCTAAAGAACTGAATAAAATCAAGAATGTTATCGCCGTGATGAGCGGTAAAGGCGGCGTGGGCAAATCGCTGGTTGCCAGTCTGGCGGCAGTGGCGCTAAAGCGCGAAGGCTATGAGGTCGGTATTCTGGACGCCGATATAACCGGCCCCAGCATACCCAAGATGCTCGGCATCAATAGTCGTCCCGGCATGAGCGAAAGCGGCCTCTTGCCGGTACCAACGCGTTCCGGCATCGAGGTAATGTCCATCAATCTCCTGCTACAGAGTGACGACGATGCCGTAATCTGGCGCGGACCGCTTATCGGGCACGCCATTACGCAGTTCTGGGAGGAGGTGCTCTGGGGCAGCCTGGACTACCTGATTGTCGACCTGCCTCCGGGCACGGCGGACGCCCCGCTGACTGTACTGCAAACTATTCCGATATCGGGGATAATCATCGTTTTCACGCCGCAGGACCTGACGGCGATGGTCGTCCGCAAGGCGGTCAAGATGGCGAGACAGATGGGGAAGTCCATCCTCGGCGTCGTCGAAAATATGAGCTACCTGCATGTGGCCGAGATAGACAAGAAAATCGAGCTCTTCGGGAAAAGCCGCGGCGAGGAAATGTCGCGGGCGGCCGAAGCTCCCCTGCTGGGGCAACTGCCCATCGACCCGGCGCTGGCTAAACTCGGCGACGAGGGAAACATTGAACAATACAACTCCAGTATGTATAATTCATTTGCACAAAAACTCATCGAAAACGTGCCAAAGTAAAAAGACAAAAAGAAACCCATCTTAATAATCAATATATACGGAGGCTAAACACATGCCCACAATAAAAGAATATAACCAATGGGGAAAAGACCTCGAAACCTACCTGAAACTGAAGACGTTTCCTATAGCCGTGAAAATGCTGGAGAAGGAAGAGGACATACCGGAAGGGGCGATACGGCCGAAAAAAGACCGCGGCTACCACCTGGCGCAGTGCCAGGCTTTCGCCATGACGCGACGGCAGGGAATGACGATAGCCATGTTGAAGGAAGACCACTGGTGCTGGGCACCGCTTATGGCTTACGGTCTGGTGGAAGACCCGCACCACCCGATTGTTGACGCGCTTACTTCTCTACCCCGTTTCGAACTGGGCAAATATATCGGCATGGTCACCGCGCCCTTGAGTACGGCTAATTTCGAACCGGACATGGTCCTGATATATTCGAATACCGCGCAATTAAGAGAGATGATCGGCGTTCCTAAATTCGTGGAAAAGACAACGGTGAAGTCCGAATTCGACCCCATCGATTCCTGCGTGTACTCCGTGTTACCTGTACTCCAGGACGGGCAGTACCGGATTACCCTCCCCGACCCCGGCGAATACTCCCGCGCCTGGGCCGGCGATGATGAGATTATCTTCTCCGTCCCCAAAGACAAGATAGGCAAGCTGGCCGAAGGGGTCAAACGCAGCGCCGAGATGAAGCAGAACCCGGATGACTGGTCGCACATGATAATGACCCCCGACTTCCCCCGTCCCGACTTCTACAAAGAGCTATTTAAAAAGTGGGGCCTGGACGTAGAGGACTGATAGTCGGCCGATTAGTAGAGTGAGATAAAAAATCAAACTAACACACTAATATCGGTACTAAATTCCAGAGTATTGGTGTTTTGAAACCGGAAAAGGGCAACTACACCGGCTACTATAAGAGCGTTGGCAGGCTTCTGCTTAATGCTCTAAGGTTCCGCTATTTCAGGTGCATCAACAGACCCCTGAAGCCATCCGTCTTAAGTCTGGCGGTCACCGGCCGCTGCAACTCCCACTGCGTCATGTGCAATATCTGGCAGCGGGCAAGAGAAGAACCGGAAATCGTCAGCCAGGAGCTGTCAGCGCCGGAAATTATCAATTTACTCTCAAATCCTCTGTTCTCGGAACTGGTCGAGCTGGACTTAACCGGGGGCGAACCGCATTTAAGGGACGACCTGACTGATATCGTGCTGGGGATAATTAAACTTAAGAGCACTTCTCTATCGAAATTGAGAAGCATTATTATCACGTCCAACGGATTCCTGACCGATAAAATCATAGCCAATTACAGGGAGATATTAGGGGTTTTAAAAGATACGGATATCGACCTGGTCAGTGTTATTTCCATCGACGGTATCGGGGAAACCCACGATAAAATAAGGGGCACAAAAAACGCCTTCAAAATGGCTACGGCAACGCTCGACCGTCTCGCAGAACTAAAGCAGGAATATCCCGAGTTGATTTCAGGTATAAAAACAACAATCCTGCCTCAAAACATCGATGCCCTCGATGAGATATTAGACTTTGCCAGAACCAGAGACCTATTCTATATCATTTCTCCGGCTTTCTTTACCGAAAAGAGGTTTAGAAACCTGAACAGGCGGGACGAATTAGCGCTATCACCCGCCGAATACAAAAAGATGCTGGACTTTTATAGTCGCGACGAATTGAAAACAGGCCATTACTACAATACGGCGCGTCGGTTTCTCGCCAGCAACCGCAGGCAGTGGGTCTGTACGGCGCTTTTCAACTATTTATTTATCGATTTTGATGGTAAAATATATCCCTGTGAAATCATGCCCGAACCGGTCGGGGACTTGAAACAACAGGACATCCGGGAAATCTGGGCAAGTCCGAGGGCGCAAACCTGGCGGAAAAGAATCGACAAATCGGAATACTGTCAAACCTGCCACGAACCCGGGGCTATCCGTTATAGCGCCTTTACCGAGGGCTTGAGTTATTTTAAGTTTCTGAATCGACTCGGTAGAAAAAAGCGGGACGAATCCCTATACGGCGAAGGCTTTATTAAGTATTCGAGATAGTATAAAGGAGAGGAATATATGGTACAAAACGACCTTAAAGTGCTGATTTACTACTGGTCGGCTACCGGCAATACGGAAAAGGTGGCGGTCTCTATTCAACAGGCGCTTGAGCGTGAGGGAATCAAGCCGGCAATGAAGAAAATCCACAAAGCCGGTACCGTAAACTTATACGATTACGACCTGGTGTTCATGGGCTCGCCGTCATACATGTGGGCGCCGCCGGAACCGGTACGTAAAATAGTCGGCGAAATGATGGACGACCACAGAAAGCGCGGCGATATCAAACCGTGCGCCCCTAAAATACCCGGTAAAAAAGCCGTGGTTTTTATCACCTATTCCGGCCCGCACACGGGCATCGACGAAGCTATACCCGCCGGGAAATACCTCGGGCAGTTTTTCGCGCACCTCGGCTTCGAGGTCGCTGCCGAATGGTATGTGGTCGGTGAGTTCCACAAATCTCTAGAAAACAGCACCAAAGGCCTGCTCGGCGATATCCGGGGACGCCCCAACCGGCAGGACCTGGTCGAGGTGGAAAATAATGTAGCTAAACTAATAAAGTCCATACGTTCATAATAAATATTTACAGGAGGGCATAAATGCCGACGATAAATGACTATAACCGCTACGGAGAAGAACTGGAGAACATACTTGGACTATCCACGTCCCCCATTGCCGTGAAAATGCTGGAAAGTGAAGCGGATATTCCCAAAGATGCCATCCGCCCCAAGAAAGACCGCGGCTACCACCTGGCGCAATGCCAGGCATTTGCCCTATCGCGGCGGGACAGGATTGCCGTCGCCATGCTGAAAGAGGACAACTGGTGCCCCGGCGCCGTTATATCTTACGGGCTGATACAAATACCCGATGACCCGGCTGCTAGAGCCCAAAACACGGGCGAATGTTTCGAGTACGGCAAGTACATCGGCATTCTTACCGCCCCGCTGAAGAAAGCCGCCTTCGAGCCGGATGCCGTGATTATCTACTGCGATACCAACCAGCTCCGCATCATCCTCCTTTCGCTGAAAATGGAGGAGAGGCAACTGGTTAAATCCAACTTCTTTCCCTTCTCCTGCTCTAACTCCATCGTGCCCGTAATGCTGCACGGCGAGTACTGGATTAACCTGCCCGACCCCGGCGAGTACGCCCGGGCGCTGACTATCCAGGGTGAGATGATGTTCTCGGTGCCGCGGGAAAAGCTGCCCGCGCTGGTGGAGAACCTGCGCGATTTCGACAGGAACGAGTCCGGGTTCGCCCACGAACAGATGATGATGCGGCCGGACTTCCCCCAGCCGGACCTCTACAAGAAGGTCTTCGAGGCCTGGGGCATGGACCACGAATAAAAGTTAACACAAGGATATCATAGTCTACTTACAGGGCTGTTAAATGAATCCTTAGTAATACTATATTGACAACGATATAACGTTTTGTTATAATGGACGAGTTTTTCCTAAGCTGTACCGCTAAAATCCCGATTATAAGAGGTTATATTATGTTCCTGAAAAGAAAGATAGTTATTATTCTGGCATTTCTCATGTTATTAACATCAGTTACGGGATTCAGTGCGTCATGCTCATCGCCAGATGGTACGATAACCGTTTTTGCCGCCGCCGGGTCCAAGCCAGCCATGGATGAAATAGTGCAAAAATTTAAGGAATTGCACGGCATAACCGTTGAAATCACCTACGGGGGCGGTGGCGAGGTATTGAACCAGATGGTGCTTTCGGAAAGCGGCGACGTTTATGTAGCCCCGGAACAGAGTTTCATGGAGACAGCGGTAACGAAAAATGCCGTTGATGCCTCGACAATCGAGAGTGTCGCCTACATGATACCGGTCATCGCCGTGCAAAAAGGCAATCCCCATAATATACAGTCGCTAGCCGACCTTGCCAAACCAGGCATTCAGGTCGGTGTCACCCGTGCGGAGACGACCCTAGTGGGGAAATACGCTTACGAGATATTCAGCAAGGCGGGACTGGCCGAGGAGATAGGTAATAATATCGTCACCGAAGCCGCCCGACCCGACAGCCTGCTGACGGCGCTGGTCATGGGGCAGGTCGATGCCGGGATAATCTGGCATTTCTACCAGCTCCAGGCACCGGATGATATCGAGGTAATTTTCCTGCCGCCCGAGCAGCTTACCGGTATCGGCGAAATGCAGATAGCGGTGACCTCTTACTGCCAGAATGGCAGTCTGGCACGGGAGTTCATCTACTTCGTAACCTCGGCCGAAGGCAAGGAAATATTTCAAAAATACGGTTATTTTACTAATACCTGGGAGGTGGACCAGTATTGGCACCAAAACCAGTAATTATTGAAGCTAAAGAAAAACTGCAGTCGATTGCCGCCCAAAAGCATCTCGGCGAAACGGCGGTGAAGGTTACCATCGGGACGCTGTCGGTCAAGCAGGCAATCGGCAGCCCAAGACGGCAGGACTTCCCTCTTCTGCAGGGTAAAGAGGTCATGATTGAGGCTGAATTCCGCGGCAGTTACGGTCAGGCTTTTACGGATAAACCAAGCGACTTTTCCGGTTCGCTGAACGATGTCCTGGAATTAAGCCTGGACAAGAGCGACAACAGGGCCATTTTCATTGCCACCCTGAATGCGGTCGCGGCGCACCTGGGCCTGGTTAACGAGACAAGGCACTGTCGCGACGAGGAGCCGGAGGAATGCGCCGCAGAAATAGCGCAGTATGTTCTGAACAATACAGGCAAGGTAAAAGTCGGTCTGATAGGACTCCAGCCGGCTATCCTGGAAAATCTGGTCTTGACTTTTGGTGGTGATAACGTGCGCTGCACGGACCTTAACCCCGATAATATCGGCACCGTGAAATACGGGGCTCAAATCTGGGACGGCAGAACGGATACCGGAAAGCTGATTGAGTGGTGCGACCTGCTGCTCGTTACCAGCAGCACCATCGTTAACGGAACTTTCGATGAAATACGGGAAAAGGCCGCTGCGCAGGGTAAAAGGATGATTATCTTCGGCGTTACCGGGGCCAGTGTGGCGGCATTAACCGGCCTGGAAAGGGTCTGTTTCAGAGCCCATTGACAAGCAATTCACCTCCATCGCCCTACAGTATTCCCTCCTACCTGTCTTTAGTATCAAATTCTGTTTAAAAAACCTTAAAACCTATTGACAAACAGTAAAAGAGGTGTTATCCTTAATAGGATACGGTAAACGGTTGCCGTAATCCTTATGCTTTATCCAGTTATAAGCAGGGATAAAAACGGAAATGAAAAAGGTATACGTTAATGAAAAGGTCTGTATGGGCTGTCGCCTCTGCGAGGTGTACTGCCTGCTGAAACATGCCCACACTAAGGACCTTATCAAAGCCTATAAAAAAGAGTCGCCGCGGGCACTGCCCAGAGTACGTGTGGACGAAAGCGGTATCGTTTCCCTTTCCGTGCGCTGCGAGCACTGCGCCGATGCCCCCTGTATTAAGGCGTGTCTTACCGGCGCGCTATCCAGAGACCCGGCGACCGGACTGGTAATCGTGGATGAAGAACGATGCATCGGCTGCGGCACCTGCGCCCTGGTCTGTCCGCTAGGGGTGCCGAAACTGGACAAAGCCCAGAAGAAAATGGTCAAATGCGACCTCTGTCAGGACGAGGAAATACCCGTCTGCGTGGCTAATTGCCCCAACGAGGCACTGGTCTATATGGAAGAAGCAGAGGAGGAAAAAACGCCGGCCTCTACCGATACCGGTACTGGCAGACAAAAAATATCACCTGTAAAAACAAAAGGTTAAGGAGGTGTATTATGCCGCACAATTGGGGACCGCGTTATATCGTACCATCCGGGGTAATAAAGGTCTATTCCGGAGCCGTACAACTTCGTGAAGAACTCGACGAAAACGAGCTGATGAAAGAGCTGGAGGAATTGGGTTTACAGGGACCGGTTATCAGGATATCCAACCCCTGGTACTTCCGGAAAAAGAACACCGATACATGGATTAAAATCGACGAGTCCTCGGACAGGCAAAACAACTTCCCGGTCAGGTGGGATACGGTCGGTCTGGAAAATGGTCAGTACGAAATACTCGGCCTGATGCACGCCTTCGTCCGTAAAAACGGCTCCGAGGTAGCCGTAGCCCGGCAAAACGTTGTCGAGGTAACCGTAAAGAATTAAAGACCTGAAGAATATAAGAAATATCAATCATAAGTGTTACTTGATTGAATGGTGAATTATGTCAACACCAACTAATGCAAAATATCTAATTATAGGAAACTCGGCGGGCGGCATCGGCGCGGCCGAAGCCATCCGCGAGGCGGACGGGGTCGGTAAGATAACCATCGTCTCCGATGAGCCTTACCCCGCCTATTCCCGTCCGCTTATATCGGAGTACCTGGCGCAGCCGTGCCCGATAGAGAAAATGCTCTACCGCAAACCCGATTTCTACAAGGCAAACGATATTCAGTCCGTCTTCGGGGAAAAGGTCGTTGCCATTAATACGGCAAAGAATACGGTAAAACTGGGGAGCGGTAAATTAATAAAGTGGCAAAAGCTGCTGCTGGCTACCGGCGGCGCGCCTATCGTGCCCAAGATGGAAGGCATGCAGTTGAAAGGCATCTTCACTTTCAACAAGCTCGACGATGCCAAAGCGATTGATAAATATCTGAACGAATACCGGAGGAATGTAAAGGCCGTGGTTATCGGGGGAGGCCTTATCGGGGTCAGCGTCACGGAGGCGCTGGTAAAGCGGGGCGTTGAGGTGACCATTATAGAAATGAAGGACTATGTTTTGAATACGATTCTCGATGAGGAGGCAGCGGCCCTGGAAGCGGCTGCCCTGGAGCAGGCCGGCGTGAATATCATTACCGGCCGCACCGTGGCGAGAATCAATAGCCAGACCGCCGGAAAGGTCAGCAGCGTGACCCTGGACGACGGACGGACGCTGCCCGGCGACATGGTAGTTATCGCTATTGGCGTCAGGCCGCGGCTCGACCTAGTTGCCAAAACCAAAATAAAAACAAACCGCGGCATCGTGGTCGATAGACACATGGCCGCCTCGCTGCCTAATATCTACGCCTGCGGCGACGCCGCCGAGGCTTACGACTTCGTGCTGGGGGAAAATCGACCCACGCCGGTCTGGCCCAACGCTTACGAGGGCGGTCACGTAGCCGGTCTTAATATGGCGGGGAAAAAGGTGGAATATACGGGCGGCACGGCCATGAACGCCCTGAAATACTTCGGGTTGAACATCGCCTCCGCCGGGCTCGTAAATCCGCCCGATGACGGCTACGAGACTATTATCAACCGGAATAACGGTACCTACCGCAAGGTTATTTTGAAGAAGGGTAAACTGGCGGGCTTTGCGTTCGCCGGGGATATTGAAAAATCGGGGATTATTTACAATTTGATGAAAGACGGCATAAATGTGGAGAGTTTTAAGCAGCAACTCGTCGCCGATGATTTCGGACTGGCTTCCCTGCCAGAATCCGCCTGGCGCTCGAAACTGGCCAAGCCTTCAGCGTCGGCTGTTCTTATCACCACCGAAGAGCCGATGGAAGAGGCTATCATCGGGGACTAGTGTTACTATCCGGAAGGACACCAATGAGAAATTTAGCGTTAATAAACAACACCTATAACGATGATAAGGTAATCGACGCCTGTTCTATCTTCGGCGCTATGGACAGAACCGGACGAAGGTTCTCCGGCGAGAGCGTAATCAAAGCTATCGCCAACATGCACGACCGCGGTAACGGACTGGGCGGCGGCTTCGCAGCTTATGGCCTTTACCCGGAACATGCCGATAACTACGCCCTGCACGTGATGTACCTTAGCATAAAAAGCAAGCTGGAAACCGAAGAATTCCTGCGCGAGCACTTCAACGTGGTCTGGCAGGAGGAGGTGCCTTCCCGAAAGACGGCGGCAATAAAAAATCCCCCGCTGGTCTGGCGTTATTTCGTGGACGTGCCCCAGAGCCTCCCGAAAAACCAGTCGGCCGACGACTACGTCGTGGCGCGGGTCATGGATATAAATACCAGCGATAATGACAGCTTCGTTTTTTCCAGCGGTAAGAACATGGCGGTCTTCAAGGGCGTTGGCTACCCGGAAGAAATCGCCGAGTACTTTAAATTAGAGCAATATAAAGCCTATATCTGGACCGCCCACGGTCGCTTCCCGACCAACACGGTGGCGTGGTGGGGCGGGGCACACCCGTTCTCGATCCTGGACTGGACGGTGGTGCATAACGGCGAAATCTCGTCCTACGGCATCAACCGGCGCTATCTGGAGCAGTTCGGCTATAGTTGTACGATGCAGACGGACACGGAGGTCGTCGCTTACGCCGTCGACCTGCTCATGAGAAAACATAACCTGCCGCTGGAAATAGCCGCCAAGGTCTTAGCGGCGCCGTTCTGGGACGAAATCGAGCGTATGCCGGAAAAAGAACAGAACCTGATGCGAGCGATACGCCAGACCTACGGCAGCCTGCTTTTGAACGGGCCTTTCGCCGTCGTTATCGCCCATACGGGCGAGATGATAGGGCTGACCGACCGCATTCGACTGCGTCCGCTGACGGTGGGGGAAAAAGGCGATATGCTTTATCTATCATCGGAGGAGTCCGCCATCAGGCTGATATCCCCCGACCTTGATAATGCCTGGTCGCCGATGGGCGGCGAGCCGGTTATCGGGCGGCTCAAGCCAAATGCGAAAATACATCTGGAGGATGAGAAAAAAGAAGCAGTATCGCGCTAGACGGCGCGACACGAGTTAGTAACTCAGGGTAAACAAATGAAAACATTCATAACACCTAAATTTAAAATAAATAGAGACGAAGACCGCTGCATTCAGTGCCAGGTCTGCGTCAACCAGTGCAGCTTCGGGGCGAACTACTACGACGCCGAAGAAGATAAGGTAAAGAGTCGCGAGGAGTTGTGTGTGGGCTGCCATCGCTGCGAGGCGTTCTGTCCCACTAACGCCATCCGGGTGACCTATAACCCGCTGGACTACCGCGGCAACTATAACTGGCGTCCGGATATCATCGAGGACATCGCCAAGCAGGCGGAGACCGGTGGCGTGTTGCTTACCGGCATGGGCGACGATAAAACACAGCGGATTTACTGGGACCACATCGTGCTTAATGCCAGCCAGGTGACCAACCCCTCCATCGACCCCCTCCGCGAGCCGATGGAATTAACTACTTACCTCGGGCAAAAGCCGGAACGGCTGGAACTGGGGCCAGGCAAGAATAATTTAAAGACGAAGATGACGCCGCAGGTCAAACTGGACGTGCCGGTGATGTTTTCCGCCATGTCCTACGGGGCAGTCAGCCTCAACGTACAGGAATCGCTGGCCAGGGCGGCCACAGAAATGGGCACGCTCTGGAATACCGGCGAAGGCGGCCTGCACCCCAGCCTCTATAAATACGGCGATAACACCATTGTACAGGTGGCCTCGGGGCGCTTCGGCGTGCATGCCGATTACCTGGATGCCGCCAGAGTAGTGGAAATTAAAATCGGCCAGGGTGCCAAGCCGGGTATCGGCGGGCACCTGCCGGGCGAGAAGGTCAGCGCCGACGTTTCGCTGACGCGCATGATTCCGGAAGGCACCGACGCTTTATCGCCGGCGCCCCAGCACGATATTTACTCCATCGAAGACCTGGCGCAGCTTATTTACGCGCTTAAGGAAGCTACGAATTACACCAAGCCGGTGTCGGTCAAGATAGCCGCCGTGCACAACTCCGCCGCCATCGCCAGCGGCATCGTTCGGGGCGGGGCGGATATCGTTGTCCTTGATGGGCTGCGCGGGGCGACCGGCGCGGCACCCAAGGTCATCCGCGATAACGTGGGCATTCCTATCGAGCTGGCGCTGGCTTCAGTGGACACCCGCTTGAGACAGGAAGGCATCCGCCACCGGGCTTCACTGGTGATAGCCGGGGGCATCCGCAGCAGCGGCGACGTGGCAAAGGCTATTGCTCTCGGCGCCGACGCCGTCTATATCGGGACGGCCGCGCTTATTTCGCTGGGCTGCCACGTCTGCCAGCAGTGCCATACCGGCAAGTGCGCCTGGGGCATCTGCACCACCGACCTGCGGCTGACCAAGCGTATCAACCCAGAAATCGGCGCGCGGCGGGCGGCCAATCTGCTTCGCGGCTGGAGCATCGAGCTTAAAGACATCCTCGGCGGACTCGGCGTCAATGCGCTGGAAAGCCTGCGGGGCAACCGCCTGCACCTGCGCGGCATCGGGCTCTCCGATACCGAGCTGGGGATACTGGGGATTAAAATGGCGGGTAGTTAAAGATGACGACGATGAGTAAAACGATAATGAAAATAGATTCCGCCGGTGTTTATTACCGGGACCTGAACGCGCGGCTTAGGAAAGCTATCGCTAACGGCGCGACCAAAATCGAACTGCAGAACGTTTACGGTCAGCGGTATATCGGCACAGACCTGGACAAGCCGGTGGAAATCGAGATATACGGCACGCCCGGCAACGACCTCGGCGCTTTCATGAACGGACCGCGCATCATCGTTCACGGCAGCGCGCAGGACGGCTGCGGCAACACCATGAACGAGGGCGAAATCATCGTTCATGGTCGCGCCGGTGATACCGCCGGGCTTTCCGCCCGGGGCGGGAAAATCTATATTCGTAATGACGTGGGCTACCGCGCCGGCATCCACATGAAGGAGTATCAGAGTAAAAAGCCCGTCATCGTCATCGGCGGGACCGCCCAGGACTTTCTCGGGGAGTACATGGCCGGAGGCACCATTATCCTGCTGGGCTTGAATCTAAAGGAAGGCCAGGACCACCTTTCCCGATACGTGGGCACGGGGATGCACGGCGGGGTTATCTACGTACGGGGCAACATCCCTAAATACCACCTCGGCCGGGAGGTCGGCGTGGCTAAATTGAACGAGAAAGACAACGCCGTTATCAAGGAGCATGTATCGGTATTCTCCGAGCTGTTTGGTTTTAATGCCGATGATATCTTAAAAGGTAACTTTATCAAGTTGTATCCGCGCTGGCTGCGTCCTTACGGCCGACTTTACGCCTATTAACGCCAAGAAGATATAAGATGGTATTATCTATGAAGAGAAACGGTGCTAAAAAATTACCGGCGTTTACCGACGGAAATAGTGTTATGGAACGTGTGCTGATAATTACCGCGGATACTGCAGCAACGGATACCATGCGACGGGAAATCGCTCGCGGCGGCTATGATTGCGCGAGTATTGCCTGCGACGATGCTCTACAAAAAATTGAAACCCAGGCTCCGCACCTGATTATCGCCGATAATAGCCGCCGTTTCGATAAAAGTGCTACGGAACTCACCGTCAACCTGAAAAAACAGAAAAAAATACCGGTAATAGCTCTGGTTACGGCGGAGGACCTGGTGGGACTTGATGATTATAATGAGATAGATGATTTTATTATCTATCCTTACGATAATACCGAGCTTTTGCTGCGGATAAAACGCCTGCTGCGCCAGTCCGGAGAAGCCGATGGTAATGAGAGGATAAAGCGCAACGGGCTGACCATCGACCTGGTTACCTGCGAGGTGACCGTGGACGGCAAGAAAGCCGACCTTACCTATAAGGAATACGAGCTGCTTAAGCTGATGGCCGGCAGTCCCGGCCGGGTCTTTACACGCGAAGCCCTGCTGAATAAAATCTGGGGATACGATTATTACGGCGGCGACCGCACCGTGGACGTGCATATGCGGCGACTCCGCAGCAAAATTGAGGACGCTAACCACACTTACATCGAGACCGTACGCAATATTGGCTACCGGTTTACCAAGGGCAGCTAACCGCAGGTCTTTTTTAACACAAATGTAACCTCTCCGTAATCCACGCGTAACATTAGCCCGCTAAAATGAAGGCATCAAGACCATAAGGAGGTCGATGATGCCTATCAATACAGGAGATACTGCATGGCTCTTAATGTCTGCGGCATTGGTCATGCTGATGACGCCGGGCCTGGCGCTCTTTTATGGAGGCATGGTACGGCGAAAAAATCTGCTGTCTACCATCATGATGAGCTTCGCCTTCCTCGGTCTGGTGGGACTGCTCTGGGTGCTTTACGGCTACAGCTTAAGCTTCGGCAACGACCATGGCGGCATTATCGGGGGTCTTAACTTCCTCGGTCTGAATAATGTGGGGCAAGACCCTTCTCCTATATACGCCAGTACCACTCCCCACCTCGCCTTTATGATATTCCAGGCTATGTTCGCTATTATCACCGTCGCCCTGTTTACGGGCGCCGTCGTGGAAAGAATTAAATTTGGTTCTTTACTGGTATTTTCCGCTTTATGGCTTACCATCGTCTATGTACCCACGGCCCACTGGGTCTGGGGCAGCGGCGGCTGGCTTGCCGGACTTGGTACGCTTGATTTCGCCGGCGGGACGGTGGTGCATATCAACGCGGGCGTCTCGGCGCTGGCGCTGGTGATGCTGCTGGGACGTCGTCGCGGCTTCCCCAATAGTGCCATGGAGCCCAACAACATCCCGATGGTGGTGCTGGGCGCCGGCCTGCTCTGGTTCGGGTGGTTCGGTTTTAATGCCGGCAGCGCCCTGACATCCGGCGGACTCGCCTCCAGCGCCTTCGTGGCCACTAACATCGCCGCGGCTGCGGCAGCCTTTACCTGGATGGTCATCAGCTGGATACATAAGCGCCCCACCGTTCTCGGCACGGTTACCGGTGCGGTGGTAGGGCTGGTGGCGATTACCCCCGCCGCCGGCTTCGTGACACCGCTGGCGGCTATCCCCATCGGCGCAATTGCCGCGGCGATTTCCTACTACGGCATGACCCTGCTGAAAATCAAGCGCGGCGTCGATGACTCGCTGGACGTTTTCGCCTGTCATGGGCTGGGCGGTATCTGGGGGGCTTTAGCCACCGGTATTTTCGCTACCGTATCCGTGAACTCCGCCGGTGCCGACGGCCTGATTATGGGTAATGCCATGCAGCTGCTCAAGCAGCTCATCGGTGTCGTGTCGGTCGGGGGTTTTGCCTTCGTCGCCACGCTGGGCATCGGTAAGCTAATCGATAAGACAATGGGCTTGAGGGTAGGCCCGGCGGAAGAAACGGTCGGTCTTGACATCTCGCAACATGGCGAAAGAGCTTACGGAGGTCTGCTACGATGAAAAAGGTTGAAGCGATTATCCGTGAAGAAAGACTGGATGCTGTTAAGAAAGCCCTCGAGGAGAAAAGCTACTTCGGCATGACGGTCAGTGAGGTCAGCGGTCGCGGCAAGCAGAAGGGGATTTCTCTCCAGTGGCGTGTGGGAGAACACCGCATCGACCTCCTGCCCAAACTGAAGATAGAACTGGTGGTACTGGATGAGGACGTGGTGCCGGTTATCGACGCGATTGTCAGGAACGCCCGCACGGGTGATACCGGCGACGGCAAGATATTCATTCTGCCGGTAGAGACCGTCGTACGTGTGCGCACCGGTGATAGAAACGAAGCCGCAATTTAAGTATAAGAGGAAGGATATTAAGCAGAATATTATCCTTTAATTTTTCCTCTCTTTTCGCGCCCGGGAAGGGCGCAGGTAACGGGAGGGGGGCGGCACCCCCTCCCGTTATTTTTTTGTAAAGAGAATACAGGCTACAACATAGTTAGATATGTACGAAACAAAGTAGTTTATGCTAGAATTCTAGGGGTTTGAAAATCTCATGGATAAACAAGCATTTTTAGTCCTAGAAGACGGCACGGTTTATCACGGGTATGCCTTCGGTGCTATGGACGACGCCGTGGGTGAAGTCGTCTTTTGCACCAGCATGGTCGGCTACCAGGAAATGCTCACCGACCCATCCTATGCCGGCCAGATTCTGGTCCCCACCTACCCTCTTATCGGCAACTACGGCACTAATGAGCAGGACTTTGAATCGAACAAGATACAGGTGCGCGGCTTTACGGTGCGGGAACAGTGTCTCGAGCCCAGCCACTACCTTAATCAAGAGACCATCCATGAATATCTTAAGCGCAGCAAGACCCCCGGCATTTACGGCGTGGACACCCGCGCGCTTACCCGCCGCCTGCGCTCGCACGGCGTGATGATGGGCATAATAACCAGCAGTAAGACTCCCCAGCAGGCGCTGGAGGAATTGCGCCGTACGCCGGACTACGGCACCATCGATTTTGTGAAGCAGGTCTCCACGAAAAAAACCTACCAATGGCAAAATGGTAACCAAAAAACGAAGCATCATGTCGTCGTTATTGATTACGGCTTAAAGTTCAACATCCTGCGCATCCTCAACCGGCTGGGCTGCAGCGTGACCGTCGTCCCCTGCACTACTTCGGCTAAGGAAGTCCTCTCTCTCAAGCCGGACGGCATTCTGCTTTCACCCGGTCCCGGCGACCCCGAGCTGCTGGACTATATCGTCGCTACGGTCAAGGAGCTGGTTGATAAGAAGCCCATCATGGGCATCTGCCTGGGTAACCAGCTTATCGCCCGGGCTTTCGGCGGCCGCAACTATAAACTTAAATTCGGGCATCGCGGCGGCAATCATCCCGTACGCGAGCTGGCTACCGGCCGGGTCTATATCACGGCGCAAAACCACGGCTATGCCGCGGATGCCGATAGTATCAAGGGCGGACTGGAAATCACCCACATCAACCTCAACGACGGCACGGTCGAAGGGCTGCGTCATAAAGAACTGCCTATCTTTGCCATCCAGTACCACTCCGAAGCATCGCCGGGTCCCTGGGACAGCACCTATCTTTTCGATAGATTTTTAAAGATGATAGAAGGAAATCAGTCTTGAAACCATCTAAAGTATTGATAATCGGTTCGGGCCCCATCATCATCGGGCAGGCGGCGGAGTTCGACTACGCCGGCACGCAGGCGTGCAAAGCCATGCGTGAAGAGGGCATCGTTTCCGTGCTGGTGAACTCAAATCCGGCTACCATTATGACCGATGAAGGCATCGCCGATGTGGTGTATATCGAGCCCCTGAACGTGGAAACCCTGACACGTATCATTGAAAAAGAGCGCCCGGACGGTTTGCTGCCCACCCTCGGCGGACAGACCGGACTTAACCTGGCCGTGGAGCTGGCCGACGCCGGGGTCCTGGAAAAATATAACGTCAAAAGTCTGGGCACGCCCATCGAGACGATCAGGAACGCGGAAGACCGCGAGCTTTTTAAGAAACTCCTGATTAAAATCGGGGAGCCCGTGCCGCCCAGCGCCAGTGTTAATACCATGGAGCAGGCGCGGGAGGCGGCTAAGGAAATAGGCCTCCCCCTCATCATCCGCCCCGCCTTTACATTAGGCGGCACCGGCGGCGGCGCGGCGATGAACCTCGAGGAACTGGAGATCGTCGTCCCCAAAGGACTGGCCACCAGCCCCATTCACCAGGTGCTGCTGGAAAAGTCCGTGGCCGGCTGGAAGGAAATCGAGTATGAAGTCATGCGGGACGGCGCCGATAACTGCATCACCGTGTGCAACATGGAAAACTTCGACCCCATGGGGGTGCATACCGGCGACAGCATCGTGGTCGCCCCCAGCCAGACCCTGAACAATAAAGAGTACCAGATGCTGCGTACCGCCAGCCTCAAAATTATCCGCGCGCTGGGCATCGAGGGCGGCTGTAACATCCAGTTTGCCCTCGACACCGTGAGTGAAAATTACTACGTCATCGAGGTCAATCCCCGCGTCAGCCGCTCCTCCGCCCTGGCGAGTAAAGCCACCGGCTATCCTATCGCCCGCGTGGCTTCAAAAATCGCTATCGGTAAGCGGCTGGACGAGATTCCCAACCAGGTAACCGGCAAGACGATGGCCTGCTTCGAGCCAGCGCTGGACTACATTGTAGTTAAGATTCCCCGCTGGCCGTTCGATAAATTCGCCGCCAGTAACCCCACTCTAGGCACGCAGATGAAAGCCACCGGCGAGGTCATGTCTATCGACCGCTGTTTCGAGGCCGCCCTCCAGAAAGCCGTCCGCTCGCTGGAGTTCAGCAAGCGCTCGCTGCTGTGGGAAGACCCCGAGTGGAAACTGACTGACGACCTCCTTTCTTACCCCCTCTTCCCCAACGAGGCCCGACTGTGGGCTATTATGGCCGCCTTGAGAAGAGGCAAAACGCCGGAGGCGCTGGCGGAGCATACGAAAATCGACATCTGGTTCATTAACAAGATGCAGAACATAATCGATATGGAAAAAAAGCTGCAGACGGAGAAGCTTTCTAAAGATAACCTGCTCTCCGCCAAGCGACTCGGCTTCACCGACGACCAAATCGGGGCTTTAACGGGGCAGTCTTTGCGGCAGGTGAGGCAGCTGCGGCAGGACTGGCAAATCGAGACGGTTTATAAAATCGTGGATACCTGCGCCGCCGAGTTCGACGCCGCCACGCCCTATTATTACAGCACTTACGAGACGGAGGACGAGGCACAGCCGACGCAGAAGAAAAAGGTCATCGTCGTGGGCAGCGGGCCTATCCGCATCGGCCAGGGTATCGAGTTCGACTACTGCTGTGTCCATGCCGCTTACGCCTTAAAGGACGAGGGCTATGAGACGCTGATGATTAACTGCAATCCGGAGACGGTCTCCACTGACTTCGATACCTCGGACAAGCTGTACTTCGAGCCTTTGACCGTTGAGGATGTATTAAATATCTACGAGAAAGAAAAGCCCCTTGGGATAATCGTCCAGTTCGGCGGGCAGACGCCGCTCAACATCGCCGCAGAACTGGAGGAGCACGGCGTTAAGGTGCTGGGCACATCGGTTAATTCCATCGATATCGCCTCCGACCGTGGGCGTTTCGGCGAGATGATGGAAAAATATGGCATCCCCATGCCGGAATCGGACATGGCCAGCAGCCTCGATGAGGCATTCACTATCGGGAGACGCATCGGCTTCCCGCTCATCGTACGGCCTTCTTACGTGCTCGGCGGCCGGGGCATGGAAATCATCCACGATGAGGAAGAGCTGCAGCAGTATGTCACCGCGGCCGTCGCCGTTACCCCCGACCGTCCCCTCCTTATCGAGCGCTACCTCGAGGACTCTATCGAAATAGAGGCGGACGCCGTGTCCGACGGCAAGGATGTGTTTATACCCACTATCATGGAGCATATCGAATACGCCGGCGTCCATTCCGGCGATGCCGCCTGTGTCCTGCCTCCGGTCAGCCTCTCCCAGAAACACATCGATACCATCAACGAATACACACGCCGCATCGCCATTGAGCTTGAGGTGGTCGGCCTGATGAACGTGCAGTACGTCCTCTGCAACGACGTCGTTTACGTCATCGAGGTCAACCCGCGCGCCTCCCGCACCGTGCCCGTCGTCTCCAAGGTCTGTTCCGTGCAGATGGCGCGCCTGGCAACGCAGATTATCATGGGTAAAAAGGTCAAGGACCTCGGACTCAAGAACTGGAAAATTCCCCACCACGGCGTCAAGGAGTCCGTCTTCCCCTTCAACATGTTCCCGGAGGTCGACCCCGTTTTACGACCGGAAATGAAGTCCACCGGCGAGGTGCTGGGCATCGCCGATTCTTTCGGCATGGCCTACTGGAAAGCGCAGGAGGCGGTCAACCGCCTGCCCACCGAAGGCACCGTGCTCATCACCGTCACGGAATCCGACCGCGCCGCGGCGGCGGAGGTGGCGGCCGGGTTCGCTAAACTAGGCTTTAAAATCAGAGCCACCGAGGGCACGGGCGAGTATTTAGCCGGCAAGGGCATCTCCAGTGAGCATATTTTAAAAGAGCATGAGGGCCGCCCCAACATCACCGACGCCATCAAGAACAAGGAAATAAATCTGTTAATCAACACGCCCACCGGCAAGTTAAGCCGCTATGACGACTCCTATATCCGCAAGGCGGCTATCAAGTACCGCGTGCCCTATATCACCACGCTGGCGGCGGCCAGAGCGGCTGTCAAGGGTATTACCGCTTACCGCGAGGGTCGGGAGGACGTTAAATCCCTCCAGAATTACCACGAGGATATTAGAAAAGCGTCACGCTGACTTACGTAACCTTTCTTTCTTTTTCCATCCAGCCCCAATGACAGATGTCCAATATACATCAATTTTTTGCTATTTTTATTGACAGGGGTATATCACGTGAATATAATGTTGTATGCCTGTTTCCTCCACTAAGTATATTTTTAAGAAAGGAGGCATAATATGGCAGCCACGTTCGAGTTACTTAAGGATGCAAAGGGAGAATACCGCTGGAGACTTCGCCATTCGAACGGGCAGATAATCGCTGATTCAGGCGAGGGCTATGTGAATAAAGCCGATGCCAAAAACGGCATACAGTCTGTTAAGGAAAACGCCCCGTCTGCCCCCATCGAAGACCTCACCGATTAAACACGATTGTTGAACTCAATAATATAAAGTTATAATTTCTGTTTAAATATTTAAATATCAAAGAAACCGGCTTTAAAACCTGTTGCTTTTTAGTCCATCTCTGACAAATTTTATCTCAAAACCCCTTGACATTTGCCGTTTTTTGGACTAGGGTATAATTTGATATTGTTTTTTATTTTTAATAATCATAAAGAGTTTAATAAAAAGCCTTCAAGGTGGGGGAGGCGAGTAAAATTAAAAGCAGGATTCTAAGAGCGGTACTGGCTCTGGTGCTGGTTTTATACTTCAGCCTGATAATGGCGGTACCTGCCCAGGCAGCCGCCAACGTTACTCCGGCAGCTGGTGGGGGCGCAATATCTGCAGATACAACCGGTGGTGCCTGGACGTCATTAGGCGCTATCGTTATAGCCGAAGGAGCCCCCGGCGATATTGATGATGGTGTTTTTGTCCTGACTATTCCGGCCGGATTTGAGTTTAATCCAGCCTCTGCCCCCGATGTCGCCATAACCGGTGCTACCCCCGAACTGGCCGCCAACACCCCGGCTGTCATTGCAGCCAATACCATTACGGTTACCGTTACCGCCAATTCATCTACTGAAGCGGATACCATGACCATCGGCGGGGTCACTCCCATCCAGGTCAGACCGACGGCGGGTACGCCTCTGGCAAACGGTAACATTACCATGACTGCCGGAGTTATTACAGGCGTAAACGGGGCAACCAACTTCGGTACCCTGACCGAGGTTGCCGGCGCGATAACCACCCTCACGATTATCCAGCAGCCCACGGATACCCTGGTTAATGTAGCCATATCGCCAGCGGTAACGGTAAGGGCTACCGACCAGTTCACCAATAACGTTTCCGCCCAGAATATCGCCGTAGCGCTTCAGGCCGGTACGGGCGCGCTTACCGGCACTTCTCCCCGGGTAACCAATGCCAACGGTATTGCCACCTTTAATGACCTGAAAATCAATACCGTGGGGCCGGGCAAGGTTTTAAGGTTTTCCTTCGGGGGTGTCACTGTCGATTCTAATCCATTTAATATTGTTATCTATGGCATCACCGTTAATCCTACCGCGGGGCTTGTCACTTCTGAAATCGGCGGCACCGATACTTTCACTATCGTCCTCAATACCCAGCCTACGAATAATGTGACCATAGGGCTGACCAGCAGTGATTTCAGCGAAGGCACCATATCGGCAGACAATGTCACCTTTACCAATTTGAACTGGAATACACCCCAAACCATTACCGTCACCGGTGTTGATGATGCCGATTTTGACGGCGATATCTTTTATACGATTATTACCGCTCCTTCAGTATCCGTCGATGCCAATTATAACAACATAAATGCCAGCGATGTCATCGTGACCAATACGGATGATGAGTCACTAAACAACCAGACGCCTCCGCCTATTGGGGGCGTAACTGATATTTCAAATGTAGTCACCAGCGGAGGTCTGTTCACACAGGACGTTGCACTCTCCTCCGGCGATGGTAATGTCCAGCTGAATGTCGACGGGGGCACCACCGGTCTGACGGCTACCGGTCAGCCGCTAGCCAATCTGATGATATTGACCCTGAATTTCCCCCCGGACCCCCCGGAGCAATCGTCAATTATCGGTCTTACTTACGACTTCAGACCTGATGGAGCTACATTTGACCAGCCAGTAACCATTACCTTCACCTATGACCCCAACAACATTCCCGCCGGGGTTAACGAAGAGGACCTCTCGATTGCTTTTTACGACGATATCAACGGCGAATGGGTCGTCCTTCAAAATATAGTCGTTGACCCGTCAACACACACCATCACCGGTGAGACCACCCATTTCACCGCCTTCGCGGTGCTGTCTCTCATCGAACCTGCTTCTTTTGCCATCAGCGACCTCATATTTACACCGGCGGAAATATACACCGGTGAGACGACATCCATCAGCGTCCTTGTAACCAATACCGGCGACCTTTCCGGTACCTATAGCGTCGTCCTCAAAATCAATGACGTCGTCACGGAAACCAAACAGGTCACTCTCGAAGGCCATGAGAACCAGACAGTGAGTTTTTCTGTATCACTGGATACCGCCGGTACTTATAATATCAGTATCGGCCTGCTGTCCGGCGTATTAATCGTGACAGAGCCAACACCCACGCCGGCACCAACGCAGGAGCCGGCACCATCCCCGACCCAGACGCCTGCCCCCTCTCCCACGCAGGACACAGCCCCATCACCACCAGAAGAGACAGCCGCTCCGTCTCCAACGGCAACTCCCGCTGCCACCACTACTCCGGCACAAACAGCCGCCCCTACTCCGGCGCCAACAACGACGGAACCCGGGACTAACTGGGGGATGATTGGAGGTATTATCGCCGGGGTCATAGTTTTAGCCGGAGTGCTGGGATTCTGGATTACCCACCGCAGAGACTAGGCCTATAAGCAAGTCTAGATGCTAATATCTTCTTTACGACTTCTGCCTTAAGGTCAGCGAAGCCAGTATCAAAAGCCCCGCCGCGTAAGCCACCAGTATCCAGATGTCCTTGCCTATATCCAGCAGGCTTTGCCCCTGCAGCATCATTGCCCTTATCCCCTCCACTCCATAAGTCAGCGGCAGGAACTTGGATACCCATTCCAGGACGACCGGCAGCTGGTCCACCGGGATAAAAAGTCCGCTGACGAATACCTGTGGAATGATAATCAGAGGTATAAACTGTATCATCTGGAACTCGTTCCGGGCGAAAGCGGAAAAGAAGGTGCCCAGGCAGACTGCGTTGACGCCCATGAGCGCCTGGAAGATGAGAATTTGCCATAAATCGCCGCGGTAGTTGATGTCCAGCACGTACACCATGTAGAAAAACATTATCAGGGTCTGCACCAGAGCGAACCCCAGCAGGCCCAGCAGATACCCCACCACGACATCCATTTTGGATATCGGCGAAGCCAGCAGGCGCTCCAGCGTGCCCTGGGTGCGCTCCCTTAAAAAGCTGATGCCGGTTATCAGGAAACCGAAGAACAGTATCAACGTGGCCAGTATGGCCGGCGAGAAAACATCCAGCGAGCTTTTATCCGGGATGCTGAAACCGGCGATGCTGGCGATTATCAGCGGCGCAACCAATATCAACGCGATAGTGCGGCGGTCGCGCACCACCTGGAGTATTACCCGCTTGGCGACGGTAAAAGTGCTACCGGACATTTTTCTGCTCCTCGTCCTGCCTGATAAAGTAGAGGAAGGCGTCTTCCAGCGAGGCATCTTTATTGCCGGTGGCGGCGCATAGTTCCTCCGGCGTACCCTGCCCCACCACCCTGCCCATCCGCAGGAAGGCCAGCTGCTGGCAGTGCGCCGCGTCGTCGAAGGTGTGGCTGGAAATAATCAGCGTATGCCCCGCTTTGGTAAGGTTGGTAAAGTATTCCCAGAAATGTACCCTTAATTCGGGGTCCAGGCCTACCGTCGGCTCGTCGAGGAATATCAGAGGCGGCTGGTGGACTATCGCGCACGCCAGGCTGACGCGCTGCTTCATGCCACCGCTCAAGTTAATTATCTGTGTTTTACGCTTGTCCCAGAGGTCCACTACTTTAATAATGTCTTTGACGCGCGCCGACCTTTCTCTTCGGTTTTTCAGTCCGTAAATCCTGGCAAAAAAGTCGATATTCTGCTCCACGGATATCTCCGAATATAACGCCGGCAGTTGCGGCATATAGCCGATATTTTTGGCTATGGCTCTCGTCGGTGGCTTCCCCAGGCACAAAATGCTGCCCCCCGCCGGCTTCAGCAGCCCCACCATCAGCCGTATCAGGGTGGTCTTGCCCGCTCCGTTAGGCCCCAGCAGCCCGTAGCTGGTGCCGCTACCAATCTCCAGCGTCATATCATCTATGACCTTCAGCTTGCCATACTTGAATTCCAGGTTATTGACCGCTATCGCGGGACCTGTCATCGGGCGTTCTCCTTTTCCTTAAGCAGTCCGTGCAACATGATAGTCACGATGTCTTCGGCGATTTTTTCCTGCTTCATTTTATTCAGCGGGCTGGTGTCGCCCTCCGCTACCCTTAGGAGCATGAAGCCGATAATCATACCCCCCACCGCCCTTACGGCTACCGCCGGCTCTATCTCACGATACTTGTTCGCCGCTGACATCATCCGGGAGCCCATTTCTATACGCCCGAGGAAGTTCTGGATGAATTCTTTCAGCCATAGCTCTTTGAGCTCGGGGTCACGTATGACCTCCCCCATCAGCGACGGCAATCGCGCGAAAACTGGGTTCTTAACAAGGTCAAACCTGTCTTTCAAAATATCTTTCAACACCGACTCTAAATCCCCCTGCGGAATCTTATCGAGAAGTTTTAGTAGAGGAGTTGTGATGATAAGATTCTTAATTACAGCCACAAACAACTCCCGCTTGCTGGGATAGTAGAGATAAATAGTACCTGCGGCTACTCCCGCCGCTTGAGCGATTTCCGGCACCGTGGCGGCAGCGTAGCCCTTTTGCGTAAATACTTCCAGCGCCGCCTTGAGTATTTGTTTCCGGCGCTTCTCCGTGCTTCGGCTCTTCTTCGATGCTCCAGCTGGCATAGTTAATTACCTTGAGATAATGAATGAATGTTCATTCATATTATAATAGGAAATAGTCGATTTGTCAACAGGGTCGCAGGATTACTTTAGTCCAGGAATTTAAAGCTCTCTATTATATGTCCAAAATCGGCTTCAACTTCATCCGGTGTTTCCATGTTTGTGGTCACGACCAGAAACCAGATCTGTCCCCTGTAATCGAAAGCGGCAATCCAGCCGGTCAGCTTGTTAGGGATATTCGTAATATCTGTCATCACCACTGAAAAAACCGCTTTTTCTCCGGCCACACCGGCTACCTGCAGCGCCGAACGCTCTTTCACCTCGGGATCCTGTCCCGTATCCCCAAGATGAGCCAGATAGTAGTCCAGCTTGGTCGCGGCATCATGCCAGTCTTCCGTGGGATTCCACATCTGTATATTTATTACCTTACGGAATGTGCCGTCATAGGTCGAGGCAGAATATTGTAGCACGATATAATCTACTTCATCACTTTCTTCTTCATAACCGGTCTCGTATTTTTCGTAGTCGTCCGGATATTCGAATGAGAAGTCGATGCCACGTTTCGTGAAAGTCTCGGTAACATATCCGGGAGTAGTATTCTCGGAAGTGCTCGAACAGCTCATAAAAGGTATTGGTATCATAGATACAACGAGTATCAGAATAACCAGATAAAAAACTTTACGCATTACCATTTTATCTCTTAAACTCATTTTTCAAGGCACCTCTCATATACTTTTTCCATCTCCTCCGCTATCGCTTCCCATCCGTATTTCTCACGCACCAGCGCCTGTCCATCTTTGCCGTATTTCTGCCTTAGACTATCGCCTTCCAACATCCGCCGCAGGCCTTCTGCAATCGACTCCGCTTCGTAGGACACCGCCAGCCCCCCCTTGTCCTTAACGATATTAGCTATACCGCAGCGGTCGGTCACCACCACCGGCGTACCGCAGGCAAGCGCTTCGAAGACGCTGATACCGAACGACTCGTAGAAAGAGGGCAGCATATAAACATCCGCATCCACGTAGGCGGAGAGTTTCTGCTCTCCGTAAACGGGGCCGGTGAAAATCACTTTTGTCTCCAGCTTCAGTTCATTGACCAGGTTCTTGAGCGAAGGTAAAAATCCATCGTCCGGGCCGGCAATCACCAGTCTTGCCTCGCTATAATCCCCCTCCAGACTGCTAAAAGCTTTAATCAGCAGGTCGATACCCTTGCTCTGATGCAACCTCCCCAGGAAGAGAATAATACGCTGATTCGCGTCAATCCCGTACTTCCGCCGGAATTCTCCTTGAGGCGGGAGGTCCCGGTATTCCGCCAGGTCGATGCCGTTGGGCACGATGTCTATTTTTTCCTCATCAACGCCATAGCCGATGAACTGGGGCAGCTCCAGGGGCGCCAGCGCTATCAGTCGCGTTGCGTCCTGTATCAGCTTTCGACCCCCCATGATATCGAACAGGCTCTTCAGTCGCTGCTTGGCAAGGATATTTACCAGCGAACCTCGCGGCTGTACCACGTAGGGCACGTCATTTTTCATGGCATAGCGGTGTGCCAGCAGGTTCTGCAGCGTGCGGAACTCGTTGAGGTGGACGATGTCGCAGTTTTTCAGTTCTTTTCTCATCGCGCCTATCATCCCCGGCGAGAGGAAAATGCGGTGACGGAAGGCAACATAGTTGTTAAGATTGCTGAAACGCCTTATTTCAATTCCCTCGGCTGTTTCCTGTGTTTCTTTAATCCTGTTATGCCTGTCAAGGGCGTCGGTGGTGAATACGGTAACCTCATGTCCCCTCTTTACCAGCTCCTTGCACAGTCCATACGTGCTGCGCGGCGGTCCCCCGTACGACCACGCCGGGTAGAAATAGGGTATCACCTGCAGTATTTTCATATTCGGTACATTATAGTCTCTCCCGTAGGCATCGGGCAAATACACACACGTCAAACGGGAGATGACAATTATCCTAAAGAACAGGTAATATAAAATATATCCACTTTAAAAGGAGCTTCCCGATGCCTAAAAGAAGTTATAAGCAAAACCTGGTAGACAAACCCGCCTATGAAGTCGGTGGCCAGCAGGATATCAAAGGGCGCCAGAACCCCACGATGACCTTCATGAGCAACGACCTCGTTCCCGGCAGTGATACCTATATCGAAATCGGCTGGATATACGAGATGCCTACCCCCAACCCCCACATCCACGCCCACTCTCACGATTACCCGGAAATCGTCCTGCACATCGGCATGGACCCCCAAAATCCCGAGTATCTAGGCGGGAAAGTCGAATTCGTGGTCGGCGACGAAAAAATAATTATCGATAAGACCTCCGCCCTTTTCATCCCCAAGGGCGTTAAGCACGGCCCCCTGACATGGAAGAGTGTGGAGAAGCCCCACCTCCAGATGGTGGTTATGCCAGGGGCGGGCACGCTTAAGGAGTCCAATCCCGCCGGCTACCTCCCCGATGCGAAAAAGTAAAAAGTTTTAGTTAGTCGTGTAGCCCCGACTGAAGAACCTCAAAGCCGTGAACTGGTTGACCGCCTGTTCCAGCAGCTTTTTGTTCAGCGTCGCTTCCGCGTCGATGCTCCTCGCCAGGAACACCTGCGCCATCCGCTGCCGGTCTTTCATAATCGCTCTTGTGCCCAGACCGCGGTATGTCTCAATGTCCTGGTAGTAGCGGTACCGTGACATCTCTTCAGCGTTAAGCGGGTCCGGCGCGCCTTTGGGGGGCTGTGGTATCATCAGGTGCACTTCCAGTCGCTTGGGGTGCGCCTGCAACAGTCCAGCTACGAAGCTCCACGCCGTCATGACCGAAGGCACCATCGCTTTCATGCGGAATACCTTATAATTGGTCTGGCTCTTTTTAATGGCATCATACTGGGCCTTATGCAGTCGGGCAAAGGCTTTACCGGCTTCTATCAGCCCTCTGTCCGTCCACAGCTTGTTGCCCATCTCCTCCGTGAGCTGGCGGTACTCCTCGTCGATGAAGATGCCCGTCTGGCAGAGATAGGGTTCGTAAACGTTCTTGTCGAGTTCCTCGGCTTTTACCTGCTCGCCGATTTGCCTGCCCTTGAAATAGTTCACGATAAAGCTGCGGGCGCCCTGCGTGGTGATTCTCTCGGCGTGAGAGCCCACGTCCGGGAAGTCCTCCCCCTGCTTTAGCAGCCCCACCTTAACGCACCACCGCCGCAGGTGCGGTCCCATGTAGGTCTCTTCCAGCTGCCGGTCAAAAAGGTCGTTGGAGACCGATATGCTGGTGTTGGATATCAGGGCGAGCTCCGTCCGCTGCTCCTTGGAAAGGCAGAAGTACACCCGTAAGCCGTGATACCTCGACACCTTCTTCTCTGTATACGCATCAATGATGGCGCGGCAACGGTGCTGCCCTCCCCAGATTTTCAGCGGTTTGTGCGGCAGATAAGACACGATGTACTCGGCGATAAGGTCGCTGAACTCACGCTCGTCATTGGCATCGGCCTTCATGCGCAGGAAGGTATTATGCGTCATCAGTATCTCCCGGTTGTCCCGGAACGTCTCGCCGCTCTCCGGGTTAAGACGGGCATCCAGGCTTACATTCCGGGCTATCGACTTGCCGGTAATGGTGCAGCGTATGTAATAGCTCTTTTTAACGCCGTCCTGGAAGATATATACCGGCACATTTCTCGTCCTTTCCAGCGTGTCGATGCTGTCCAGAAACTCGAGGACAGTATTCTCAACTTCATGGTCCTTTTTGGCGCTTTTATCAAATAAAACGTCCATTTCACACCCCTCCGCTTTATCCGATATTCGATGCTCGTCCCATTTTACACCCCTCTAAAAAAGGAGGCAATATTACATTGGGACTGAAGGTGTTAAACGACACACAATTACTACATAATCGGCATTACTTTCACTTTTCCGGGCCTATTTTCAGAAAATAGTAATAAAATACTATAATTTTATGCCTACAGCTATTGACAAATACGCTCAATTTTGCTACTCTGCTAGGCAAGGATAACATAGGAGGTGCGAGATGCAAGCTTATTGCATGAAATGCAGGAAGAAAGTTGAGATGAGGAATCCCAAGGCGGTCACCCTGAAGAACGGGAGGCCGGCGACCCAAGGCACCTGCCCCAACTGCGGCACGAAAGTATTCCGCATCGGCAAGTAGTAGCTACTTCAGTTGCAGACTTTCCTTATCGAGTTAAAACCGGTCGGACGTTTTTTAAGCTGCCGTCGACTCGTGATAAAGGGTACCACTGATAAGTCGATTTAAAGCTTGAAATAGTCTGCAGGTAACGAGAACTTGCAACCATGAATAAGGCATTGCTTCGGCGGTGCCTTATTTCATTTCCAGTGAAAAAAGCTGGTTATATTATCTTCTTCTCGCCCGTATTGTTGCCGTTCCATCGGGCAGGTCTTCAATAACAATGCCCTGCGAAGCCAGCTTATCCCGTATTTCATCGGCTTCTTCCCATTTTTTGGCCTGTCTTAGCCTAGCGCGTTCCTCAAGAAGGACCTGGACGGAGACGGTTTTGCCGTTGTACTCAATAGTATCAATGGCTGGCTCTTCTTTTGTTTTAAAAGTAAGTCCCAGTATCCCGCCTAACTCCTTCAGCGTTTCCCGCCCTTTCACCACATCCATCCCTTCCTCCTCCGCCCGGTTGATATCTCTCGCCAGGTCGAAGAGCGCCGCCAGCGCCTGCGGGGTATTAAAATCATCGTCCATGGCGTCTAAAAACCGCTGGCGGTAAGGTTTTTCGTCCAGGGCTTTACCCTCACCCCCCTTGCTTTCCCTATTCGCCACGCGCGCCAGCCTTTCCGCCCCCACCTGCGCCGCCCCAATAGCCTCGCCCGTGTAGGTCAGCGGACTGCGGTAATATGAGCTCAAGATAAAGACCCGCAGTCCGTCAGCGGTGTACTTTTGCAGCGCGTCTCGAATCGTTATCAGGTTTCCCAGGCTCTTGCTCATCTTCTCGGCGCCCATCTGGAGCAGTCCGTTATGCATCCAGTATTTCACGAAAGGCTTTTTGCCGGTGAAACTCTCGCTCTGGGCTATCTCGTTTTCGTGGTGAGGGAAGACCAGGTCCTGGCCCCCGCCGTGAATGTCTATCTGCTCGCCGAGAAATTTCACGGACATGGCGCTGCACTCGATATGCCAGCCCGGCCGGCCTTTACCCCACGGACTGTCCCAGGACGGTTCGTCCGGCTTGGCCGCCTTCCATAAAACGAAGTCCATCGGGTCTTCCTTAGCCTCCCCCACCTCCACCCTCGCCCCGGCCATCATCTGCTTGAGGCTGCGCTTGGAAAGCTTGCCGTAGTCGGAGAGCTTGCCCACCCGGAAATAAACGTTGCCATCCACCGCGTAGGCGTAGCCCTTCTCTATCAGTCCCTGCGCCATGTTAATGATTTCCGGGATGGTCTCCGTGGCTTTGGGGGTGTGGTGCGGCCGCAGGATATTCAGCGCGTCCATGTCCTCGAAGTAACGCTGCGTGAACTTTTCCGTCAGTTCCTTGACCGTTATACCCTGCCGGTTGGCGTGGTTGATGATGTTGTCCTCGACGTCGGTGACGTTTTCCACGTGCTTCACCTTATAGCCGCGGTACTCAAGGTAGCGCCGGACGACGTCGAATATAATATAGCTCATGCCGTGCCCAACGTGCGCATCAGCGTAGGGATTGATGCCGCAGACGTACATCTTCACCACGTCGCCGATGGGTTTGAATTCTTCTTTTTTGCCGGATATCGTGTCGGTTACTCTCATTTCTTCCCTTCTATGAGTGCCACTGCAAAAGCCGCAATGCCTTCACCCGCCCCGATAGACCCCACTCCGTTGTTGCTGCCGGCTTTCACGCTGACTTTATCTTCGTTGATGCCCAGCACGTGGCTCAAGTTGTGCCGCATCTCGTCGATGTATTCGCGTAATCTCGGCTGGGCGGCTACCACCGTGGCGTCGATATTCATCACGCTATAGCCCCCCTCCTCCAGCTTCTCCACCACATTGTCGAGCAGGAACAGACTGGAGACCTCCTTGAATTCCGCTTCGCCGGGCGGGAAATGCTGCCCGATATCGCCCAGCGCCGCCGCCCCCAGCAGGGCGTCCATCAGCGCGTGGGTAAGCACATCGGCGTCGCTCCAGCCCTCCAGTCCTTTGGAGAAAGGAATCTCCACTCCACCCAGCACCAGCTTCTTGCCGGGTACCAGAGGGTGAACGTCATAGCCAAAGCCGATACGTAAATTGTTACTCATGTTATTTCAGCAGTGCCCCCGCCATGGCAAGGTCGTCGGGGGTCGTTATCTTAATATTAGCATACGAGCCCATGTAAAGCTTAACCTTATAGCCAGCTTTTTCCACCAGCGCCGAGTCGTCCGTCACCTCGCCGGGGGTAAATTTATAGGTGTTTTTGATGATATCGGCGCGGAAAACCTGGGGCGTCTGGACAGCCCTCAAGTACCTTCGGTCCAGCGTGCGGATGACGACATCGTCCTCCTTGGCGTACTTGACGGTATCGGTTATCGGCACCGCCGCCACCGCCGCGCCGGTCTCTTTAGCCGCCCTAAGCCCCCTCTCGATAAGGGCGGTGGTCACCAGGGGACGCGCCCCGTCATGGATAATCACCCAGTCGGCCTCTTTAGTCCTCCTCAACCCCTCGATCACCGAGTCCTGCCGCCTCGGACCGCCGAGGACAACGTCCTTGACCTTAGACCACCCCTCCACCGCCACCAGCCGACGGCACTCCTCGATGTTGCGGGGACTCATCACCACGACGATATGGTTGACTCTTCTACATGCCTGGAAGGTATCCAGCACGCGCGCCAATGCCGCCCGCCCTCCGACGGGGACGAACATCTTATCGATTGTCCCCATGCGCTGGCTTTCCCCGGCGGCAACGATGATGGCAGAGACTTTAGCCATTAAAATCCCTCTCTAACTCTCCCTTTTTCAAAGGGAGAGTATGATAGTACAAACCACATATCATCAGGTTCAGTCTAATCTTTCCCTCTTTTGTAAAGAGGGATTAAGAGAGATTTTATTATTCCTCCTCCCCCTTCCCCTTCTTCACTCCCTTATTTACCGCCTCCCTTAACGTACTGGCTATGATTAACTCCATATCCCTGGGGGCATTCACTTTAGCCCCTGTTTTAGGGATGATACAGCGCTTGAAGCCCAGTCGTGCGGCTTCGGAGAGGCGCCGGTCCATCTGGGGGGCGGGGCGCAGCTCGCCGCTTAAGCCCACCTCACCCACCGCCGCCGTTGCCGGCAGCACCTCGGCGTCCCGGTAGCTGGAGGCAATGGCTAATGCCATGCCCAGGTCGGCGGCCGGCTCGCCCACCCTTAAGCCACCCGTGACGTTGACGATGATGTCCTGATTGCCCAACTTGAGTCCCACTCTTCTGGAAAGCACCGCCGCCACGATGAGCAGTCGGTTGAAGTCCACACCGTTGGCCGTCCTACGCGGCTGTCCGAAAGCGTTGAGGGTCGTTAAAGCCTGGATTTCAACGAGTAAAGGACGACTTCCCTCTATAACCGGCACGACCGCCGACCCCACCGTTGCCGTCCCCCGCTGGGAAAGGAAAGCCAGCGATGGGTTCGCCACCTCGACCATGCCCTCCTCTTTCATCTCGAACACGCCCACCTCGTTGGTGGAGCCGAAGCGGTTCTTAACACACCTTAGCAGTCGGTAAGCGCTGAAGGGCTCTCCCTCAAGGTAAAGGACAACATCGACGATATGCTCAAGGACTCTCGGGCCGGCGATGGAGCCATCTTTGGTGACATGGCCGGAGATAAAGACAGGCACGCCGTGAATCTTAGCCCACTGCATCAGCCGCATCGTGGAGTCGCGCACCTGCGAGACGCTGCCCGCCGCCGAGTCACCACCCGGTATATAGACCGTCTGAATGGAATCGATAATCACCAGCGACGGCGCGGCCTGCTCCGCCTGCTCTATCACCGCATCGAGGTCGGTCTCCGCCAGTATGAAAAGTCCTTCGCCTGTCAGTCCCAGTCGCTGCGCTCTTAGCTTGATTTGCGGCGCCGTCTCCTCGCCGGTGACATAGACCACGCGGTGACTTTCGTTAGCGATGGATGCCGCCGCCTGAAGCAGGAGAGTGGACTTGCCGATGCCGGGGTCGCCGCTGATTAAGACCAAAGACCCCGCCACCATGCCTCCGCCTAAAACTCGGTTGAACTCGGTGAGGGGCAAAGGGGCGCGGTCTTTAGCCTCGATGGCTACCTGGGAAAGCTCCTGCGGCAAGACCGGCTGGCCCGCCGGTCGTAAGGAAGACACTTCCGCCCTGACGGTCATCTCGGAGAAGGTGTTCCACTGATGGCAGTCAGGGCAGCGCCCCAGCCACTTGAGGCTCTCGCGGCCGCACTCGCGGCAAACATAGACGACTTTAGACTGGGACTTGCTCACAGCTAGACTTTACTGGATTTAGAAAAATAAGGCAAGAAGGAATATAAGTTATTCGTTTTATTCGTTTTTTGAAAAATTTTTTTTGTGGTTTTAGTTTTGGGTCGTAGCTGATTCGTTTGTATTCGTTTTAGAGTTATGTCCAATTGTTATGTTAAATGCAGGTAAGAGTTGAAGGGAAATGATGCCCACTTCGATTATAAGTATAATTCGGGTTGGTCCAGATGTAAACAGGATTTTGTCGCTTTTAACCTCACCCTCCCCAGCTAAATTAACATCGTTCATTACTAAAATCTTCTTACCGGCTCTTCGGACGTGACGTTGCCCCGTTCTACAACTTCGCTTGTATTAATTAACTCACGCTGGCGAAGAATGCTGGTAAACAGCCCGACTTCATTTTCTTTATGGTGAATTCTCATGCGTATTATCTTCGGTATCCACTTCATTTCAATCACCTCACCTCTGGACTTTCAAACGAGATGCCATTCGGGTATTTAAGTACACCCAGTTACTCCCGCCGAATTCCGGCAGCATCACGATTTCACGCTCGTTATAGTGAACCTTGTTCCGCGTTGTCTCCGATAGTCGTTTCATTTTTATAGCCTCCCCGTCGCCTCCCCGGCGATATTACACTTTTTAGATTTATTTCATTCAGGAAATTTTGTTGATTTTTGCGAGCCCGGTTGTCCTGATGTCACCGATGGTCGGTTGACCGGCCAGGTCCAGGTTAGAAACACCCGCCAGCCTAGCATCGAGCCTGCCGTCAACCCTTATCTTGCAGTTACTGGCTCCATTCAGCCTTATAGCGGCGTTTTGAATCGTAAAGTCTTCCATATCCAGGAAGTTAGCGCCGTTCACGTCAATGATGATGCTTTCAGCTTTACCATTTGCCTCGACATTGCATGCCCCCCGCATGCGTATCTCACACTTACCGACCTCCATATCCGCCTTAACCTTACTGGCGCCATCCATCTCCAACCTGAAATCCTCCGCGGACTTGAACCCGCTGACTTTTCCGCTTACCGCGCCAGAAAGCTTAAGCTCTTTAATCACGGGCATTGATATCTTTATATGCGGTCGGCTAAGACGGAATACCCAGCTGATATGTCTACTGTGATACGCCTTTAATGTTTCTCCATCAACATCGATATGGAGATTTTTAAATAGTCCTTCATCCGCATCGACAGTCACGCTGTAGGAATCCGATTGGACGATCTTAAAATCGAAGGTGCTGCTGATTTCAACCTTTGTAAAATCCTTGTATTTAAATTCCTCTGTTTTCATTGTCTTAACACTCCATTACACTCATCTTTAATAATTATTTTAATCCTTTGTTTAATTTTTAATTTAATTTTTATTTTAATATTAAAACATATAATTACCTGTTTGTCAAGGGGTTTTTAAGGAAATTTTGGATTATTTTTTGAAAAAGGATAAAAAAATCCCCCTCTTTGATAAAGATGAGAGAAATTTAGTCGTCTTTTTAGCTAAGCGGGCCTATGCCCAGTCCGCTCAAGATGGCGAGCATGACGGCCGCTGCCATGACCGAGCCGATTTGGCCGCCGGTGTTGGCGCCGATGGCATGCCATAAAAGGAAGCTGCGAGGATTGGCTTTCTGCCCTTCCTTCTGCACCACGCGGGCGGACATCGGGAAGGCGGAAGTCCCCGCCGCCCCCAGCAACGGGTTGATTTTGCCCTTGGTGAGTACCCGCATAAGCTTACCCAGCAGCATGCCCGTCACCGTGTCCATGGAAATAGCGATAAAGCCCAGCAGGAACACCAGTATCGTGTCCCAGGTCAGGAAGTTGCCACCCAGCATCGACGCCCCGATACAGAGTCCGAGCAACAGCGTCACCAGGTTGGCGATGGTGTTCTGCGAGACGTCCACCAGCCTGCCGACAACGCCCGACTCTTTCAATAAATTGCCGAGCATCAGCATCCCCATCAGCGGGGCGCCCATGGGGGCTATCAGTATGGTGGCGATGCCGGCGACAATCGGGAACAGTATTTTCACCCGCTGCGATACCTGTTTCTCGCCGGTGGACATCAGCGTCTCGCGCTCTTTTTTAGTCGTCATCGCCCGCATGATGGGCGGCTGGATGATGGGCACCAGCGCCATGTAGGAATAAGCCGCAATGGACACCGCCGGCAGCAGCTCGCGGGCGAACTTGGACGTTACGTAGATGGCGGTCGGACCGTCGCAAGCACCGATGACCGCGATGGACACCGCCTCCTGCTTAGCGAAGCCCAGCCCCAGCGCCAGTAAGAGCGTGATGAAGATGCCGAACTGCCCCGCCGCCCCGAATATCAGGACGACGGGGTTAGCCAGCATCGGGCCGAAGTCGATCATCGCCCCCAGCCCCACGAACAGCAGCACGGGGAATATTTCCGTAAGTATACCGGATACGTAAAGCAGATTAATTACGCCGCCCTGGTCACCCGCCCCGAGGTTGGCTAAAGGCAGGTTCCCCAGCACCACCCCGAAGCCGATGGGTATCAATAAAAGCGGCTCAATCTTACGCCCGATGCCCAGGTACAGCAGCACGCAGCCGATTAAAATCATAACGGCGGCTTCCCAGGTGAGGTTGGTGAAGCCCTGTCCCAGGCTGTTCAAGGCGTCTAAAAATGCATCCATTTACGGCCCGATATCCCTTAGGTCTTGCCCTTCTTTTCTTCCTCGTTTTTAAAGGGGAAGAGCTTGTTCAAAAGGCGGATAAGCAGCGTCAGCAGGTACAAAGTGATGAAGGTAATCCCCATCCCCGCGAATGTCATCGTCAGTCCGAAAGACCAGTCCATTTATTACTCCCTGCTTTCTGCTAGTTACCCGATATTATAAATGCGCCCCGCCGGATAATACAAATCTGCGGCGAGGCATGGTAAGACTAATACTCGATGACGGCGATTTTCTCGCCGGGTTTGACCACCTGCTCCGGCTGCACGCCGACTTCCACGATGGCGCCGTCCACCGGCGACAGTATCGGGTTTTCCATTTTCATGGATTCCAGCATGCAGAGCACGTCACCCTCTTTAACAGTGTCGCCCACCTTGACGGCGACGCTGATGATTTTCCCCGTAATCGGAACTTCTACCGTTTCCCTGGCCAATTCTCGGGCTCCTTTCCAGTCCGGTCCTCAAAAATTTAAGGCGGTGGCTTTTTAGTGCCACCGCCCTATTATACTAAAGTTGTGACTATAAGTCACTATCCTGCAGTTGTGTTAACCGGCGCTTGCCTCCACCGCTACTTTAGGTAGGGTAAACGCTTTCCTGGAGTCGATGGTGATTTCTTCGCCCTTCACGTCAACCAAGACCTCGGAAACGTACGAGTTTTCCGTAACCTTGAATTCGTCCGTCGCCTTGGGCTTTTTCTTGGACTCGCCCTTCTTCTTTGCCTCCAGCGCGTCCTTGATTATCTTCTCGATGTCGAACTTCATGCTCTCGCTGGCGTAAACGGTGACGGTATCCCCTTCACTCTCGACGGCCAGGATTTCCGGCACGGTGCGGTACTTTTCTTCCTCTTTTTCCGCCGTCCGTTTCTCCGGAACTTCCTTCACCGCCTTGATAACGTCATCGATGATATCCTTATCCTTGATAACCGCCTTGTCTTCATAGACCCGCTTGAAGGTCTTGAGGCCGCCGCGCAGCAGCTCCTCGGAAAGCTTGTCCTCGACTCTGTTCTGGATGACGCGGCGCAACTGGCGGGCGCCGTATTCCTCTTTATAGCCTTCTTTGCCCAGGGTATCTTTGCACTCATCGGTTACCTGGAGCTTAATTTCTTTCTCCGCCAGCTGTTTGCTGACGTTCGCGAGCATCATATCGACTATCTCCCGGATTTGCTGCTCGGTGAGAGAGTGGAAAACGATTATCTCGTCGATACGGTTCAGGAACTCGGGACGGAAATTGCTCTCGCGGCTGTCCTTCAGCTTATTAAGAAGGTCGTCACGCATCTTCTCGTAAGAGCGTTCCCGTGTTTTGGCTTCGTCGCTGCGCTGGGCAAAACCCACCATACCCCGCTTGATGTCCACGGCGCCGAAGTTGCTGGTCATGATGATAATGCTGTTGCGGAAGTCCACGCGCCGTCCCTTGGCGTCGGTCAAATGACCGTCGTCGAATATCTGCAGTAATATATTAAATACATCCGGGTGGGCTTTCTCGATTTCATCCAGCAGGATGCAGCAGTAGGGCTTGCGTCTGACCGCCTCGGTAAGCTGACCGCCCTCTTCATAGCCCACGTAGCCGGGCGGTGCGCCGACCAGTCGCGAGACGGCGAATTTCTCCATGAACTCGGACATATCAATGCGCACCAAGGCGTCCTCGCTGCCGAACATGAATTCCGCCAGCGTTTTCGCCATTTCCGTCTTGCCCACGCCGGTAGGGCCGAGGAAGAGGAAAACGCCCATCGGCCGCCTCATATCCTTAATACCGGACCGCGCCCGCCTGACCGACTTGGAGATAGCGTTGACGGCTTCCTCCTGTCCGGCGATGCGCTTGTGGATGACTTCTTCCATGTTGAGCAGTCGACTCATTTCGCCCTCGGCAAGCTGCGCCATCGGCACGCCGGTCCACATGCTGACCACCTCGGCGATGTCTTCCTTGTCAACGACGATGTCCGTCTGCTCCTGTTCTTCATGCCACTCGGCTTCCAGTTCTTTAATTTTTTCTTCGTTCTGAAGCTCGCGTTCCCTTAATTCCGCGGCGTAGTCGTACTGCTGCGTCGCCAGGGCGGCGTCCTTGTCCTTGCGGATGGTCTCCTGCTCCTCCTTGGTCTGCTTAAGCGTCACCGGCATCGTGCTGTGGCGTATGCGCACCCTGGATGCCGATTCGTCTATCAGGTCGATGGCTTTATCCGGCAGGAAGCGGTCGGGTATATACCGCGCCGCCAGATTTGCCGCCGCGTTCAAAGCCTCTTCGCTGATTTTCAGTCGGTGGTGCTCTTCATAGCGTTCCTTGATGCCGCGAAGAATTTGTAATGTATCATCAACCGACGGCTCTTCCACCAGCACCGGCTGGAAGCGGCGCTCCAGTCCCGCATCACGCTCGACGTACTTGCGGTAATCGTCCAGCGTGGTGGCGCCGATGCACTGCAGCTCGCCGCGCGCCAGCGATGGTTTCAGGATATTGGCGGCGTCAACCGCGCCCTCGGCGGCGCCGGCGCCCACCATCGTATGAAATTCATCGATAAATATAATGCAGTTGCCGGCCGTCTTGATTTCGTCGATTATCTTTTTCAGTCGCTCCTCGAACTCGCCGCGGTACTTCGTCCCCGCCACCAGCGAGCCCATGTCCAGAGCGATGAGTCTTTTATCTTCCAGCGTTTCCGGCACGGTGCCGGACACGATTTGCTGCGCCAGTCCCTCGACGATAGCGGTCTTGCCCACGCCCGGCTCACCGATTAGCGCCGGATTGTTCTTGGTGCGCCGACTTAATATCTGGATGACGCGCTCGATTTCTTTATGCCGCCCGATAATGGGGTCGAGCTTCTTCTTCCGCGCCGCATCCGTGAGGTCGCTGCCCAGCTGGTCCAGGGCCGGGGTCTTGCTGGAGCTGCGGGAAAGTCTGGCCTTGGGCACGCCCTGCGTGAGGATATGGGTCACCTCGGCGCGCGCCCGCTCCAGCGTGATGCCGAAGCTGTCCAGCACGCTCGATGCCACCCCTTCGCCCTCGCGCAGCAGGCCCAGCAGCAGGTGCTCGGTGCCGATATAGTTATGCCCCATCTGGCGGGCTTCGTCGATGGCAAGCTCGATTACTTTCTTGGCGCGGGGGGTCAGTCCTGTCTCGCCAGAGCTCTGCTTTTCTCCCCGCCCGATGATGAACTCCACCGCAGAGCGGACCTTGCTTAGCCCGATGCCCAGGTTCATCAGCACCTTAGCCGCCACGCACTCGTCCTCCCGCACCAGTCCCAGCAGAATATGCTCGGTGCCGATGTAGTTATGGTTCAGATTGCGAGCTTCTTCCTGGGCGATGGTGAGGACGCGGCGGGCTCTTTCTGAAAATTTTTCAAACCTGCTAGCCATCTAGCTCCTCTGGTACTGATTTGTCAGGCGGAATGCCCTTCTAATTTTAATATTATAATATCGAGGCTGGTAAAGCAATAGGGTTAACTGCCTTTAGGAGCAGGGGTTTATATCTATAATTATATGTTCGGATTATTTTATATTGGAATAAGTTGATGCCTCACCCCCTTGCCCCCTCTCCAAACGGGTCAACGACGTAACCCGTTGTTTAGTCGGTTTGGAGAGGGGGATTAAATTTAGAAGAGGGGCTTACGCCCCTCTTAAACGCCCCTTTAAAATGGATTTAAGGAAAAAGAAAAGTCTCCTGGCAGTGGCATATTTTCCACAAGGGGTCGCCCCCTCAGTATCGTCTGCGCTGGGGCGTTTCACTTCCGTGTTCGGGATGGGAACGGGTGGGACCACCTCGCTCTAACCACCAAGAGACTTGTTCTCAAGATTGGTATTATGCGGTTGTTAAGGGCTTTTTTCAAGCTGCAACATATATTTTAGCATATTATCTCACGCAATAAAAGCGGCTTATCCCCCATTTTTTTATTAAGACTTTTATCCTGTATTTAATTTGCCTTTACCCGCCCTTGACAAGATTTTGGACAAGTGCTAGGTTATGGGAGGGCTTTTCCCGCAAGGCTTTTTCCTTATACCTGCTTGCCATCGTACAGCCTTCGGCCCTACGAATTATACGAGGTGATGTTATGAGTATTGAGTTAGTCCACATCGGTTTCGGAAATATCCTGGCAATGAGTAGGGCCATAGCTATAGCATCCCCCAATTCCGCCCCCACCAAGCGCATCATTCACGACGGGAAAAATAACGGCAAGGTAATCGATATGACCAGCGGCCGGAGGACCAAGGCGGTCATCTTCACCGACAGCGGCCATATCGTCCTGGCGGCGCTTGCCCCGGAGACCATCGCCAGCCGCTTCCAGTCGAACCGCCCCGTCCTTATCTCAAAGCAAGACCAGAGTGATATCGCTGATGAGCCGTGACCGTCGTTCCACCCTCGTGCCCCCCGCTAAACCCCTCCTTATCGTTCTTTCCGGCCTTTCCGGGGTCGGCAAGGACACCGTTTTAGCCGACCTGAAAAAATCAGGTCTCCCCGCATTTTTCAGCGTTTCCGCTACCACACGCGCCCGCCGCTCCGGCGAAAAAGAAGGCGCCGACTATTACTTCGCTGCCCCGGAGAAATTCCAGCAGATGATTGACGCCGACGAGCTGCTGGAGTGGGCCGTAGTTTACGGCAACCGCTACGGCATTCCCCGGGCGCCGGTAAGAAAAGCCATCGAGCGCGGACAGGACGTGATTGTAAAAATCGATGTTCAGGGCGCCGCCACCATCAGGAAAAAGGTCCCCGGCGCCGTCCTTATCTTCCTGGTGACCTCGACCATGGACGAGCTGGAGGACCGACTCCAAAAACGCAGCACGGAGTCGCCGGCGGAACTCAAGCTGCGCCTGAAGACCGCCGTCAAGGAACTGGAGAGCATCGCGATTTTCGACTATATCGTCGTCAACCGCCAGGGTGAAATCCAGCGCACCATCGATACCATCAATGCCATCATGACCGCAGAAAAATGCCGCGCCCTGCCTAGAGATTTGAACATTTAGCCTAAATTTTTCAAAATATTACCTTTAAGCTATTGCCAAATGGGTATATTCGTTATATAATAGCCTCTGGTGGTTTTCAGTCTAGGGTATCACATGGAATCAAATTACTTAATCTCGACATTGGTTACGGATGACCTTAGCTCTAACCAACTAACTTGAGAAAGGAGGTCATCCGTGGCTTTTGAGGACAAGACGCTACAGTGTTCCGACTGCGGAAACGAATTCGTTTTTTCCGCCGCTGAACAGGAATTCTTTCAGTCCAAGGGTTACACCAACGAGCCCAAACGATGCCCAGCCTGCCGACAGGCAAGGAAGGCCGAGCGCATGGGCGGCGCCAGGGTGCGCCAGATGTTCCCCGCAGTATGTGCCGAGTGCGGCAAAGATACAGAAGTACCTTTTGAACCCCGCGAAGGCAGACCGGTATATTGCAGCGAGTGCTTCAACAAAATCAGAGCTAACCGAACCTAGTCGTTAAGATAACGGCATAAAAAAATAGGCTGGTGAATTTGATTTTTCACCGGCCTGTTTTTTGGTTTAAGCGGCGCCTGCTAGAATATCCGGTTGAGCAGCAGCGTAAATGCGTACCCGAGCACGCCGCATATCGGGAAGGTCAGTATCCACGCCGCCACGATATTCCCCGCCACTCCCCAGCGTACCGCGGAAAACCGTTTAGTGGCGCCCACGCCCATTATCGAGATATTGATGGTGTGCGTGGTGCTTAGCGGTATCCCCAGCGAGGAAGCCAGCATGATTGATGCCGCCGCTGAAGTCTCGGCGGCAAAACCGTGCACCGGCTCCAGTCGCGTAAGTTTAAAGCCCATGGTGTGGATGATGCGCCAGCCGCCGGTCGCCGTGCCGATGCCCATCACCGCTCCACACACCAGCATTATCCATATCGGTACGGTAAAGGTGTCCATTATCCCACTCAGCAGCAGGACCAGCGAAAACACGCCCATGAACTTCTGACCGTCGTTGCTGCCGTGGCTGAACGCCATGAAAGCCGCCGACAGTATCTGGAGCCTGCTGAAGTATTTGCTTACCGTCGCCGGCCGGGTTCGTCTTAACACCCAGTACAGGATGGTCATCAGCGCGATACTGATGGCGAACCCCAGCAGCGTGGAAAAAGCCAGTCCCAGGATTACCTTCTGCCAGCCTTCCCACAGCAAGACCGACGGACCGGCCGCGGCCAGTCCCGCCCCGGTAAGCCCCGCCACCAGCTCGTGGCTTTCACTGGTGGGAATGCCCCAGCGCCAGGCAACCGTGCTCCAAACGATGATGGACAGCATGGCGCCGGCTACCACCGGCAGTCCGATGACATCCGGACTCACGATGCCTTTGCCAATGGTGGCTGCCACCGCCGTCCCGGTGACGATAGCCCCGACGATATTGAGTACCGCCGCCATCAAAACTGCCCTGCCCGGCGACAGTACCCGCGTTGAAACTACCGTGGCGATGGCGTTGGGGGCGTCCGTCCACCCATTGACGAATTCGGCGCCGAGTACCAGAATCAGCGTAAAAACGAGTAGAAAGCTTATATCAGGCATTCTTCAGCGCTACCCCCTCCAGGACATCCGCCACGTCCTCGCACCTGTCGGTAGCACTTTCCATGTGTTCGTAAATTTCACGCCATTTTATCAGTTCGGCGATGTCCGTGTTTGCCTCGAAAAGCTCCCCGATAGCCGCCCGGTAGATGCGGTCGGCCGCGTTTTCCAGGCGGTTGATTTCCACACACCTGTCCAGCATCTGCTTGAATTCCTTTTTGTGCCTCAAGCTGCCGACCGCCTTGCCCACCTCCGCCGCCTCCAGCACGATGACATCGGCGAGTTCCTTTGCCCTCTGCGTGGGGGCCTTTATCTTGTAGATGAACATGGAGTCCGCCGAAGCGTGGATGAAATCGAGGACATCATCCATCGTGTGCGCCAGCAGCGCGATATCCTCGCGGTCGAAAGGGGTCACGAAGGTGCGGTGCAGCATCGAAATAATCTGGTGCGTTATCGAGTCGCCTTCGTGCTCTAATTCCGTTATCTCGGCCACGCAGCTATCGATGAACTGCCACTTGTCCAGCATCTCTTTCAAGGCCTTGGAAGCCTTGATGATATTCTCCGCGCCCTGTTCAAACAGGTCGAAGAATTTTTGTTCTCTCGGTAAAAATGGCAACCTAGCCATATTTCCTCCTATATTTAGTATTTATATAAAATAAAAACCGGCATAAACGGATGCGCCGATATACGCCGGTGAATGTTCGAAAGAAAGACGCCTGGGAAAGCGGATTTGAGATGCTGTAAAAAGACGAATGAAAAATTTGTTGTGAAAAGTCCGGGGACCCGTCTGGTGTCAACGGGTACTCTCATACTCCCTCGTTCGGAAGAAAATGGAAATCATCTCCTTTTTAAGTCTAGTTAAAAAACAGGTGCTTGTCAAGGAAACCCTAGCTCCCCTCCCCCTCTTTTTTCTCCGGTTTTATCTTCTTGCTCAACCAGTCCTTCATCCGCTCCAGCACCTGTTTTTCGTAGCCCAGCACGCCCGGATTGTAATACTTCCTGCCCCGCGACGATTCCGGCAGGTGCTCCTGGTCGACGACATGGTCGGGGTAATCGTGGGCGTATTTATAGTCCTTGCCGTAGCCCATATCCTTCATCATGGGCGTGACCGGATTGCGCAGGTGCATCGGCACACTTTCGCTGGCGCCTTTCTTGATGTCTTCCTGCACCTTGCGATAAGCCGCGTCGAGCGAGTTGCTCTTGGGGGCGGTAGCCAGATAGACCGCCGCCTCGGCCAGCGCCAGATTGCCCTCCGGCATGCCGATAAAGTGCACCGCCTGCTGGGCGGCCATAGCTATCACCAGCGCCTGCGGGTCGGCCATGCCGACGTCCTCCGAGGCGAAGCGTATCATGCGCCGGGCGATGTACAGCGGGTCCTCGCCACCCTCAAGCATCATCGCCAGCCAGTAAAGCGAGGCATCGGGGTCGGAGTCCCGCATCGATTTATGCAGTGCCGATATCATGTCGTAGTGCTGCTCGCCGGCTTTATCGTAAAGCACCGCCCGTTTCTGGAGGACATCCTCGATAGTCTCCAGCGTAACCAGTCGCCGCTCGGTCTCGTCCAGTGGCGTACTCAAGGCGGCCGTCTCCAGCGTATTAAGCGCCACGCGGGCGTCGCTGTTGGAGGCGCTAATCAGGTGGTTCAGCGCTTCCTGCGTGATATCCACGTTCAGACCGCCGATGCCCAGCAGCTTATCGGTGGTCGCGCGGAAAATGAGAACTTTGATTTCTTCCGCCGTCAGGGGCTTCATCGGCAGCACCCTGGCCCGCGACAGCAGCGGCGACGTTACCTCGAAGGACGGATTTTCCGTGGTGGCGCCGATGAGGGTGACCGTGCCGTCCTCGACGAACGGCAGCACGGCGTCCTGCTGTGTCTTGTTGAAGCGGTGGATTTCATCGATGAAGAGGATGGTCCGCTGCATCTGCGCGCGGCGGCGCTCCTTAGCCTGCCCGACGATTTTCCGCAGGTCGGCGACGGTGGCGCTGGTAGCGCTGACCGGCGCGAAGTACGCCCCGGTGCTGTTGGCGATA
Source organism: Dehalococcoidales bacterium (assembly GCA_034418415.1). GTDB lineage: Bacteria > Chloroflexota > Dehalococcoidia > Dehalococcoidales > RBG-16-60-22 > RBG-13-51-18. The sequence goes on along the minus strand of DAOULS010000007.1, from coordinate 315 downwards.
ATATTCGCCAGCGTGGTCTTACCGCAGCCCGGCGGGCCCCAGAATATCAGCGACGGTATGCGGTCGCTTTCGATGGCGCGCCTTAGCACCCGACCCTTCCCCAGTATATGCTCCTGCCCCACGAACCCGTTAAGGTCTTTGGGGCGCATGCGGGTAGCCAGCGGCGCCTGCTGCTTCTGCTCTTCTTCCGCCTTTTTTTCCTCTTCTTCCGCCTGTTTTTGCTCTTGCTCTTCAAACATATCGTCCATGCTCATAGTGCACCTTTTTGTCCCTACTCTTTTAATTTACTCTAAAATTTACTTTTTATCTAGCCCC
>DAOULS010000006.1:0-2060 GCA_034418415.1 Dehalococcoidales bacterium | reverse complement strand
TTGTTTCTAACGCTCTTCACAACGTTTACCGAGTTAACGATAGTTCTATATTTTTACTTTAGTAGCTTGAGTTAACCATTCCGTCACAAAAAACAGCGCCACTATAACAAAAAAATCACAATAGGGGGATTTAGAAAAATGGAAATTAGCGGGTTGTGGGGGTGTTTTAGCAGGTAGGGGAGGGTTTGGTGGTTGAGGGTTTAGTGAGATTACCAGTAGCTGTGGCCGGCCTTGCCGGTTACGTAAGGATTGTCCTTTCGTTCCGCGCCGATAGTCGTCTCCCGGCCGTGCCCCGGGTAGATAACAGTATCATCCGGCAGGACCATCAGCCTCTTGCGGATGCTTTCCAAAAGCTGCGGGCGACTGCTCCCGGGCATTAAGGTGGTGCCGATGCCGCGCCGGAAAATCGTGTCGCCGGTGAATACCCCGGCATCAGTTAGCAGGCAGATACTCCCCGGCGTGTGCCCCGGCGTGTGTATCACCTTGAAGCTCATCCCGCGGATGTCTATAATATCGCCTTCGCGTAGCAGGCGGTCGGGCGGGTGGGGGGTCCGGTAGGATATGCCGAACTGCGAGCTGTACGAACCGTGCCCCTCCAGGAAATCGGCGTCTTCCCTATGGATAGCCACATCGGCGCCGGTCCTGTCCTGGATATCGTACAGGGCGGCAATGTGGTCGGAGTGCCCGTGCGTCAGCACGATGATTTTGATGTCCAGGCCGGTCTCGGTAATCGCCCGGTAAATTTCGTCGCCGTTGCCCCCTGGGTCGATGACCATGCCCTCGCCGGCGGATTTTCTACCGACGATGAAACAGTTGGCTGAAAGCGACCCCACCACCAGTCTTTTAATTATAGGTTTTTCGTCCATCTCGACTTTGCTGTTGTGTGATATAAGGATGCCGGTATTTCCAAAATAGCAAAGTCGGCTGAAATAGGCAAGTATAGCCCGGCGCGAGGAAATACGGATAAATCAGTACATGCTTGATGTCTGGAGGATATTACTGTGAGGTGAAGTTTAGTAGGCGAGGGTGATGGATTTATTGCTGGGTACCCGCTGCAGCAGCGAGTTTATCCTGGCGAACAGCTCCAGCGTCCCGAAAGACTTGCGCATGAAGTAATCGGCGCCGGCGTTGATTGCCTTGACGCAGGTTTCCGTGGTGGCACCGTGGCTGATAACAATCATGGGGATGGTGGTCAAACGGCGAATATTCTGGCAGGTCAGCCAGCTTGCCGCGTAGGGATTTTCCACGAGAATTATAAGGTCGTAATGCCGCGACTTCAATCCACGGCAGGCAACTTCTATGTCCAGCGCCACTTCAACGCTGTAGCCGGCGCTGGCAATCAGCTCCGGTACGGTCGAAGTAGCGGTATAGTTGTTGATAAACAGAATCCGCTTGTTCATCGGTATATTTAAATGTAATACACCGCGTCATACTTGAACACCAATAAAACATTTATTTCTTTTGAGGGTTAACTCTCATTGTCTGCAGCCCTGGGGGGGATAATTAAGGGTTAGCACCTAAAAAGGCTACATGTTTGTACCGATATTAACGTTTTTAACGGATGATGCGGGGTGCAAAAACAGAGTTTTTTCTATGGCGTTTTGCGGGTAATAATTATGAAGGTCGAGGGGGGGGGGCTTAAGGGAGCTTCTTTTCAGCTAGTAGCCCTTTTTCTTGTCTATCACGTTGCGCAGTTTCCTGCCATCGAGGTAGCGCTTGAGGTTATCGCAGAACAGCTCGGTGGCGTGCAGCATGTAGTCTTCCATGCCCCCGGAGACATGGGGACTCAATATTACATTGTCGAAGTCCCAGAGTCGGCTCTCCCTGGGCAGCGGCTCCGGAGTGACGACATCCAGTCCCGCCCCGGCAATTTGCTTGGCATCGAGGGCTTTTATCAGCGCCTCCTGGTCGATGAGACCGCCCCGCCCGATATTAATAATGTAGGCAGTCGACTTCATCGCTTTGAGCTCCGCCTCCCCGATTATATGGCGCGTCTCCGGCGTCAGCGGCAGCGTCAGCGCCACGTAGTCGCTGTCCTTGAGCAGTTCCTTCAGCCGGTC
>DAOULS010000005.1:0-33260 GCA_034418415.1 Dehalococcoidales bacterium | reverse complement strand
TTAACTTGGACCGCTGTATCGGCTGCGGTAACTGTGTGGCGGCCTGCCCGTCAGAGGCTTTAAGTTTGGTCAAGAGAGAAGAGGAGGCAGTCCCGCCGGAAGACAGCAGCAGCCTTTATAAAATACTGTCCGAGAGAAAATAATAGAGAGTCGAGGAAAACACGGGTCGACGGTTCACTTGTCCTGAATGTAATTGAAGGAAATCCCGGCGGTACCACTATTTTTTATCCATTCATATATTCTTTATTGATTTCATCCATGACCCTGGCGGAATACTTTTTTCTTTCCTCTTCGCCTAAGATTGTCATCGGGAGAACCCACTCCATCTCCTGCAGGTTTTCTATCAGCATGCTTATCAAATCATAGGGTATGGAAATAAGGAATAATCCTTCCGGCAATATTTTTTGGGTTCTCATGCCGTAGCCAATGCCGGTGACAACGTAATTCATTTCTCCAGTAATAAAGGGATAAGCGAAGATCCAGGCACACATCAGGACAGGAGTGATTTTTGAGACTAATGGTCTCCCGGTGGAATAACTAAGCGCTCTCAGCAGGATTTCTGCCTGTGGTGGTGTGGCCGTAAAAATAAGAACATCAGGGGTGAAAGATAAATTATCAACCGTGGCAAATGCAACATATCTGATTGTGTCTTTGGGTATTTTTTGTATGTATTGATATATCCTTCGATTAGCGCGTGCTTCTTGATAAATTTTTTCCTTGGCACCTATCTGTCCGCTTTCTAAAAATGGGGTAGGTTCATCCATCCCTAAAACCAGCCTGTCCACGCAGGCAAAGTTATCTTTCCCGGCATAAAACGGCGCGCGTTTTTGAGCTTCCCGGAACATTCTACAGATAGGCATACTGGCATCTATGCGTTCCAGTCCTTCGGGCTTATTGAGTAAGAACTTTATAGCTACGGGCTTATTCTCGAAATTGAATTTTTCAAGTATAGAAAAGTCTTTTACATTTGATCGCATAATGACCTCGTTGAAATAATATTCGGATTTTCAGGTGCATTATACTCTTCTTGTATTGGCTCTTCAAACAGCTTATATAATACCTTAAGTACGCTTATCGCAGGCTGGTTTTACGCCCCTGGTCAGAGCTTTAGATCCACCCGCTACCATCATTTCCTTTCAGTGACGCTTTCTGTTACTTACACTTATAGCTTATTTTATTGGCAAATGCTATTATATTTGTGTATCTAGTAATTTTTCTGATATTTTTGATTCGTGAGTGTTGGGGGCGGCAGAAAAATGAAGTATACATTTGAAATTCAAAAAACATATATTTATGTTAAAATAACTGGAAAAATTTCATTGATGGGTGGACGTAGCTGGGAAGAAATCAAGAACGCTTTTGCTGATGTTGTAATGCAAACTCAAAAAAACAAAATTTATAAAATACTCGTTGATTGTCGCGATTTTTCAGGTAAAATATCGTTGCTTGACCGGTTTCTTTTGGCTGTATTCTTGGTTAAAGAGAATTCTAAACTCCTTGCCCGTCGGATGCATCCCCTTAAGACTTCTTTTGTGTTAAGTAAATCTTTAATCGACCCCCGTAGATTTGGAGAAACGGTAGCGCGTAACCGTGGTTTATACGGATTGGTGACTGATAACATGGAAGAGGCTCTGGATTGGCTGGAACAGGATACTCCTCCTGAAAAGGAATCGTAAGTTAGAATCCGCCCACAGCCATCATTTTAATTAGTATATGTAAATTTATCCCCGTTGAACTTCCACTATTTTCTATAGTATCATCGTTTGTAACTCGAAATAAAAAGGAGCAGTAATGGCTAAGAAAAAGTATGAGCAGCTGGTATTTTCCGGAATAAAAGAGAACATGGATTTGCCCTTCATCGCTAAACCCCAGGCTTATTTCAGAGGAGAGCATCAGATACCTGGTGCCAATATGAATATGGGATGGCAATTATTCATCAAGCCGATTCTGCTGGAAAAGGAGGCTCATACCCACGACGCTCATGAGTATCTCATTTTCCTGGGCGATAATCCCGCCGACTTCTTCAGCAGCTTTGACGCGCAGATTGACCTGTTCCTCGGTGAAGAGATGGAACAATACTTAATCGATAAACCCACTATTGTCTATATCCCGCCGAGCATGTCGCACTGCCCGCTTGATTTCCGTGTGATAAACCGGCCTGTCCTGTTTACGGCTCTTTTACAGACGCCGGTGTTTACCAAGACGATGGACGGCAAGGAATTTACCTTTAAAGGCCCCGCTGCTGACGGCCCACTCAACGCGGATATGTTTAAATAGTAAAGACAATAATCAACTCTGCCGTTGTTTGGTTAATGGCATAAAGACTGGTGCAGTAAAAGGAGGAGCCTATGACGGAGAAAATGACCCACTGGGAGCGCGTCAGAGCAGCTCTTAAGGGTGAAAAGGTCGACCGCGTGCCGGTGAGTATGTGGCGTCATTTTTACTCGATGGAGACCTCGGCGCCGACGCTGGCGGAAGCCATGCTGGGTTTCCAGAATCAATATAACTGGGATTTTATGAAGGTTAATCCCCGGGCCTACTACCATGTTGAAGACTGGGGAGTGCGGATAAAGTATGACGGCGATAGCTCTCCTCGTGTCGTTGCCGTGCCCGTAAAAACCCCCAGCGACTGGTCGAAGCTTAAGGTGCTGGACGTTAATAAAGGCGTATTGGGGGAGCACCTGCTGGCTCTGGAACTGATTTCCCGCGGCCTGAAGGGCAACGTGCCCTTTATCATGACCGTTTTTACGCCCCTTTCCATTGCCTCCCGCCTGACGTCCTCTGAAGGAGTATTTTTAAGTCACCTGCGTGAACATACTTCCGAGGTAAATCAGGCGCTTGAAGTAATTACCGAAACGTTTATAAATTTCTCGAGAGCCTGCCTTGAGCGCGGCGCCAGCGGCCTTTTCTATGCTACTACCAGCTGGGCAACTACCGATATGTTGACGGAAGATGAATACCGGAAGTATGCCATGCCCTCTGACCTTAAGCTCCTTTCGGCGTTGCCTCCCGCTGAATTCCATGTTCTGCATGTCTGTCGCAACAACAACATGCTGGCATTACTAAAAGACTATCCCATTAACGCCTTCAACTGGGATGTTTTGGGCGCTGGCAATTCGTCTTTAGCGGAGGGCAAAAGGATGGTGGGCGACCGCGCGGTAATCGGCGGCATGCCTCACGACCGCACACTTGTTACCGCTACACCAGAACAGCTGGCCGCGCAGGTCAAAGAATTATATGTAGCTATGGGGAACAGGGGATGGATGGTCGGACCGGGCTGCACTTTCCCACCGGAGACACCGGTGGAGAATCTGCAAGCAATTCGTAATGCCGTTGGGATATGAAACAACAACTTTTACATTCTGACATTATTATTTAAGACCGGAAAGCTCTGATATTTTCCCGTAACACAGCAGATAGTCCCCCGCTAGCACCGCCTCCTCGTTTCCCGGTTGAGATAATACCTTCTCGCCTCTTTCAATGGCTAATACCGCGATGTTTCTTTCTTTGAATTTGGTATTACCTATCGTTAGTCCCGCGGTCGCTTGTGTCTCGCCTACCTTGATTCTGGCTATTCCATAATCGCCCAGCTGGTGCAGGATTTCTTCAGTAATATATGCTGGAGCTTTGTGAAACAGCTTGATGATGGCGCTTGTTAATCTGTTTATTATGCCTGTCCAGATAAGCAATAAGAAGACCAGGATGGATGCTATGATGATTATGATGTGTGCCAGACTTGGTGCCGCCAGCCCGGCACGTAAATAGAGAATCATAATGAGAATGAAGGCAATAATGCCCACGCTGCCGAGGAATATCAGCCAGGACGCTATCCTGCGCCGCTTGGGGTGGTTTACTATTGATTCGGCCTCCCTGGTAGTAAACCCGGTCCCGCTTAAGGCTGAAAGGGCCTGAAAACGGGCCTTTGAACGCTCCAGGCCGGTTGTTTCCAGCGCGATAGAGCCCACCCATAGGATTAAGAGCCATACCAGTAAAAATATCAGCATTCCGGTTATCTGCATCTTTTACCTCCTTGGTGTTTCACTTTTTGCTTTTATCATGACGATATGTATGGTAACGGCGGCGGCTATTATTATCAATACAATCCTTATTGCAGTATAGTCGACAGCGAATGCCGTAGTCAGGCCGATAGTCAACCATAGTAGGGCAATCGTGATAATTTTCAGGTGTAAGGGCATCCCCCTGCCCTCGATGTAGTTCCTTATGTACGACCCGAAAAAACGGTTTTTCAGCAACCACCGGTATAATCGACTCGAGCTGCGCATATAACAGTATGCCGCGAGTAATAGAAAAGGGGTAGTGGGCAGTATTGGAAAAAATATACCGGCAATTCCCACCCCTACGCATACCGTCCCGGCGGTAGCTAAAAGCCTTCTTTGCACTGTTTCTCGCATTTATTTACCAAATTGTGCTTTTTCTTCTGTATTTTAACGAAGTTTCCGCCCTCGCTCTACTACGGTGTTATTTAATAACATGCTCCTCTACTATCCAGACACTGGCGTTGCGGAGGTCGCAGAACTTCGCTCCATCTTGTGCCAGCTCTTTTGAGTTGCGTACGGCTTCCATAGATTTTCTCCATGCCGCAATGTTGTCATACCACATCTCCACGATACCATCGCCCTCATATTCCATGCCTGGCACGGGTACATAATGGTTCTGGACGTATCTTCTTACGCCGGGAATCAAATCAGCCGCTAGAGGCGCATGTTTTTCCAGCCAGTATTTGTTGAACTCTTCGTGGGTAAAGCCGGCTTTACGATGCGCGACAACTATTGATTTAATCAAGGTTGTACCTCCTTATGATGGTTTATCTAAAGTGTATAATATCTCTGCTTTCATATCTAAACCTCCAGATTGTCCCTGGCCTCCTCGTATTCCTGCGTCATTCTTTCGACTTCCCCGTTGAGCGCGTCCCATTCTGTGGTCAGCGACCTGATGGACTCTTTGGCGTTGATGTGTTCCCGGTTGGTTTGCGCCACTTTATAGCCGTCTTTATAGTGCTCCGGGTCGGTAAAAAGCGCCTCTATTTCCGCGATACGCGCATTGAGTCCGGCCACCTTATTTTCGATTTCCGCGATGCGTTTTTTAACCGGCGCCATCTTGCGGTAGAAATCGTTTCTCAAGTTCCCCTCGATTGCTTTTCGCTGCTGTTTCTGGGTTCTTGCCGAAGCGCCGGAGCGAGCCTGCTCTCTTACTGCTCTTAAAGTCTCCGGGATCGTATCAATGTGGGCTTCCTGCCTGGCGAGGTAATCGTCGTAAGTCCCCATGAAAATCCGCAGCTTACCTGCCCTTATCTCGATTATTTTGTTGGCGATTTCCCGTATCAGCGTCCTGTCGTGGGTGATAAAGCATATCGTGCCGGTGTAAGCGTCTAAGGCGTCGGTCAGTATTTCTCGCGACGGTATGTCAAGGTGGTTGGTCGGTTCGTCCAGCAGCAGGAAATTGGCAGGCCGCGTCAGCATCTTGGCGATGGCCAGTCGCGTCTTCTCCCCGCCCGAAAGCACCGCTACCTCTTTCATCACGTCCTCACCACTGAATAAAAATGCCCCTAGCAGCCCACGCAGCATCTGGTCGGGTTCGTCCGGAGCTACCGTCCGCAGTTCATCTATGATTTTATTGGTTGGATTAAGTAATTCAATATAGTATTGAGCAAAGTAAGCAGTCGTTACGTTGTGCCCCGGTATGCGCTCTCCCTTTTCGAACGGCAGCACCCCTGCCAGCATCTTGAGCAGCGTGGTCTTACCGGCGCCGTTGGGCCCCACCAATGCCGCTCGGTCACCCCGGTTAAGCTCAAGGTTAAGGTCGCGGTAAACTGCCTTGGAATCATAAGATTTGTCAATGTTCTTCAGCGTAATGACCACGTGCCCGCTGCGTTTCGGCTCCGGGAAGGAGAACTTAATCCTTTTCGTCTGCCGCGGCACTACTATTTTTTCGATTTTCTCCAGCTTCTTAATCCGACTCTGCACCTGCGTCGCCTTGGTGTTCTTGGCGCGGAACCGCTCGATGAAGCGCATTTCCTTTTGTATCTTCTGCTCCTGCCGTTTAGCGGTGGCCTGCTTAATTTCAAGGTCTTTCTGACGCGCCGTCACATAGCCGTCGTAATCGCCGCGGAAGAAAATCACCTCTTCCTGCTCGATGGCAATGACCTTTTTCACCGCGTTGTTCAGGAAAGCGCGGTCGTGGGATGTCACCAGCACCGCACCGTGATAGCCCTTGAGATAGTTCTCGAACCAGCGCGTCGTCTCCAGGTCGAGGTGATTGGTCGGCTCGTCCAGTATCAGCAGGTCGGGATTGAGAAAAAGCAGCTTGGCCAGCTCGATGCGCGTCAGCCAGCCTCCACTGAACTCGGTCAGTCTGCGCTGAAAGTCGGACTCGATAAAGCCCAGTCCGGCGAGGATTATCTCCGCTTCGTGCTCGGCGTTATAACCCCCGGACGACTCGTATTCGTGCTGGATGTTGCCCAGCTCGCGCATTAGGGTTTCGACTTCTTCCTCGTCCTTTTCCTCGGCGAGTTCTTCTTGCAGCATCTGCACTTTATGTGCCAGTCTGTTGATGTTGTCCGAAGACTGCACTACTTCCTCCAGTAGTCGGTGTTTCGAGGTGTTCTGGATGTCCTGCCGCAGGTAGCCGATGGTCGTCCCCCGGCGCATGGACACGTTGCCGGTATCCGGCGTGATATTGCCGGTGATTATCTCGAACAGTGTGGTCTTACCAGAGCCGTTGGCGCCGATTACCGCGATGCGGTCGCCCATGCCCACGTTAAAGGTAATCCCGCTGAAAAGAAACCGGGCGCTGTATGATTTTGATATATTAGATACGTTAAGCATATTTAAATTCCTTTTAATTCTAAGTTATTTGTTTCTGAAAATAAAAAACCCAGGGTCGGCACCTGGGCTCAAGTGTGTTTCCGGTAGGGAATTAACCTATGACATTCTGTAAAAGGCGCACTGAGCCCTTGGTGACATGCCGGTTGATATGACAATTATAATTGTGTTTATCCGGCTTATGCTCAAATGCACTGGATATTTTCCTTTCCGTTAGATTCATGGTGATTATAGTATAGTTGTTTTCCGACTGTCAACGTTGACTATATTTTTTAGTAAATATGCTAATATTAGAATAAATAAATACCCCCAGTATAAAGGAGTCTATACATGGAAGAAAAAATCGTCTATTTTGAGAAGCCCGGTCTTGAAAACACGGAGACCACTCTGAAGCTTGCCCTGGAGCGGGCTAAAGCGCGCGGTGTTAAGAAGATAGTCCTTGCTTCCACCCGCGGCGATACCGCCCGTCTGGCGGCTAAACTCTGGGCTAAAAGTGGTATAAAAATTGTTGTAATCCCGCACCAGTTTGGTTTCGCCGGCATGGAGTTCCCGCCGGAACTTATCGAGGAGCTGAAAAAGCAGGGGCACATTGTCCACTTCGGGACGATGCTGTTTCATACGGAACGCTTTTACGGTATGAATACGCCGACGACCATGGCGAATCTGCTCCGCACCTTTTGCCAGGGGATGAAGGTCTGTGTGGAGATTCTCCTTATGGCGGCTGACGCCGGGCACGTGGCTATCGGCGAGCAGGTAATTGCGGTCACTGGCACGGGCCGCGGGTCTGACACGGCGGTCGTGGCGGTTGCATCCACTTCGACACGCCTGCCTGACCTGCATATCACGGAAATTATCTGTAAGCCCCTCCAGACCAAACAGGGACTCCCGCCGCCTCCACCCGGACAGATGCCCAAAAAGCCTGATTAATATAACGATGGGTTTAGGTTTGAGTAGAAGCAAGAAAAAGCTGCTTAAAATCATCGCCATTGTACTTGGCGCGTTAATTGTCATCTACCTCGGACTTTCCGTGTACGGCGCCTGGCAGGGTTTGCTATTACCCCGCCTTCCCCTCGCCTATAGCGGCGATTCACTGGGCTTATCTTATGAAGATGTCTCCTTTTACAGTCGCGGTGACAATGTTCTCCTTAAGGGATGGTTCCTGCCAAGTGATAAGAGTGAGGTCATTATTATCGTGCACGGTGGTTTTCAAAACCGTATCGATGAAAATGCGGATACGCTTGATATCACGCGGATTCTGGTTCATACCGGCTATAACGTGCTGTTATTTGACTTAAGGGGCCGCGGCGAATCCGAAGGGCAGGGTAAGGCTCTCTCCAATATCGACGAGGATATCGGGGGCGCGGTGGACTATCTCCGCAGTCGCGGTTACGGAACGGAAGATATCTGCATCATGGGTTTTTGTTCCGGGGCGGCTTCCGCCTGTATTTATGCCAGCCACAATGAGGTCGGTGCCTTGATACTGGTCGGCTGCTTTATCGATGTCCGGACGATGGTCGTCCGCCAGGCACAGGATGTGGGGATACCGCAATTCCTGGCGCAAATATTCTGGCCGGGAAGCGTATTGTTTGCCCGTATTATCTACGGATATGAAGTTATCCATCCCATCGATGTTGTTGGTGACGTCCGCTGTAAAATCTTCTTCATCCATGAGGAATATGATGAGTTTACCACTATCGAGGAGACATATCGACTTCTTGAAGCTTCTGTTAATCCGGCCAACGAGGTCTGGGAGGTGCCTTCCACCAATCACAGCCAGGTCTATATAACTCACCCGCTGGAATTCATTGAAAGAGTGGACGATTTTTTATCTGAAAACTCTGATTAGTCCATCTGCAGACAAATCCAATCATTGGGCGTGCGCATATTCCAGAAGAATATCCCAATCTAGTCTTCCTTTTTACGCATAATATCTTTTTATTTGCATTTTTCTGTAAAATTGCGTATGATTACATTAATTATGCTACTCCGCCTTATTTTGGAGGTGTAATATGCTGGACGAATTGGGTCAGAAAATAATTAAAGAGCTACAGGAAGACGCACGGCAGAGTTTCCGTGAAATCGGACGGAAACTTAAGGTCTCGGAAGGGACCGTACGCAACAGGGTAAAAAGCCTGGTTAAAGGTAATACCATGAAGATAAGCGCCGTCGCTAATCCCGAGCGTTTGGGCTTGAATTTCATGTGCGTCATGTGTATTGAGGTAAAGGTAGGTACTGCGGAAAAGGTGGAGCAGTTGCTGATAGAATGCCCCAATGTTTATTACCTCTGCGGGTGCACCGGCAATTTCGATATTATCGGTATTTTCCTGTTTCATACGCCCCACGAGTTTGATGAGTTCGTTAAGGATGTCATCGCCAATATTCCTGATATTATCCGAACGAGTACCTACGTCGTGATGCATGTCTCCCGCGGCCCTTGGGGACATAATTTAGACGTTGCTGCGCTTGGCAAGTCCTGAAATACTCTTATCACTGAAAGAACCCGATTTTACACTCTTAAAAAGAGGTAACCCCTTTGCCTGAAAAGAGAAAATCTAAATTTCACTTATTTACCGGTTGGTGGTCCGTTCTCTTCATCGGCGTCGTCTCCGGTCTGGGACATGGTTTCAACATGTACGGTCTCTCCGTATTTTTCAAAGATATCGCCAGCGAATTTAATATTGAGCGCGCCACAACGTCCTGGTCGGCCGGCATTGGCCGGCTCGAAGGTGGCATCACCTCGCCGCTGGTAGGCTGGCTCTCGGATAAGTTCGGCCCCAGGTGGATTGTCGTTATTGGTATTTTTATCGCGGCCGCTGGCATGATTGCTATGTACTTTATCACCCAGGTCTGGCACTATTACGTTGCCTGGGGGGTTTTCATCGGACTCGGTCTGAATATCGGCCTGACCGTCGCCTGCGACAAGATGATTAACGACTGGTTTATCAAGCGGAGGGGACTGGCCCAGGGTATCAAGTTCGCTCTCATCGGTGTTTTCGGCATCGTCATCATTCAGGTAGTTACCTGGCTTAATGACATCAGGGATTGGCGTTTTTGCTGCCTTGTCTGGGGTATCATCATGCTGGCAAGTATTCCGCTTGCCTATCTTCTCATTAAGCCGCAGCGTCCGGAGTATTACGGTCAGCTGCCGGACGGCGCGGAATTAGAATCGGATGTAGAAAAAAACGAGCAGGAAATGATAGCCAGAGGTATTAGCTATGCCTCGAGCCTGCAGGAAACGGAATACTCCTTTAAACAGGCTTTAAAGACCAGCACCTACTGGTTGATGATTATCGGTTTCTCTGTCCATAACTTCATCGCCGGTGGCTTTAATTTGCATGTTTTCCCGTTTTTAACCGATATTGGTATTGACGATGCGGCGGCCAGCGGCATGATGGGGCTGATGATATTTTTTACCATACCGGCAAGATTTTTCGGCGGCATCATTGCCGACCGCGTTCCCAAGCGCAACCTCCAGTTTTTATTGGTAGTTGCTTTTCTCTTGCAGGTAATCGGTATCAGTACATACCTGTTGGGCCACAGCCTGGTCGCCGTTTATGTGTTGCTGATATGCCATGGATTGAGTTCGGGAGCGATGACGCCTCTGGTTGTCCTGATACTGGGTCGCTACTTTGGCAGGAAGGCTTTCGGCTCAATACTCGGGACGATGATAGCCTTCCTTGCTCCGATGAGTTTATTCTCACCGGTATATTACGGCTGGATATTTGATATCAATTCAAGTTATGATGTTGCTTTTATCACCGCGGTATCGATGGCGGCGATAGCTGTCGTTGCCACGTTTTTTATACGTCCGCCGAAACCGTTGGCTGATGATGTTGCTGTCTCTCGCTGATAAAACCACAAGGTATTCGTTTTCATTGCACGTGGTAGTGTTTTGGTTGACTTAACACGATGATACGGCATATTATTTTCGTGGGACTAAGTAATGGTTGAGCAACGTGATGTACTTTTAGAAAGAAGAAAAGTCCTTGTCAAACGCCGGCTAATAATCATTTTCAGCGCCCTCGGGGTTTTCTTCCTGATATTCACCTTACTTGGTTTATTCCAGTGTACTGATTTAATCGTCAAATTATCTGAAGACGTGCAGTCGTCTCCACAGGGTGATGAATGGGCGATGTTCCACCGCGACCTGACCCATACCGGTAATGCCGGTGATAATACCACCCTTCCCCAGGGAACGCTGAAATGGACCTTTAACACCGGAGGTCCCATACATTCGTCTCCTGCTGTTGTTGATGGCGTTGTGTATTTTGGTTCCCGAGATGGCAATATTTACGCTCTTGACGCTGATACGGGAGAGAAATTGTGGGAATTTAAAACGGATAGCTGGGTGGAATCATCGCCGGCGGTAGTCGGTGGTATAGTGTATTGTGGTTCCAATGACGCTCATCTTTATGCCCTGGATGCTAAAACCGGCCGCGAAATTTGGTCGTTCACTACTCGCTATGCCGTAAGGTCGTCTCCCGCCGTGGCCGACGGCGTGGTTTACTTCGGTAGTGACAACGCTGCGGTCTACGCCGTGGATGCGGCTACCGGCGAGGAACTCTGGCAGGCTGACACCTGGGGTCAGGTAATTTCCTCTCCGGCTGTTTCCAGAGGTATCGTACTGGTTGGCTGTGATGGCGGGTACTTTTATTCTTTCCAGGCAAAAAGTGGCAGCGCGCGTATCCAGTATGATGCTAAATCTATCGTCAATACATCTCCCGCGGTAAAAGACGGCATTGCCTATTTTTCCGATAATGGAGGGTATTTTGAAGCTTTTGATATTATGGCGAGGAACTGGTGGCTGGAAAACAAATTGAGAGTCTATTGGCAGACCCTCCATTTGTACGGTGTGGCGCCAAGTCCTCCGTTACCCTCCGGTTTTATCTGGGGTGTTTCCCTGGGATGGAGGGCAAGGTCGATTTCTTCACCGTCGCTAGTGGGAGACCATGCTTATCTGGGCACCGCCACGAGTCTGGTCTCTATTGATTTAACGACTCATGAAATTCAATGGACATTTATCACAGAAGGCGACGTGGTCTCTTCGCCGGCCGTGGCGGGTTCGGTTATCTACGTCGGCAGCGAGGACGGGCATCTTTATGCCGTGGACAGGATGACCGGCGAAAAGCTCTGGGATTACGCTACGGGGGGTCAAGTAACGTCCTCACCGGCGGTGGACAACGGCACGGTATATGTCGGCTCCCACGACGGCAATCTGTATGCCTTTGAATAATCGAACTCAATTTCATTATTGAATTTTTAAGGTAACGAATGAAGAAGATTGTAATTGCTTTACTGCTTATTTATTTGTTAATGTTTAACGCCTGCCCGCAGGAAGATGCCCCCACATCTCCGGTTTATCCTGATGCTTCAGGACCTACGGTTTACGGCTTTTTCCCCTCCCCAACCGAGGCTACCGCTCAAGGCATTTTTGATATTTATGAGGCTATGGGAAGACATGCTGATGTCGCTCTGCTCCAGCAAAATATCCCTTGGGAAGAATTTGTAGACGGTGTCCAGACTGACTCTAAAACTATCATCGATATTGGCAATCAATATACGCTCTCACATGAGAATGGACTTGAGGTTATTTTCGTTGTCGACCCGCTGAATGGACTTAACCGTAGAGAATTTTATAACCTTCCTGCTGACTGGGAAGCGAGCTTTAGTAATCCGGATATCCGTGCCGCTTTTACCAATTTCACAATGAGTATAGTTCGTATGTATCACCCGGACTATCTTGGCTTGGCATCTGAAATTAACACCTATAATGATACTCATCCTGATGATTTTGAGTATTACTTGAGCCTGTATCGTGAGGTATATGATTTGGTTAAAGCCGAGGCTCCGGACACTAGAATTTTTGTTACCTTCCAGTGGGAAGAAATGAATAATTTAATACCGAGCGTGGCGCAAGGCGAGCCATACGAGGTCAATTGGTTTCAAATGGAGCAATTTGAACCGAAACTCGATGTATGGGCTATTTCATCTTATCCTTTTATCATTTTTACGTCCGGTAAAGATATCCCGACTGATTATTATTCGCCCCTGCTTACCCGCACCTCAAAACCGGTAGCTGTAGCTGAAGGTGGTTACAGTTCCGAGGACGTTTTATCTTTCTCCGGCTCTACCCAGGGACAGGTAGATTACTTGAATGCTATCCATACCCAGCTTGGCGGAGAACGCCTGGCTTTCTGGATTTACCTGCTCCTGGCTGACTTTAATATGGAATCTTATGCAGAAGTATTGACGCAGCAGGGAAACGCTGAAGACGCCCCCTCACTGGGGATATTTGAAGCCGTAGGACTTTGTGAATCTGATTATACTCCCAAGCCCGCCCTGACAACCTGGGATTCTTTCCGCAGCGGGGACTAAACGGAGAATTTTTTATTATTTCTTCTTCGTAAATTCGCCCGGACCGCCGTATGACTGCCCCAGTTTGTTAGCCAGCTCGGTTGTTCTTTTAGTGACTTCTTTAACAAAGCCTTTCCTGCCCAGCTTGAACCAGTAGGGCTCCCACTCCATTTCCTTAAGGTTTTCTACTAATGATGAAATGGTATCGAAGGGGAAAGTGATGATTATCAGCCCCTCGGGCAGGACGCCTCGAGCTTTCATACTGAAACCCAGCCCACTGACGGTATAGTTCATCTCCCCGCTTAAGTAGGGGTGGGCGTATATCCAGGCGCAGGCCAGACAGCTGGAGCCTTTGGCGTGCCACATCTTGCCGTCGGAAAAACTGCTGGCTCTTAATAAAATTTCAGCCTGACTCGTATTGGCGGTGAAAATAAGTAAATCGGGCTCGAATGTCATTTTATCGATAGATGCGTGGCTTATATATTCTACTGAATTCAGGGGTAAGTGCGGCACGTAGTCGTAAATCCTCCGGTTGGCGCCGGGATTTTTAAACATGGAAAATATCGGTCCCAGCTGTCCGCTGTACATCATGGGCGGATAGTCCATTATGCCCACCACCTGCTCTCCGCACTGCACGTTTTCCTTAGTAACATAGAAAGGCTCGCTGGTCTGGGCTTCTTTCAGCATTTCGCATAGAGCCAGGGTTTTTTCCGTCTGCTTGATACCCTCCGGCTTACCTATGGAAAACTTTACGCCCACGGGCTTGCGCTCGAACTTGAATTTTTCGAAGATGGCATAATCCGCCTTTTTTAAACTCATTGCGTCCCCCTTTACAGACTGGATTATAGCATCGGGTATTTCAAGCGACAAGTTTCAAGGCTGTTTCTTACCAGTTTTGTTTTAAAACGGGGTATAATAATTTAACCATGCACCGTTTTTATATCGAGCAAATCAGTGGTGATAAAGCTGTACTTACCGACGTCGCCCAGCTGCATCGTATCCGCGATGTGCTTCGCTTGAAGGCAGGAGATACTATTATCGTCTTCGATAGCTCCGGACATGAATATAAGGCAACCATTACCTCCGTCGGTAAAAAGCGGGTAGAGCTTAATCTGACCCCCCTGAAAGCCCGGAAGAATAGTGATATAAGACTTACCGTTGCCTGCGCTATCCCCAAAGCTGGCCGCATGGACGATATTATCGACCACCTGACGCAGCTGGGAGTAGAACGTATTGTCCCCATGATTACGGACAGGGTAGTGGTTAAACTTGATACTACAGCCTGGGAAGCCCGACTCTCGCGCTGGCAGAAAATCGCTCAATCCGCCGCCCAGCAGTGCCAGCGGAGCAGCGTACCCGTTATCTCGCCGGTGACGGACGTTAAAGAAGTAATAAACAAGTCACAGAAATTTGACATGAAGCTGATACTGCATCTTACTGGCAAGCGAAGCCTAATTAAAGATGTCCTCGCTAAATCCCGCCCAAAAAACATACTCGTGCTCATCGGTCCGGAGGGTGACTTTACTTTTGAAGAGGTGGAGTTGGCATTACAGAATGGTTTTGTCCCTGTTTCTTTAGGGGATACCGTTTTACGCGTGGCGACGGCCGCCGTCGCCGTAACGGCTTACATCAGGTTTGCTCTGGATAAGTAGTTTTTTCTGCCTTTCTCAAATGGGGTGTCTAAGAGGGGCGAGTCAAGAAAATGTGACAAAATTCCCTTGACCCTCAAACTCATCCACAGTTAATATAAAACGGTCGGTAAACGTTTAGTTCTTAATAAACTTAACATAAAACGAATATAAAAACGAATGATTTTAACGAAACGAATCGAGCCTGAAGTGTTAAAAATAATCAAAAACTAACGAAACGAATCGAAGCTAAAATTGTTCGTTTTTCGTAGTTTTAGCTACAAAGAAAAAAATTTTTAAAAAGGCACTTTTTACAAAACGAATCGTTATTTTCCGGTAATCGGGTGCTTGTAGTGGTAAGGTACGTTGCCGCGGTGGTAGGGGTAGGGATGGAAAGCGGAAGGCGGCTCATCGACGTCGGGTAGAGGCATCCACCCCATTAGCGGCAGGTTCAGCCACCCGTCTTCCACCGGCGAGCAGAATGTATTGTTCCAGTGTAGCTTGCTGAATTTCCACCTGCCGTTCTCTTTAACGTACTTGTTCTCATAAAAGCCGTGGAGGTACTCCTGCCGCGGGTAGGCCCCGTAGGGCTTGGCTTCGAAGAGCCAGGTCTGCCATCTGCCTTTAGCCGTCTTGCCGTCCGGTGCTACGTCCACCACCCCGCCTATCTGCATAACGATGAACGCCACCCAGGGGTCTCTCGGTCCTCTCCCACGCCCCCCGATAATGTCCTGGTATATGCGTTCGACGCCTTTTTTCCCATAGAGTACGCCGTGGTCGGCAATTTCTACCGACTCCGCGTCGTCGGAAAACAGGTCCACGATTTCCGCCCACATATTATTGTCGAAATAGTAGCCGTATATTTTTTGCAGGTGCTCTATCTCCTGGATGTCCTCCTGGAGCTGTACCTGTTTTTCTAATTCTTCTAGCTTCATATTCTTCACCTCTTAATTATTCACCGGTGACCGGGTGCTTGAAGGGGTAGGGGACGTGATAGCCGGATGGGTAGGGATGGTACGCCGTGGCCGGGGCGTCGGAGTTGGGGAAGGGCGTATCGGATAATTTCGGCACCTTCAAAAAGCCCCTCTCGTAAGACGTCCAGTAGGTCAGGTTCCAGTGCAGCTTTTTAAAGTACCATTTACCGTTTTCTTTGATGTACTCGTTGTTATAAACACCGAATTGCCACGTCTGCTTCTTCGTCCCACCGAAGGGCCGGCATTCGAAAGACGGCGTGTACCAGCGCCCTTTAGCTGTCTTCCCATCCGGAGCGACTTCTATGACGCCCTGCGATTGCATTACCTCAAAGAACATCCAGCCCGGCCGCTTCATGCCCACCATGCCCCCGTACATCTTTACCACTGCCTCCTTGCCCCGGAACACGCCGTGGTCGGTAATTTCCACCGACTCCGTATTCTCGGAGAAAAGGTCGATTACTTCCTGGTACATGGCGTTATCGAAGTAATAGCCGTAAATTTTTTGCAGGTTTTCTATTGCCTGTATGTCTTCCTGCAGGGTTATTCTTTTTTCCAGTTCTTCCAGGTCCATGATGTACAACCTTCTGTTATTTGCCTGTAATGGGGTGCTTGAAATGCACCGGGAAATGATACCCGAATGGGTAGGGTCGCCAGGTGGTTGGCGGGGCGTCCGGCTTGACTTCCGGGCTCGGCCCGCTGTGCCCCACCACCGGCGTCTTGAGCCACCCGTCCTCGTAAGGTGTGCGGAAGTTGAGGAAAAAGTGCAGTTTTTTAATCATCCACTTGCCGTTCTCTTTCACGTACTCGTTCTCGTAGATGCCGTGCGCCCAGAGCTGCCTTAACTCTCCGTCATGCAGACTCAAGGTCGGTCGTGCCTCTACGAAAAACCCGTACCAGCGTCCCCTGGCGTTCTTGCCGTCCGGGTCCACCGTAACCCCCCCCTGTATCTGCATGCCGATGGACATGTAGCCGGGCCTGGGCTTAGCGTCCTTGCCTCCCTTGAGCAGGTCGATATAATACTTTCTGACACCCGCCTTGCCCTTGTAGACGCCGTAGTCGCATTCCTCCACGGACTCGGCATTATCGCTGAAAAGGTCTACCACCTTTTCCCATTCCTCGTAGTCGCGGTAATAGCCGTAAATCCGCTGCAGTTTCTCAATCTGCTTGATGTCTTCCAGTCGCTGTATTCTCTTCTGTAAATCTTCCAGTGTCGCCATAAGTACCTCCTGTTTGTAGAGTATTTTTAAGACTGTCTCCCGCATTATACTTCAGACAGGCAGTGAATAAAAGTCAAAAAACCTCTTCACATCAGCACGGAAAACGGGTAATATGTACATATTAAGGAACACAGGATGAACATCAAACAATACCCCAACGCAAAGGAATTTCTATCTCATGCCGGTAATTACCTTGCCCGTGATGAAGCCAGGTATGGGCTTGTTCTGGGGCTGGCTAAAGTAGTGGAACATAATCCGCATAGGTATGGAAAGGAAGCTCCTTGGTTTTGTTCCGTTGAAAACGGTGGTGATATAAACGCCGTAGCTATGCGGACTCCCCCGCATATGGTCTTACTGGCATATTTTTCCGGCGACTTACGGATGGTTGCGGAAACACTGATAAGGGCTGTTTCAGGTAAGTCCAAGGTTATTCCCGGTGTGGTCGGTGACAAAGAACTGGCGGATATCTTTGCCCAGCTCTGGTGTGAGAAATACGATGTTAAAATCGTGGACACCATGGCCCAGAGAATTTTCCGCCTCGATAAAGTTAACGATATTTCCTTATCATCGGGCAAGTTCCGGGTAGCGACGATGGCGGATAAAGAACTGGTTGAGAAATGGGGCCATGCCTTTCATGTTGATATCGGCGGTGTAGAAAGAAATATGCCGCAATCCGATATTACTCCCGTGCTCGAACGCGGATGGGTGTTTTTATGGGAAGACGGCAAGCCGGTATCAATGGCGCTTAAGACTCGTCCGACGGAGAAGGGAATGACAGTAGGCGGGGTTTATACACCCCCGGAGTTGAGGCGTAGAGGCTATGCCACATCCTGTGTGGCCGAGTTAAGCCGGAATATCTTACAGACCGATAAAAAATTCTGCATGCTTTATACCGACCTTGCTAATCCTACTTCCAATTCCATTTATAAGAAAATCGGCTATAAAGAGGTATGTGATTCCGTTCAATATACCTTTCAAATGCCGTCGATAAAGACTTAATTAATGCTCCTCAATCCAGACCCGGTTCAACATTACGTAACCCATAGCGTTAGGTTCGTAGCCTTTAACATAAGGCTTTACAAGTATATAGCTCCTCCCGAACCAGAGTGGCAGGACGGCGGCATCATCCACCAGCATCTGTTCCGCCTGTCGGTACATGGATAGGCTTGTTTCCGCATCAAGTTCGGTCGCGGCTTGGTTGAGTAAAGCGTCCAGCGCCGGATTGGAATACTCCCCATAGTTGTTCTCCGCTCCGGTGTGAAAAAGCAAGTCCAGGAAGTCCTGCGGGTGAGGGTAATCGGCAATCCACCCCGTGTCGAACAGGTTGTCCTTTTCTTCTTTAAGGTAATATACATACCTTTCCGGCTCCAGCTGCCTTACCTTTACCTCGACACCCAGGTTTTCCTGCCACTGGTAAATAATAGCTTCCTGCAGTTTTGATACCGTGGCCCCATAGCCGGAGGTGGTCAGGGTAATCGGGGGAAGATTGGCTACATCACCGTACTTTGAAGCGGCTATCAGCGCCCTGGCTGCATCTACATTGAACTCAAGACCGACCAGGTCTTCATTATAACCTGGGATACCGGGTGGTAGAATACCATCGGCACGCTGTACCAGGTCGCGTAACACCAGATTGATTATCTTGTCTTTGTCCACCGCCATCGAGAAAGCCTTGCGGATATTAGCATCATCAAACGGGGGTTCCGTGATATTGAAACCTATATAGTAGAAACTCAACTCGGGCGATTCGTACAGTTCCTGGTAGAACGGACCCGATGTATCGGTTATCCTGTCGATATAGTACACGCTGACGCCGGCAACATCTATCTCGCCAGTCTCGTACAGGTTCATGGGTGTGCCGCTTAAAAACCGGTATTCGACAAAATCGAGATGAGCAACATCTCCGTAGTAGGAGTCGTTCCTCTCCAGTACCAGCGAGCTGCCCTGCTGCCACTCCTTGAGTTTGAACGGACCGGTGCCGTTCGGCTGGCGCCACCAGTCACTCCCCGCCTCGACGTTGAATTCATCAACCACCATCGCCGTGGGATAAGTCAACTTGGCAAGGAAATAGGACTTGGGGGCATCGATGGTGACTTTCAGAGTAGCGTCATTCATGACCTCAACGCCGCTGATTTCTTCAGACAGGCCTTGGATAACATCATCAACACCCACTATATCGATGAGATAGGTGCCGGCCGTCGAAGAACCAGTTGAGGGAAGGCAGGCGCGCTCCCAGGAATATTTGAAGTCGGCAGCGGTCACTTTACG
This sequence comes from Dehalococcoidales bacterium, assembly GCA_034418415.1. Classification (GTDB taxonomy): domain Bacteria; phylum Chloroflexota; class Dehalococcoidia; order Dehalococcoidales; family RBG-16-60-22; genus RBG-13-51-18. Next base: position 13,977 of record DAOULS010000005.1, on the reverse strand, counting down.
TCCGTCCTGGAAAAACACGTCATCGCGTAAATGAAAGGTATAGGTCAAATTATCGGGGCTTATTTCCCAGGTTGCAGCGATATCCGGGGCCGGCTCCAGATTATCATCCAGCTTAACCAGTCCGGAGAATATCTGCACGATGTATTCATGAGAGTTGGCATCGGCCGAAAGCGCGGGGTCGAGGGTGTTGGGGTCGGAGCTGTACAGCTTTAGAGTGCCGCCTTCAACAGCGGGGGTAGTCGGTGTTTCTGTAGTCGGAGAAGTTGAGGGGGTGGTGCTATGAGTATCATTGCAAGTACAGGCAGATAGTAATAAACATTCGGCCAACGCAAACGATAAAAGAACAACGGTTATATTTTTCATCTTTACTTTAAATATATAGCTAAATCCAATATAACATATACGTCTTTTATCTGCACGATGCGCTTTCAGCATATTTGAAATTGCTAGAGGCTTCAACTTATAATCATAAACGAATGTCTTGAAATAAGGAGAAAGAAATGATTCCCAAAGAGTACGCTAAATATTATCGAGGCAAACCCGTGCGAGATTTTACCAAGCTTTACCCCGAGTTGACTGCAAAGTCTTTCCATATCTGGGGTCATGAATGGAATTCCGGATACCGCATGGACTGGTTCTGCGTGACCGAACCTTTCCTGATGATTAACGACCCTCATACCCACGACTTCGACCAGTTTTTAGCTTTCCAGAACGCCGACGCTACTAAAGTGAATGAATTCGACGCCGAGGTCTGGCTTTACCTGGGGCCCAAGGGCAAGCAGAAAAAACTGGTTATCACAGAAACATGTTTTGTGCATGTTCCGGCCGGTATGGTGCACACACCTCTGGAGTTTAAGATAATCCGCAAGCCTATAGTTTTCATGGATATCGCGTTGACAGCAGAGTATGTACGTAAGCCGGAAGACAAGACTAAACCGGTGATGAGAGAACGGCACGAGTAGAACGCTTGTCACGAATAATGAGTCACTTAAATCGCGGGGAGGGCGTGTTAAAATAATCCCAGTCTTTTAAGGCTGGTATGCTCTTTTCCGCCGATTATTATATGGTCGAGAACCTCTATTCCGACGATTTCACCTGCCTCCGCCAGCCTTTTGGTTAAAGCGATATCATCTTCGGAAGCCTCCGTATCGCCGGAGGGATGGTTGTGGACAAAGATTACCGATGCGGCGCTGGCGGATATAGCCTCTTTAAAGACCTCCCGGGGATGAACGATACTGCTATCAAGGCTGCCGATTGATATCTCCGCTATCCTGATAAGCTGGTTCCTGGTATCCAGCAGTACCGCCAGGAAGTGTTCTTTTTTCTTGTCTTTCAGTCTTGCCCTTACGAGACCGGCAATATCTTCAGGCGTTTTTAAAGGTATTTTTTCTGTCGATTCTCCATAGCCATCTACCCGGTTGGCAAGCTCAACGGCGGCCTTTATCTGGGCAGCTTTGGCAACGCCGATGCCCCTCACCTGCGCCAGCTCCTCAAGAGATGCTGCAGCAACACCCTTAAGTCCATCGAACCGACTTAACAAACGCTGGGCGGTGACCATCACCGATTCGCCGGAGATGCCCCTACCAAGAATAAGCGCCAGCAGTTCTTGGGCGGATAAAGCCTCCGCCCCAACTCTTTGCAGTCGTTCACGGGGCCTGTCGGTAACGGGCAAATCATGAATCGTCATCGTTTTCAATTTGCCAGTTGGCGACTTTTTCATGTTGCCCTAGTCTAGCACCTGATATATAAAAAGGCAAGAAGGTCAGCTTCACTATTACTATCGATAAGGGCAGCGGGTGAGTGGAAACCACCAATTGATTTGATGGTACACAATCTCCATAATCAGGGTTTACTGGATTTAAAAAACATACTGGCAACAATATCATCAGTAAAGATGAATTTGGAAAGCACAGCAACCGAAAAAGCTACTGATTCGAGGAGAAAAATGCTTTGTCTAGTCCGAGCTAAAGCCTGTAAAAGATGCGGGGGAGACCTCTCTATAGAGTGTGACGTTTACGGCGTGTATATAGAATGTATCCAGTGCGGGGCAACCTGGACGAAAAATGATTTGAAATATACACCCTTTGAGAAAAAAGAGTCAAAGCTGAAAGCCGAAGACGTCAAACCCCTGACCCCAACCCGCCAGCGATAAAAAACGTGCCGACTGACTTGCAGAAACGACTTCTCATTCAGACAGCCACAGAGTGTTCAATTCATCCATGTCCAATCCATATACCTTTAACAGAGCCTCGTCGTAACCGCTACCCTGTTTAAAAACGTTAAGAAGCTCTAACATTTTTTCCCGTCCGTATTCCTTAATGAGATAAGCAACGATTTTATAACTTTCCGCATAAGCCAGCACAGTCTGTTCAACGTAGGCGGAGAAAGGGCTGCACAAGCTGCGCACCGAAATATAGGAATTATTTGCTTCCGCCCAGGATAAAGCGAGGATAAAGCTTAGTTCGAGTTCTCCTTCAGAGGACATCGCCAGGCCCTCATCGAGCCAGGTTGGCAGGTAATTATAAGGATTTTCGGTCAATTGATGTATCACCAGATGCGTCAGCTCGTGGGCAATCGTGCGTTTGCCCCATTCCAGCTGGGACTGGGTTGTCTCAATACCGATAGCGATAATACCGAACTGGGAAAAAGCAACCCCACCCGTCCACTCCTGGGGATAGACCATGGCACCGATTAAGTCCTCCTGATTAGCGTAAATATAGAGTTTAGCCGGGTTTTCCAGTTCAGCACCGGTGTTATCCGCCAGACGGACCAGTGCATCCTGCGCCGCAGCCATCAACTCTTCAGCAAAAGAGTCATCACCTTCATACCAGTAAATTGTTATCTGCCCCTGCTGCAGGGTATTCCAGTCGTAACGCTCGTCTTCTATATGAACCGGAGAGGGTTCCGTCTCGATTTTTCTACCGGCGGCATCGGTTACCGTCCACCAGTAGGCAATATCAGCACCCGGGGGCAGACCTCCGGTCCGGCGCATGTCCCAGACCCACTGCGTATCTACCGATTCTGCCGGTGTGAAGGTGATATAGACCTCGGCGGTAACTTGAGCAAAGGACGCCCGCTCGACTGAATAATGCAGGCGAATGTCGGTGATAGATACGTCGCTTGCCGCGGTGATACTGAAAGTGATATCGGTCGGGAAATTTACCTGTGCGGAGCTATCTAAAACAGTAATGCCGTCATCAGCCCGAACCGCGTCCGGTATCAGGGGCAGCAGCACTAATAATATAGCTAGAAAAGGTAAAAGAATCTTTTTCATTTGCCTTGCTCACCCATAGTATACCTTAAATAGGCATTGATAAAATCGTCCAGTTCGCCGTCGAGCACGGCCTCGGCATTACTGGTTTCATATCCTGTCCGGTGGTCCTTGACCATACGGTAGGGATGGAGAACGTAACTCCTGATCTGGTTGCCCCAGCCGGCGTCGATTCTCTTGCCCTTAATCCTGGCTTTTTCCGCCTCTCTCTTTTCAATCTCGAGCTCCAGCAGGCGGGACCTCAAGATTTTAAAGGCGAAATCCTTATTCATGTGCTGGGAACGCTCGCTCTGACAGGAAACGATAATACCCGACGGCAGGTGAGTTAGCCTGACAGCGCTGCTGGTTTTCTGCATGTGCTGGCCGCCGGGCCCGCTGGAGCGGAAGGTCTCCACCTTGATATCCTCCGGCTTGATATTGACCTCAACATCACTTTCTGCCTCCGGCATGACTTCCACCAGAGCGAAAGAGGTGTGCCGGGCATGGTCGGAGTCAAAGGGTGAAAGACGCACCAGGCGGTGCACGCCATGTTCCGACTTCAAATAGCCCAGAGCATACTCTCCTTTGAAAGATATGACCACTCTTTTGATACCGGCTTCATCACCCGGCGAGGTGTCCAGTATCTCCGTTGCGAAGCCGCGGCGTTCCGCCCAGCGCAGGTACATGCGCATCAACATTTCCGCCCAGTCCTGTGACTCGGTGCCGCCGGCGCCGGCATGTATAGTTAAAATGGCGTCGCGTTCGTCATATTCGCCGCTGAAGGCCAGTTGAAATTCAAACTCATCGATTTGTGAGGCAAGTTCATCCAGCTCTTTATCCAGTTCATCGAGGAGGGCGGTGTCTTCTTCGGATATCTTTATCAACTCTTTAATATCAGCCAGCTTTTTCTCCAGCCCCCGCCACCGCTGCACCGTCTTTTTCTTTTCAGCCAGCTGGCGCATAACGACCTGGGCGTTAGCCTGGTCCTGCCAGAAATCAGGTCGGGCGGACCGCTCTTCCAGTTTGACGATTTGCTTTTCTGTTTTGGCGATCTCAAAGATGCTCCACGGCCATAGCGACCCGGCTCTGTAAATCCTTGAGCTTTTCTGTTAAATCCGGCATATTTCCTCGCTGTTCTAGGCAAAGAGCCTATCTTGATAGCCAGCCTCACCTGCTGGCGATCTTTCCAATTTCAAATTGCCCCCCGCCGCCAGATGCGCCAGTCTTGTGGGTTCCGGCAGGCGGTAGCCGCGGCAACACACCGTAACCCAGTTCACTGCCGAGGGTAAATCAATCATATGGCCGATGGATATATAAAGCGGATTGACACCTGTTCTCGTGCGCAGGACAGCACCGATGACCTCTCCGTTATCGACTAGCTCTACCGAACTACCGGCTTCAAGCGGAGGTATTTTATGTTCGCCGCAAAGGCGCGACTTGGCACAGCCGATGGTCGGCAGGCCCAGCCAGAGTCCGAGGTGGGAAGCCAGTCCCACGCGGCGCGGATGAGCGAGACCCTGCCCGTCCACCAGAACAAGGTCAGGGACATGCTCAACTTTTTCAAATGCTTTAAGCAGGAATGGCATTTCCCGAAAAGACAGCAACCCGGGCACATAGGGGAAATTTATGCGGTCGGTGACGACCTTTATCTCCGCGATTTCCAGGGTGGGATAACTCAAAACGACCACCGCGCCGGTACCGGTTTTAGTCCATCTATCGACTGATATATCAACACCGGCAATCAAACGGGGATTGGTGATATTGCCAGTGCGGGATACCTCGCCGGCAAGCTCCTTCTGGATTTCTATAGCCCTGGCGGGGGTTACATTCCAGCTATGGCGATTAACTATCTGCATACCTTGATTATAGGCATAGGCTGGGACTATTGGCAACAGGTTCGGTAATTAATGTGTGAATACTTGAACTCACCTGTATTCATTTTTTCTGGAAATGTGCTACAATGGCACAACAAATCGGCAATGGCGAGGGAACTGACATTGGCGTATTCGATACGACGCATGGAAAAAGAGGACATCGACCAGGTAACGGAAATCGACCGGGAGGCTTTTCCCTCGCAATGGCCGCCGGCTAACTATAAACAGGAACTGCAGAACAAGGCCGCTCATTATATCGTCCTCTATGACGATACTAAGACGATTGATGCTCCTGCGGAAGCACCGAAAAGGAATTTCAATATATTATCCCTGCTGATGCCCTGGGTAAAGCGGAAAACAACTGAAAAGACGCCTTTACCTCCCGTGACCCGCCAGTATATCGTCGGTTTTTCCGGCATCTGGATGATAGCCGATGAAGCCCACCTGACCAATATCGCCGTGCGTCAGCAATACCGGGGCAAAGGGTTCGGGGAGTTGCTGGTTATAGCCACCATCGACCTTGCCCTTAAGCTTGAAGCCAGTTTCATGACGCTGGAGGTACGTGCCTCGAACCTGGCGGCGCAGAGTCTTTATCAAAAATACGGCTTCACGCACATGGGCGTCAGGCGCGGCTACTACCTGGACAACCGGGAGGACGCGATAATAATGTCCACGGATAGCATCAGCGGCGAGCCTTTCCAGAGGCGAATCAGGGAATTGAGAGAAGCCCTGAAGCAAAAGCTGTCTGATGCTGGTTAGAGCTGATTTGCGGCGACGCTTTAAAACATCGGAAGAATGGTATCGTGCTCTTTGCCCCCTGGTTAATTTATGCTAGAATTATCATCTAGGGGGATTCGCGGTCAAGGAGGGCTAAGACGATGTCAGGACATTCAAAATGGTCTAAGATAAAGCACCAGAAGGGCGCCGACGACGTCAGAAGGGGGAACCTTTTCACCAAACTGACGAGGGAAATCATCGTCGCGGCGAAAGAAGGCGGCGGCGACCCGGCTACTAATTTCCGTCTGCGTCTGGCCGTCCAGAAGGCCCGCGACAGCAATATGCCGATGGACAACATCGACAGGGCGATTAAGAAAGGCACCGGCGACCTCGAGGGGGGGAGCCTGAACGAGATAACCCTCGAAGGCTACGGACCGAACGGCATAGCAATACTGGTCAGCGCTCTTTCGGATAATCGCAACCGCACCATCCAGGAAGTCAGGAGCACGTTTACCCGCCACGGGGGCAGTCTGGGGGAAAGCGGCTGCGTTTCCTGGATTTTCGAGTCGCGGGGAGTGATTAATATCAACGCGGAGAATGTTGATGCCGACGAACTGGCATTGACCGCCATCGACGCGGGGGCGGAAGATGTACAGGTGGAAAGCGGCTTTGTAGAAGTAACAACCAAGCCGGACGCGCTGGAAAAAGTGCGTGCCACACTGGAGCAGCAAAAGGTAAAAATCGAGTCCAGCGAACTGCAGATGGTGCCGAAGACGCTGGTCAAACTCGATGAGAAAGCCGCCATGCAGGCATTCAAGCTGCTGGAAAAGCTGGAAGAAATCGACGACGTGCAGAACGTTTACAGCAACGCCGACATCCCCGATTCCGTACTGGAAGCCATCTAGGCCTCGTAAAACGTGTGAATATGAAATGAAGATACTAGGAATCGACCCGGGCACGATAGTAATGGGCTACGGCGTGGTCGAAAGCGATGACGATGAGCTTAGTCCGGTCGATTACGGGGCGATTAAAGTATCCGAAAGAACTCAAATAGGCGAGCGACTCAATCGCCTTTACCATGAACTCCTCAAGGTAATCCAACGCCATAAACCCGACGCCGTCGCCGTGGAGCAGCCGTTCGTCGCCAAGAACGTCAGGACGGCGCTGGCAATCGGGCGGGCGCAGGCAATCGCCATCTTAGCCGCCGCGGAAAAGGGCGTACCGACCTTCGAATATACGCCGGCGCAGGTCAAGCAGAGGGTAACCAACTACGGCGCCAGCAGCAAGGAACAGGTGCAGGAGATGATACGCATACTGCTCGGGCTGGAGGAAACGCCCCAGCCGAACGACGCCGCCGACGCTTTAGCGGTAGCCATCTGCCACGCGCAGGAGATACACCAGAACGAACTACTGACGCAACAGGGAGGGCGATAATGATAGCCAGCCTGGCCGGCAGGGTGGAGTCCATCGACAGCGACGCGGCGATTATAGACGTGGGAGGGGTGGGCTTCAAGGTGTACATGCCCACGTCGTCGCTGGCGAACATCGGCAGGCCGGGAGACGCGGTCAAGGTCTTCACTCACACGCACGTGCGCGAGGACAACATCACGCTTTACGGTTTCCCAAGCGCCGAGGAGCTGTGGCTCTTCGAGGTGCTGCTGGGAGTATCGGGACTGGGTCCCAAGCTATCGCTGGCAATGCTCTCGGCGCTGACGCCCGACCAGATACGGATGGCCATCGCGACGGGCAGCACGGAGATGCTGGACATGATACCGGGGGTGGGCAAGAAGGTGGCGAGTCGCATCGTCCTGGAGCTCAAGGAGAAGATAGGGGCGGGGCTGGTGGTGACGCCGACGGAGGAGACGAAGGAGAACGCGGACGTGCTGGCGGCGCTGACGACGCTGGGGTACTCCGCCACCGAGGCGGTGAAGGCGGTGGCGAACCTGCCCGACGACGCCAAGATGAAGCTGGAGGACAAGGTCAAACTGGCTTTACAGTACCTGGGGAGCAAGTAGGGGACGATAGACCTAACTATTTGTTTTATTTGTTTTTAAGAAAAATTTTTTTGTTGTCTTAGCTTTGAGCCGTAGCTGATTTGTTTTTATTCGTTTTAGAGTTATGTTTAGTCGTTATGTATAGTTATTAGTTTTTTTCTTTAGTTGCCGGTATAAAATCCCCTTGTCTCTCCCAATTATAAAAGGGTTAAGAAAGAAAGTGAAGGGGATTTTGTCGTAGTAGAACTATTTTAATGCCCGGTTTTGAATATACCTTACCCCCTTGCCCCCTCTCCAAACAGGGGATAGAATAATACAGAGCTTGTTTTGTTTGGAGAGGGGTATATTTTGAAGAGGGGTCTGCACCCCTCTTAGACGCCCCGTTCGGGGAAGGGAAGAAAGAGGAGGTAAAATGAAAGCGTCGGAAGGTAAGATTGGCAGAGTATTTGTCCTGCGGCTGGAGGACGGGGAGGTCGTGCCGGAGGTAATCGAGAGGTTTGCGGGAGAGAAGGGCATCAAGGTTGCCCACGTGGTATTAATCGGGGGAGTTGCGGGAGGGCAGATAGTCTCCGGGCCGCGTCAGACCGAGGCAATGCCGCCCGACCCCGTTCTGATGCTGGTGGAAGGGGCGCACGAGGTGGTCGGTGCGGGCATCATCGCGCCGGACAAGGAGGGCAAGCCGGTGCTGCACATCCACGCGTCACTGGGGCGAGGGGGCAAGGTGCTGACGGGGTGCCTGCGGCCGGGGGTGAAGACGTGGCTGGTGGGGGAGGCGATAATTTACGAGATAACGGGGACGCCAGCCCGGCGCCTACCGGACAAGGCAAGCGGGTTTGATTTGATGGAGGTGTGAGGTTGACTTTAGATATGATATAGTATTAGACAAAGAAATGGTGTTCAAAATGAGAAAAATAACCGAACAAGAATACAAAGACTTCGTAAAAGATTATAAGGAAATCACGGTAGATAGCAGTAAAGTAAGACTTATTGCGGGAAGTCAGATAAAGCTTTATGAACCTAAAGAGTTTAATTTGGAAAAAACGACTGTTTGGTCTTTTGAACATCGTGGAAATTGGGCGACACATAGGGGAAATTATCGTGGAAACTGGGCTCCTCAAATCCCCAGAAACATAATTCTCCGTTATTCTAATCCAAGCGATACAGTATTGGATCAGATGTTAGGTTCTGGCACTACACTCATAGAATGTAAACTTTTAGGAAGAAATGGGATTGGTGTTGATGTAAATATAAACGCATTGATGGTGGCGTATAACAGGTTGGATTTTACTTATGTTAGCGAAAATCAAATACCCACTACGCAAAAATTATATCTTGGTGATGCGAGAAATCTTGAACTGATAAAAGACAATACTATTGATCTTGTTGCTACCCACCCACCATATGCTAATATAATACCTTATTCTAAAGAGCGAGAGAACGGGGATCTTTCAAGAGTTCATAGTATCGATGAATTTGTTTTAGAAATGAATGATGTAGCACAAGAGTGCTTCAGAGTACTAAAACCAGGAAAACATTGTGCTATTCTAATAGGTGACACACACAAACATAAACATTATGTACCGATTTCCTATAGGATACTTGGCGTATTCCTTAATCAAGGATTTATTCTAAGAGAAGACATTATTAAAGAGCAATGGCATACACAAACAATGCGTGGTAGATGGAATAAAAGCTTCAATCATGATTTCCTTTTGACTTTCCACGAACATTTATTTGTTTTTAGAAAACCAGAAAAAGATGAAAAAACCTCGAAATTTAAAGATAGCATGAGCTGGAGATAGTAAGAATTGTTCAGGTTAATTAGGATTTTATTGAAATCTATTTTAATATTTCAAACCCTTTTTCCGTTTGGAACGAGTAGTTATGGGCATGGAAACGGTATCTTAATTCATACAACAAAGAACGGTGTAGCTATTTTTGTGGAAAAGGGAAGAAAACCCCAATCTCCTTACGATTTTAGAGTCAGATTTCGCGAACCTAATAAAAGAGACAGAACTCCTACACATGTACATCTGATTGTTGAGATGTACGTAAAACATGCTTTCAACGATAAGCTAACACTTGAACTTAAAAACCATATCCTCAATATCTTTAGTAAAATCCAACCAATCAACTACTACCCCCCAAAATTGCAGTTTTTTCAGCTTGAACATGCTGAATTATTCAAGGAACTAGACGAGGTAGGAGAATTTAGTGTCGAATTTTTACTTGCTGTTACAGAATTAATAATGATTCAAGAGAAAACAAATTATCCAAAGGGCTCATTAACTCAACGCCTTTACGCTGATTTTGGAGTTAAGGACAGGTTTTCAGTTATCCAGTCTGCTGTATTTCGAGGATAAACACTAATTATAGTATTCTCCCCTGCTTTCCCTGCGTTTTTTATTTAAAAAGTGGGGGTCATGAAAAGGATGTAAAAATCTCCTTTAATCCCCCTTTTACAAAGTGGGATACTTGTTAGGGGGGTGAAGGGGTGGGGTACAAGACCTTTCCCCCTTTAGTTCCCCCTCTCCGCTGGCAGAGAGGGGGAGGTATAAAAACCCTCTTAATCTCCCTTTACGAAAGGGAGAAAACAAATTAAACAGGGTGTCTAAGAGGGGCGAAGCCCCTCTTTTTTTATTTCCCCCTTCCCGGCGGGAAGGGGGATAAAGGGGGATGGGGTATAAATAGCTGGATTCCAGTTCCCGTATCAAGTACGGGACAAGTTTCACGGGAATGACGTTGAATTTGAGCAGGCAGAGATAGAGATTGCCACGTCGCTCCGCTCCTCGCAATGACAGGTTAAATTACAGCTTGCGGCGGCGCTTGAGCTTGTCCGCCACGGAGAGTCGGACGATGGCGCGGCGCAAAGCCGCCTCTGCCCTGGTGGCATCAAGTCCGTCGGCCTTCCTGTCCTTGAGCCGTTCCTCGGCGCGCTTGCGGGCGGCCTCGGCGCGGGCGGCATCGATTTCCTCGGCGCGCTCGGCCTGGTCGGCCAGCACAATCACATGGTCGGGTCGCACCTCCAGGAAGCCGCCGGAAATAGCCATCGTTTCCTCCTCCCCACCCTTACGCACCACCAGCTCGCCGGCCTGGAGGATGGTCATCAGGGGGGCGTGGTGGGGCAGTACGCCCAGCTGGCCCTCAACACCGGGGGCGACTACGCCGTCCACTTCCTCCGAGTAAACGATACGCTCGGCGGTAACGATGTCAATCTTAAAGCTAGGCATTAGACTCCGCTCCTAAAGACTTGGCGGCCTCCGCCACCTCTTCAATGCCACCGACCATATAGAAAGCCTGCTCCGGCAGGTCGTCGTAATTGCCTTCCAAAATTTCCTTGAAGCCGCGGACGGTGTCCTCGACCTTGACATACTTGCCGGGTCGGCCGGTAAAGACCTCGCTGACGAACATCGGCTGGGAAAGGAAGCGCTGGATGCGGCGGGCGCGGGAGACCGCCTGCTTGTCCTCCTCGCTCAATTCCTCGATGCCGAGAATGGCGATGATATCCTGCAGGTCCTTATAGCGCTGGAGGACGCGCTGCACCTCGCGAGCGACGCGGTAATGCTCCTCGCCGACGATATTGGGGTCAAGAATGCGTGACGTGGAGGTAAGGGGGTCGACGGCGGGGTATAAGCCCTGCTCGGCAATGCCCCTGTCCAGAGCGACGACAGCATCCAGATGGCCGAAGGTCGTCGCCACACCGGGGTCGGTGTAGTCGTCAGCCGGCACGTAAATAGCCTGGAAAGAGGTAATCGAGCCCTTCTTGGTGGAGGTGATGCGCTCCTGAAGCTCGCCCATCTCCGTAGCCAGCGTGGGCTGGTAGCCCACTGCCGAGGGCATGCGCCCCAGCAGAGCCGAGACCTCCATGCCGGCCAGGGTATAGCGGTAGATATTATCGATAAAGAGCAGTACGTCCTGCCCGCCGACGTCGCGGAAATACTCCGCCATGGTGAGGCCGGTAAGTCCAACGCGCAAACGCACGCCGGGCGGCTCGTTCATCTGGCCGAAGACCATAACGGTCTTATCGATAACGCCGGACTCCTTCATCTCACGCCAGAGGTCGTTGCCCTCGCGGGAGCGCTCGCCGATGCCGGTGAAGACGGAGAAGCCGCCGTGAACGGTAGCGATGTTGCGGATAAGCTCCTGGATGATGATGGTCTTGCCGACGCCGGCGCCGCCGTAAGCGCCGATTTTACCGCCGCGGGTGAACGGCACGATAAGGTCGATGACCTTAAGCCCCGTTTCCAGCACCTGGGTGGAGGTCTCCTGCTCCTCGAAGGCGGGGGACGGACGGTGAATGGGCCAGTTATCGTCGGCCTTGACCTCGCCGAGATTGTCCAGAGGCGTGCCCATGACGTCGAACAAACGGCCGAGAGTCGCCTTGCCGACCGGCACCCTAAGCGCCGCACCGGTATCGACGGCTTCAGCGCCGCGTTCAAGTCCGTCCGTAGGCGAGAGCGACAGGCACCTGACCCAGTTATTGCCGAGATGGTCCTGAACCTCCAGCACGAGTTTGTTTTCGCCGGACTGGATTTCAATGGAGTTATAGAGGGCGGGGAGTTCATCGGGGGGGAACTCAATATCCACTACCGTACCGATTACCTGAACTACTTTTCCTTTAGCCATAATGACCTCACTATACTGTACTTGATTATTCTTTTTCTCCACCCCACCGCCTGGATTCCCGCCTTCGCGGGAATGACGGGATAATGCTTTATTCCAGAGCCACCACGCCGCCGGTGATATCCAGCAGCTCGCGGGTGATGGACTCCTGCCTAGCTTTGTTATAAAGCAGGGTCAAATCACCGATAAGCTCGTTGGCGCTATCGGTGGCATTACGCATCGCCACCATGCGCGCCGACTGCTCGCTGGCAATCGACTCCAGGATGGCGTGATAGATTTCCATTTCCACGAAGCGGGGCAGCAAACCGCCAAGCACCGCCTCCGCGCCCGGTTCATAAATATAGTCCACGTTCTGGCCGCCGGGAATTTCCGCCGGCTGGACGGGTAAAAGCTGCTTCATGACGGGCTTCTGCACCAGGGTGGAGACGAAACTGGCGTAAGAGATATAGACTACATCGATGGTAGCTTTGGTGTATTCCTCGATGACGATGTCGGAGATGGGGAGGGTATCCAGAAAGGAGGGCTGGTCGCTCAAGCCGGTGAACTCGGCGGACATATCACAGGCGAAGCGCACGGCGGCGTCCCGTCCTTTACGTCCGACGGCGATAACCTCGACGCCGGTATCATGCTGAAGTATAAAATTAGCCAGCTGGCGGTTGAGGTTGGCGTTGAGGCCGCCGCACTGGCCGCGGTCGGGGGTGATGTGCACCACGGCTACCTTCTCGATGGGACGGCGCTGGAGGAGGGGGTGCTGCATGGTGGTCTCCGGCAGCGCCGAGAGGTCGGCGATGACCTGCTCGATTTTCTCGGCATAGGGTCGGCCGGCCAGACCACGCTCCTGCGCCTTTTTCATCTTGGAGGCGGCAATCATCTCCATGGCGCGGGTAATCTTGGCGATGTTCTGGACGCCCCTGATGCGACGGCGGACTTTACGAATATCCGGCATTAACTATCCTTTTGATGTGTTTTAAAATATTCAAGACAGTCGTTGTAGAAATCAACAGCTTCTTTAAATACATTATTTATACTTTTACTAGCACTGATAGTTTTTCTAACAGCTTCAAATTTTGGCTTCATATAATTGACGAAAGCATCACATTCGTGTGGATTCCAGACTTCGAATGTAGTAATCCATATATTATAAGTAGTTGTCAATCCAAGATTAGCGGCATTTATTGCTATCTTAAGATCACTTGCCGTAAGTTTCTTGATAACTTTCTCATGCTGCTTAAGTTTTTCCCACATTGCTTCTTTTTCTTCTGTTTCCATTTTATTAACCTCACCCCCTGTGTCCCCCTCTCCGACCGCGGAGAGGGGGAGGTTTTAGGGAAGAGGGGCTGCGCCCCTCTTAAACGTCCTGCTTTTTAGTTACTTTTTCCCCTTCTTAATGGCGTCTAATCTCTCTCTGGCGACCGGATAGTGCTTAATAACGAACTCCAGTTGGGCACATGGGTAGTCTAGACAATACCCGCAGTTTTTCAAGCCTTTTTCTTTGGCGCACGTGCGTATCTGGCATGTG
>DAOULS010000004.1:0-8303 GCA_034418415.1 Dehalococcoidales bacterium | reverse complement strand
CAGCGCAGCCGACATAACGCGTGCCGGAAAAGACCTCGATGCCGGTGACCTCGACGTTATCTACTTCAAGTCCGTATTTCTTCGCCTGGTCAACCATCTGCGCCGCCAGTTTCGCTCCGGCAACGCCCTCCGCAAAGCCGGGGTAGTTCTCAATCAGTTCTACGTTGCGGATATAGCCGCCGGGGGCGTCCTTATCCAAAAGCAGCGTACGGCGCTTGGCCCGGCACAGGTAAAGTCCGGCCGTAAGCCCCGCCGGCCCCCCGCCGATGATGACCGCATCCCAATCGAACATAGCTGATTAAAGAATAACAGACGTTTAAATAGCGGTCAATTTCTTGACAATGCGTAAGATGTAACCTGATAATTGGTCGTAACTGATGTTTAAGGAGCAGCCATGAAAGTACAAAACTACCGTGACGTCGAGGGAATCAAGGCGGCGCCGGGGGTCAAGATGCACATCGTGGCGGGGACGGCGGAAAAGGCGCCGACCTTCGTCATGCGCGTCTTTGAAATCGAACCGGGCGGCAATACTCCCCACCATACCCACCCCTGGGAGCACGAAATGTTCGTGGTGAAGGGGCGGGGCATACTTAAGAGCGGCAGCACGGAAAGACCTCTGAAAGAAGGCGACGCGGTAATGGTGCTGCCGGGCGAGCGGCACGGGGTCTTTAACACGGGTAAAGACATGCTGACGATAATATGCGTGGTGCCGCTGGTGGACGGCAAGATGCCGGGGACGACGGTAAAGGACTGAAAAAATTGGATGATTCAGGAACTTTAACATACCCCTCCTTCTCCTCGTGGCAAACCCGGGACGTCGTAGAACGAGCCTGTAAAGCCGCCGGTGAAGGCGATATCGAGACATTAAGCTACTGCCTGGCGGCGCTGTCGCCCAAGCACCGGGAGGACGCGCTGACGGCATACTTGAATGTAAACGAGTACGCTAAGAAGCTGGGCATAGAGCCCATCGACTGGCTGGAACGAGCAGCCGAAGTCACCCGGGGCTTCGTTCCCAAAACAAAGGGGAAACATAATCTTTATATCATCTTGCTGCACGAGCTAAAAGGGAAAATACCCGGCTACGGACTATATGTCGGGGAGACCTCCAAGTCGCCGGCCGAAAGGTTTCAAGAGCACGCCGAGAGGAAGCGCAGTAGAAAGGGCCCCCTGTTCTCCCGCATCGTCTTCAAGCACTGCAAATGCCTGCTGCCTTCTCTATACAACCACCTCAATCCGCTTTCCAGAGCCGAAGCTAAAGAACTGGAAGGTAAAATCGCCGAGGCGCTGCGGCTGGCGGGGATTCCCGTTTACGGGGGACACTAGCTGGCAATTCAGGCTATCCCCTGATAAACTATAATCAAACCCCACGGAGATATATTCATGAACGGCTGGATGGGTAAAATTCTGCATATAGATTTAAGCAGTTCAAAGATAAGCGAGATTGAAACCAGGCCCTACGCTGAAAAATATCTAGGGGGGAGGGGCATTGCCTCCAAACTTTACTGGGACAAGGTAACGCCCGATGTTAAAGCCTTTGACCCTGAAAACCGACTGATTTTCATGACGGGCCCCATCCTGGCGACCGGGGCGCAGGGGGCAGCCAGACTGTGCGTTGTCGCTAAGTCGCCGATGACCTGCCCGGAGGGCTACTGCTACGGCAGCATGGGCGGGCACTTCCCGCCCCAGCTTAAGAAAGCCGGTTGGGACGGCATCATTTTCGATGGAAAAGCGCCAAAACCCGTTTATCTTTTAGTAGAAAATGACAGAGTAGAACTGCTTAACGCATCAATGTTGTGGGGCAAAGGGGCTTACGAGGTCGGGGACATGCTCACTAAAACCCACAACGACAGGTCTTGCTTCGCCACTACGGGCATCGCCGGGGAAAACTTGGTAAGGTCGGCTACCATTTTCGGGTCACAGGAGGCTGCGGTCACCGCAGGTTTCGGAGCGGTCATGGCTTCCAAGAACCTCAAGGCAATCGTCGTCAGAGGCACCGGCAGCGTCAATATCGCCGAACCGACGAAACTTAAAGAACTGAACAAATATACACTAAAAATCAAGAACACCGTCAGCCTGGCGATAGTACCCCGCATCGGCATCTCCAATCACGGGCATATCCTGGAGACGACAGGCTTGAGGCACTGCTATCAATGCGGGCTGAAGTGCTCCAAATACGTCTACCGCTACGGCAAAGACCCGGCACTGGAGGGGTTAAGGGGGTGCCAGTCGATGGAATATTACCTGCCGTGGCTTTATGGTTATGAAGATGAACCTCTTAAGACCTTATTTGACTCTCCAACACTCGCCAACGATTATTCCATCGATACCTTTGAACTTCAGAGCATGGTGGACTGGCTTTATGCCTGCCATCGGGCCGGCGCTCTTACCGGGGCCGAAACAGGGTTGCCTTTATCTAAAATCGGCACGCGGGAATTCCTGGAAAATCTACTCTATAAGATAGCTCATCGTGAAGGGTTCGGGGATATCCTTGCCGAGGGCATGATGCGTGTCCGCGCTAAAGTATCGCCGCAAGCCGCCGCACTGTTCCCATACAATGTCGCTCCGGTCGGTCTGCACGATAACATCCCGCCGCGGGCTTTCATCGCCCACGCGCTGATGTACCCTTTCGAGACAAGGATGCACCCCATCACCGTCCATGAAATGGGCTATGTCAACATGGCATGGGCCGAATACCAGAACGACCCGAAAGCATCGACGGTTACTCCCGATACCTTACTTAAAATAGCCCGTCTTTTCTGGGGGAGCGAGGCTGCCGCCGACCAGACAACCTGCGAAGGGAAGGCGATGGCAGCCAGGAACATCCAGAATCGTACCTACCTGCGGGATAGCCTGGGTCTGTGCGACTATGTCTGGCCGATAACCTATTCTTTTAGCACTCCCGACGGCGTCGGCGACCCGGAGCTGGAAGGCAAAATCTTTGAGGCGGTCACAGGAAAGCCAGCTTCTATACTAAACGTTTATGCCGAACGAATCTTTAACTTACAGAGGCTTATTCGGGTTCGGGAGGGGCACAAAGTACCCGAGGATGACTACCCGCCGGACTACAACTTTACCGAGCCGCTTAATGCAGGTATGCACGGTCGTAAAATGATTATGCCCGGTCCGGGGGCACAACCTGTGGACATGAGCGGTAACAAGCTCGACCGGGAGAAGTACAAGTTTATGCTGAAAGAATATTATGCCCTGCGGGGCTGGGATGAGCAGACCGGTCTGCCTGCAAAAAAGACCCTGACAGCATTGGGTATGGAAAACCTGGCATAAACCAGGTTTATTACTTAAACCTTCATGCCCAGCAGCATCTTGGTCCTGACTTTAAGCATGTTCCACCAGCCGACCTTGCGCGCCAGGTTGTTCATATTGACTGTAACCTTGTCCTTTGGGGGTACCTTTTCCGGCTCCTTCTTTATTAATTTCACGGCGCCCTGGGGACAGAGCGAAACGCAGTTGCCGCACCCGATACAGCGGTCGAGGTTCACCCGGGCTTTATCATCCACGGTAATGGCATTAAGCTGGCACTTTGAAACACATTCCCCGCATCCGTTACATAATTCCCCATCGACCTCTGCGTAGAAGTTGGTTATATACATTTCCACGGGACGGGGGTGGTCGTTGAGCATTTTCAGGAGAACGCAGCAATCGCCGCAGCAGATACAGATGGTATCGGGAGCCCGGGAGTTTTCCGGCTGCAGGACGAGACCGTCCTGCTGGGCTTTATCGAGCAGTTCAAAGGCTTCCTCCTTGGTGAGATACCGCCCGATACCCATATCGACGTGACGCCGGGCATGGTCCGGCCCTATCATCAAACAGGCCTCGATAAGGTCGGTCTTTTGACAGCCTTCCCCCAGAATCTGCGACGTCAGACGGCAGATGCAGTTAGCCACGGAAATCCTGCCCCTGGCGTTTTCGACCAGTTTCCTGACGCTGTCATAATCGCTGACATGGTACTTTTCCGGCACGGGAATGCTTTTTTCGACGGGGATGGTACGCAGGGGGAGGGGACCGCTTGGACCGGGACTGGCTTGAGAACGCCTTTCAGCCTGGTATTGATGATAATCGTTAAGCAGTTCCTTGGTGAGATTGTTAAGCTGAAAATTAAAAATTCCACCCATGGCGAACTCCGCATTACTGTAATGCGTCTCGTCATAACCGTCTTCCCAGGTGAGGATGACGCCCTTACGCATCATCCGGTCGAGCATCTGGCGGAGTTCGTCGATAGACTTTACCCTGTCCTTAACGCGTGCATAGACGCGTTGGAGAGGCTCCGGCTTCATGGAAAGCTGTGTGGTGATGCCGGCCTCCTCCGGAGTAAAGAACCTCTTTAAAAGCTTGATATCAAGGCCGGACTCGACTTCCGGGAAGCCGCCCGGCATCCTGTCGAGATATCTCTGCAGGTCGCGATATACCTGTTCGGTTTTGTCCATGTCACCCTCCTGTCTGGCAATACTTTAGCGGAAAAAGGTCGCGCCCGGCAACCTCTGCCTGATTTATAAACATCATAATATCAGCATCGCGTCGCCGAAGCTGTAGAAACGGTATTTCTGGTCGATAGCTTCACGATACGCTTTATCAATCAGCGCTTTACCCCCGAAAGCCGCCACCAGCATGAGCAGCGTCGAACGGGGCAGGTGGAAGTTGGTTATCATGGCGTCCACCATGCGGAAGCGGTGCCCCGGCAGGATGAAAAGATCGACCCAGTCTTGAAAAGCCCGTATTTCCCCAGTATCATTTTTCAGCGCAGCCTGCTCGATAAGCCTGACCGTCGTCGTGCCGACGCAGATAATGCGGCGTCCCTCGCGGCGGGCGCGTGCCAGTTCTCCGGCGGCATCACTACCGATGACGCCGTATTCACGGTAGATTTTATGCTTCAGGGGGTCGTCCTCGGTGACGGGGCGGAAGGTATCCAGTCCCACGTGCAGCGTGACGAAAAGGCAGCGCACGCCTTTATCCTCTATCTTTTCCAGCAGTGCCGGGGTGAAGTGCAGACCGGCCGTCGGCGCGGCGGCGCTGCCCGCTACCCTCGCATAAACGGTCTGATACCTTTCCGGGTCGTGTAAGTCGGTATGGATATAGGGAGGCAGAGGCACTTTACCGGCAGCCAGCAGGCATTTTTCATCGGTGAATCGGACGGTCCTGATACCGACTTCGCCAACACCAGTAATGCAGGCGATAACGGGCGGAGAGGCAGTATCGCTTGTATTTATCTCTACCTCGGCACCGATATTAAGGCGTTTGGCGGGTTTAGTCAGCGCCTCCCAGAGGTTCTCCTCCAGACGGCGCAGCAAAAGGATTTCCACCACCCCGCCGCTCCCTACCCTCTTGCCCTTGATACGGGCGGGGATGACCCGACTGTCGTTAAAGACCATGACGTCGCCGGGAAGAAGATAATCCAAGATATCATGAAAGTGTCGGTGCGTGATGGAGCCGTCCCGGCGGTTCAGGACGAGCAGTCGGGAATGGTCTCTCGGCTCCACCGGCGTCTGGGCGATAAACCCCTCGGGCAGCGTATAGTCGAAGTCGCTGGTCTTCATAGGACGTTCCATATCAACTATAGCGTGCAGCGGGGAGAAAGGCAAAATGATTTAAACTCCGTAAGATATATGTTAAAATCGGGTAACCGTAAAGGAGGCAACATGCCGAAAGCAGCGATGAAATACGACCGTTTAATCAAGAGTATTCCGGTAAAAGACTACGATGAGGGCGGCTTCAGGCAGGGGGTGGAACTGGATAAAAAATGGACGGGGTTCGACGTGCATATCAAGTACGGGTGCTACTGGACGGCTGGCAGGATGGGCAGGGCGCCTTACATTCCCCACGTACACGACTTCGACCAGGTGCTGCTTTTTGCGGGGTCGGACATGGACGATATCGGCGACCTCGGGGCGGAGGTCGAGTTCTGCCTCGGGGACGGACTGGAAACGCATATGATTACGACGACGACCGCCGTGGCAATTCCCGCGGGCATGCCGCACTTCCCGGCGACGGTGAACATACTGAACAGGCGCTTCTTCTACTACGAGATATCGATGACGCCTAAATATCAAGAAAAGCCGGCACTCAAGAATAAGAAACCCGGCCCTATCGCGGGGTGGCGCTCGCCTACCAAGAAATACGTGATGCCGCTGGCTTTCATACGCAAGGGTGCCTGGCATTACGGGCCGACCAACCGCGACGACGGCGGGGGGCAAATCGCCTTTATAATGACCAGGGAGGCGGCGGGGTTCGACTTCGTGATGCTGTACGAGAGCATGAAGCGGGCGCCTTACCGCATCGGCCCGGAGCCGGACAAGCCCCACACTCACCCCACCACCCAGATAATGTGTCTGCTGGGCACAAATACCGATGACCTGACCGACCTCGGAGCCGAGTTTGAGATATGCATGGGGAAAGAACAGGAAAGGCATAGATTCAATAAAAGCACGGCGGTGCTGACGCCTCCGTTCATACCCCACTGGCCGGGTGGTATAATTAAATTAGAGAAGCCGATGATTTTCGCGGACATACACCCGTTCGGCAACGAGCGCTAGGAGATGGGCAAAAAAGAAACGGAAAAACCGGGTAAAGAAAAGTGTGAAGCCTGTACTTACGGGCCGCCGGACTGGCAATACAAGTGCAAACAGTGCCGGAACGTGTTTGTCATGCCGGCGCCTAAGGGCCCCTCCGAGGAGAAAAACCGTAAGTGCCCCAAATGCGGCAGCGCAGATATAGAAAGGACCGACCTCGTAAAATCGGAGGCATGCCCTCCCGGCGGCTGATAACAACCTGAAAAGGCCGTGCGCCTGCGGAAAGATAAAAATGTACACGGAAAAACTATATTCGGACGGACTGATAGCCATTTACCTCGATAGGATAATATTCCGTCATTATTACTTCATCGGCATCAGCAAAAAGGTGCCCGTCAGCGATATTGAAAAAATAGCCAGCCACGAACCGACCCTCACCAACGGCAAGTGGCGACTCTGGGGCAGCGGGGGCTTTAACCACTGGTTTCCCATGGACTTTCTGCGGCCGCTGCGGGAACGCATCTTCTTCGCCAAACTGAAAAACAAAAGCTTCGTAATCGGCTTTACCGTCAGCAATTCAAGGCTGGTTGAAAGCATTTTCCGGGATATGAACCTGATTGAATAAGTAATAAGTAGCCAGGAAACAAGAAAAAATCCCCGACTTTTTGATGAGTCGGGGATTTAGTTTTATAACTTAAAAAGTTTTAAAGTCCCGCTGCCGCCATGATTTCCGGCACTCTCTTTTCCCAGCCGATAGCCATGATATGCACGCCCTGGCACATGGGCTTCACCTGTTTGATAAGGTCGGCGGCAATCTGGATTCCCGTCTTGGCGCGGTCTTCCTTGGCGACGGCGTCCATTTTCTCGATAAGCGCATCCGGAACGCGGATACCGGCGACATTGGCGTTCATAAACCTGGCGTTACCGGGGCTTTTCAGGGGAATAATGCCCGCCATGACCGGCACCTTGACCTTGAATTTGTCGACCCGCTGCATGAATTTTTCAAATGTTTTGGGGTCATAGACAGCCTGGGTCTGGATGAACTTGGCGCCGGCGGCAATTTTCTTTTGCATCTTAGCAATCTGCAGCTCGGCGGCGGCTTCGGTGTTGGACTCCACCTTGACCACGGCGCCGGCGAAGAAAGCGGGCTTGCCTTTGAGTTCGTTACCGGCAAGGTCGAATCCCTCGTTGAGCTTCGTGATGGCTTGGAGAAGCGTCACCGAATCGAGGTCGAAGACACCCTTGGCCTGCGGATGGTCGCCTAAATCCGGCAGGTCGCCGGTCAGAGCCAGGACGTTTTTAATGCCCAGCACCCATGCCCCGAGGAGGTCGGACTGCAAAGCGATGCGGTTGCGGTCGCGGCAGGTCATCTGATAAATCGGCTCCAGGCCTCCCTGCACGCACAGCGCGGAGGTCACCAGCGAACCCAGTCTCATGATAGAACTCTGCATATCAGTGACGTTAGCAGCATCCACTTTACCCTTGAGGACTTCCATATTTTCTTTTATCTCGGTTATATCGGTGCCCTTGAGAGGCCCGAACTCGCAGGAGACGGCGAATTTACCCGATTCCAGCTTGGATTGAAGGCTCATTATGCTTTCACCTCCTCCGCCGGGGTTTCCGCCTTGGGCGGATTCTCCAGCCCGTAGCGCGGTGTGGACATCATCTCCGGGCGGGGCATGAGTTTCCTGTGGTCGAGGGGCTTCATCATTTCATTCAGGCGGTCCAGCAGGCCCCGCTCCTTGAGTCGATTGTAAATCAGCTCCCAGCCGCAGTCGCGGT
>DAOULS010000003.1:0-4066 GCA_034418415.1 Dehalococcoidales bacterium | reverse complement strand
CAGATATCGGGCAGGTTGCGGTACTTCTCGTCGCAGTCCAGCCCATAGCCCACCAGGAATTTATCCGGCACTTCAAGCCCGAGGTAGTCGATTTTCACCGGCACGCGGCGCCGGGAGGGCTTATCTGTTAAAGTGCAGAGTTTTAAAGACGCCGGTTTTTTCTTTTTCAGGTAGTCGAGGAAAAAAGCCAGCGTGCCGCCGGTGTCGATGATGTCCTCAACGACCAGCACATGTCTGCCTTTAATATCCAGCTCCAGCCCCTGTACCATTTTCACCTTGCCGGAGGTCTCCCGCCCGCTGCCGTAGCTGGACACGCGCACGAACTCAACCTCCAGGGGGAAATCAAGCCGGCGGACAAGGTCGGCCATAAACACGAAAACCCCCTTGAGGATGCCGAGCAGGAGGGGGTTTTTATCACGATAATCGCGGGTGATAGCAGCGGCCAGCTTATCTACCGTTGAACTAAGCTCCGCCCGCGATACCAGTACCTTTGGCTTGGCTTGAGAACTCATCGACAGTCAAATTATAGTCTTAACGGCAAAGCATGTTCAACCCGACTTCAGCCGCCCGAGGTTTTTTCGTTTCTCAAGAGACTATCTTTGCTTCTTCTTTTTCTCCCATTTTTCAAAGCGGCGCCAGACGCGGAACCACACGCGCGAAATGGAGTCGATAGCGTCGGCGATGACAGCAGTACTTACCTGATGCAGAGAGAAATCCGGGGCGAGGGTTTTCCAGTTTTGAGTGGTCACGTTATCGGGACCGTAACCCGGCGGGAAGAAGCGATAAGATATCAGGTAGGAATTGTGGCAGATGGCGTTCATGAAGTCCCAGGTGTTTTTATTACCGGACCCGAAGGAATGACCGTATTTTCTGGCATCCAGCTCATCGGTGACGGCTTTCAGGAACGACTTTTGATATGCCTTATCGGTAGTTAAATCTTTGGATGTTGCCGGGTAGCCGGCAATATTATACAGAAAACGTGTCTTTTGTTTATTAATGCGATAGTATTTTTTGATTTCCCTGTCCCAGGTGGCTTCCAGCTTACCGTGGATGTTTTTACCCGACGAAAACTGGCGACTGTCGCAGTGGACGGGTACGTGCGCATCGGCGATGTAGTGGCTCAACATGAAGAGCCACAAAGCCACCTGGTTATCCGTGGGCGATACCGGCGAACCCTTGTCTTCATACTCCTGCACCTTCAACAGGTCGATTACCCCCTGGGCTAAGGCTTCACAGCGGTCCGGCAGGTTATCGTTAGGGTCGGCCACGTTAAAAGCCTGCCCTACGACCGGGGAGTCTTTGCCATATTTATAGATAAGATAATCCGAGGGTAATTTTTTTCTTTTAGACACGGGGATGGATATGGTATCCGGCGGGGCGACATCAGCCGGAACGAACTTGAGGACGTGCTTATCGGCCATGTCTTTTATTAATGAATCCGGGAACCATGCCCCCTGCGTGACACGGTCCTTGTGGTTCATGAACCACCGAATCAGGCTTTCGGCATGCTTC
This sequence comes from Dehalococcoidales bacterium, assembly GCA_034418415.1. GTDB lineage: Bacteria > Chloroflexota > Dehalococcoidia > Dehalococcoidales > RBG-16-60-22 > RBG-13-51-18. The sequence continues at coordinate 2,554 of DAOULS010000003.1, read as the reverse complement.
TGGTCTTTTTCACTTAATTCGTGCTTTTTGTCATCCAGTCTTTTTATCGCCATGAAGGCCAGCCAGGCGTGAGAGAATTTTTTCACCGTTCTCACCTCCCTCAATACTGCGGCAAGAGTTTATAACGTACGGCGCTATTTGTCAATGACAGTTGAGGACAATTGAGCACTTTTAGGCTTTTTCATTAACACGATTGTGTTATGTTTTATAGGTCTATTTACCTAATTGGTCATCACGTAAGCGCAAAAACGGCAAAATGTATCCAGTATAACGTTTGGCTTCATCTCCTAAGCCACCTATCGTAAATAAGCGCGTTAATGCCCGCGCAAACTTTTCAAGCAATATTACAATTTCTCTATTAATTTCTTGATAATATTTATCTATATCATCTTCTTTAATTTTTCGTTGCCAGTCTTTGTTTTTTCCTAAAATATCAAATTCTAACTGTTTCCACTGCTGTTCCATAGATGAAGTACTCTTTTGTTTATTCAACACAATATCTAAATAATAATAACGATTTCTTTGTCCAAATTCTGACAATATCCTGATGATCTTCCTAAACAAAAAATCATCACATAAATACTCAATATCTGTTTTAGCACACGGGAGTTTTAGATATTCTTTACTAAAACACTCTCTTGTTACTTTATTTAAAAGATATACCAAGTCATGTCCTTTATTGCCGCGAGGCCATGGAGTTTTATTAGGAAAATTACCGTTTATACAAAGGGCATGGAAACATATGATGGTCTTCATTAAACGTTCAAATCCATTAGCAAGACTAAGTACAGGTAAGTGATAGAAGTCATTAGCTCCATTGATTTCCTGAAGTTGGCTTAATCCTACTTCAATAAGTTTTATAGAAGTACGTACTTCTTCACCTATCGCTATTTTCTGTGATAGCGTTAATGCCATAATACTTAACTATATATCACTATTAACTGGAAAACAAAAAAAGAAAGAGGGGGCATTCACCCCCTCTTAAAAATGCTTTTATTTATATCTCTAGTCTATTTTCTTGAACTTGCTGCGCGGGGCACCGCAGATGGGACAGATTTCCGGTGCCTCGCCCTCCACCGTGTTGCCGCAGACCTGGCAGACGTAATAGGTTGTCTCCTTGGGCGTTTTGCCCGACTCCAGGTCTTTGAGGGCGGACTGGAAAAGCTTGTGATGAATTTGCTCGACCTTATTGGCAAGGTCGAAGCTGCCGGCGGCGTCCTGGTTGTTTTCCTTTTTCGCCTGCTCTATGAAACTGGGGTACATCTCGGTGAATTCGTAGCTTTCACCGCCGACGGCCGCCTTGAGATTCTCTTTGTCCGTTTTGATTTCCCCAAGTACCTTCAAGTGGTTGCGGGCGTGGACGGTTTCCGCCTCGGCGGCGGCGCGGAACAAACGTGCTACTTGCTTGTTGCCATCGGCATCGGCTTTCTCCGAGAAGAAAAGGTACTTACGATTGGCCTGGCTTTCCCCGGCGAATGCCTCTTCAAGATTTGCTTTGGTATCTGCCATATAATTACCCTCCCATCATCAAATATTCAAAGTTAATTATAGCAAGTATCTTTCAGTCTGCAAGTGACAAAAGTAACGTTTTGGGGGGAGAAAACACCGAGTTTTAAGAATTGTAATTCTAATGATTACTTATCTTTACGGGACGACTTTTTCCTCTGGCATTTTTCACAGATGCCGAAGACGCCCACGTGCCGCAGCTCCGCCTGAAAACCGTAGTCGCGCCGCAGGGCATCTTTCAGTGAGGACAGTGTTGCTTCGTCGATATCGATGACCGTGCCGCACTGCTGGCAGACGAGGTGATGGTGGTGACCGCTGCCTTCCGAATGAAACCTGATGCGCCCTTCGCCGAGGTTGATTTCATAGACCATGCCGAGCTTCTTCAAAAGCTCGAGGGTGCGGTAAACGGTTGAGATATTGACGTTGGGGTAGCGGGCGGCGACCTGCGCGTAAATCTCCTCGGCGGAGATGTGTTCGTCGCTGGCTTCTATCGCCGAGAGGATGATGAGGCGCTGGGGGGTGAGGCGGTAGCCCTTTTCCCGCAGTCGCTCGGCAATGCTGACGGCGTCATGCGTATGACTGTGCGAGTGGCCGTGCGGGTGCTGCGATTCCGCCATTAGTAGTCCTCCAGCCCCCACTGTTTGAACATGGCTTTATAGAAATCGGGACGGGGGAAATCCGGCTGTATGAAATAGCTGGTGTTCCGGTAGGCGTAAGGCTGGTCCTGGAACTTCTTAAGATTGGCGAGGAGGTCGGCCAGCTTGCCTGCCGGTATGGCAAACATCATCTCATCATCGGCGGCATGGGCACGCTGGTATTCCCCGGGGTCGGGGATGACCACATAGAACTTACCGGTCATCATGGGCGTAACGACGGCGTGCGCGCAGGACGGCGGGAAGAAACGTCCTTCCACCTCCGGCACCTGCTCGAAGGGCATGGAAAGCATAATGGTACGCAGCTGCGCGGAATTGGCATAAAGAATCACCACGTCCGGCTCGAAAGAGGCGGTCTTAAGAGGCGCGGTCAGGATACCGATGTACTTGCCGTA
>DAOULS010000002.1:0-8631 GCA_034418415.1 Dehalococcoidales bacterium | reverse complement strand
TCAACCGCTACCTCTTCCGGGAAGACCTGGCGCGCCGCTATTTCATCGACCTGAAGCAGGAGCTGGAAACTTACCGGGGTTTGGGTTTCGGCTTCCGGGACGTTTACTTCGGCGGGGGCACGCCCACGGTGCTGATGGACGAACTCGGCGACTTTATCAGGCAGCTGCGTAAACAGTTCAAGATAAAGCAGATTTCCCTGGAGACCACGCCGCGGGAACTAAGCGCGCAGAACATCAAACTATTAAAAGAATATGGGATAAACCGTCTCTCGATAGGGGTGCAGAGCTTCGACGAGCAGGTCCTGAAAACGATGGGCAGGGTCAGCGGCCCGGCGGAAGAGGTGAAAGACCGACTGCTTAAGTGCCAGGGGCAGTTCGATACTCTGAACGCGGACTTCGTGTTCAATTTTCCGGACCAGACGACGGAGCAGTTCGCGGCGGACGTGGCGGCATTTAAAGAACTGGGCATTGACCAGGCGACGTTTTACCCGCTTATGGCTTCGCCGCACAAGAAGGACGACCTGGAGCGCCAGTTTAACCGGGTGGACAACTCCCGCGAAAAGAAGTTTTATGAAATTATATTGAAAGAACTATATCATGGCGATTATACGCCCTCGACGGCGTGGTGTTTTTCACGCGGGGAGCGCATGATCGACGAATACATCATCGAGTCGGACGACTACATCGGCATCGGTGCCGGTTCGGTGAGTATCGTGGGGGGCAGCTTCTATGTAAACTCCTTTTCTCTCGACCATTATCACGAACTCATCGCGTCCGGCAGGTTGCCGATAGTAGGGTGGCGGAATCTATCGGAGAAGGAAAAGCGGCGCTACTTCCTCCTGACCAAGCTTTTCGGGCTGAAGCTGGATAAAGAGGCGTTCCGGCGGCGTTTCGGGGGGGATATAGGCAGCCAGCTGCGACTGGAACTGGTGTTTTTCAGGTCGTGCGGTCTGGTGTCCGGGGACGATATATTACACGTCACGGAAAAGGGCATGTACCCGGTGAGTGTGATGATGCGTGAATTCTTCGGGGCGCTCAATGCGCTGCGGGAATACCACATCGAGCACCAGATATAGTTACTTAAAGGCAACGTGTATCCCGGTCGCGCCGAGCAGCAGCGGGCGGTAGGTTATATCGCTGAAACCGGCAGCCTTCAGCATGTCCCGGACTTCCAGCGGTGTATAGAAACGCGTAATTGATTCCGCCAGGTAGCGGTAGGCGCCCGGATTGCCGGAGATAATTGCCCCCACCGGCGCGGTGAAAACACGCACGTAGAGATGAAATAGCGCCCTGATTACGGCATTCTCCGGCTGGCTCGATTCCACGATTACGTAGCGACCACCGGGTTTCAGTACCCTTTTTACCTCGGCGAGGTGGGCTTGGGCCAGCGGGTTTTTGTAGGTGAGGTTGCGGAAAGCAAAGGAAATCCCCACGCAGTTGAAATAGGTATCGGGGAAGGGTAGTGCAGTAGCATCGCCTTGTATGAAGCGGACAATATTAGCGACGCCGGCCTTTATGGCTTTCTGACGTGCCCTTTCCAGCATCGGCTGACTGTAGTCGAGACCGATGATTTCGGTGTCCTTTCCCACCAGGCGCGCGATGTTAATGGCGAGGTCGCCGGTACCGCAGCCGAGGTCGAGGACGGTTTCAGGGCTGTTTTCGAGGCAGGTTTCGGCAGCTATCCGACGCCATCTTTTGTCCAGCCCCAGCGTAATGATGCGGTTAACGAGGTCATAGCTGGGCGGGACCGCGGTGAACATTCCGTGCAGGGGCCGGGGTGTCTGGGATTTAGGGGGATTTTCCATACAACTATCCTGTTAGGTGAGCAATCACGTAGCCGATGCCTGCCAGCAGCTGCGTCAGCATAACGGTCGCCACGTTGGCGGCCATCCCGGATATTAATCTGGGTGTGTTGGCATGGTGGATGGCGCCGTCGATGGCTTTGACGGCCAGCGGCAGGGACAATAATGCCAGCAGCGTCCAGACGGGCATCACTCCAGCGGCCGCCCAGGCGATTATCCAGATATAGACCGAGATATTCACGATGGTGTAGAAGACAGCGGCTTTATCCTTACCGATGGTTATGGGCACGGTCTTGCGGTGGGCGATTTTATCGGCTTCCACATCGGGGAATTCATTAAGCAGGAGGAGGTTATGCACCAGTAAAGCGGAAGGGATACAGGCTACCGCGGCGTGTGAGGTATAAGCTCCGGTCTGGATGAAGTACATGCCGAGTATCGGCAGGGCGCCGAGGCCGGCACCGGCCGCCCACTCTGGCCAGGGTCGTTTGAGGATGACTGGACTATAGAGGAGAATCATAAACGCCGCCACGAGTAACAGGGGCAGCAGTAGCCAGCCGCGTATGACGATGAAGTAGATGCCGATGGGCACGGCCAGGACAAAAGCAGTTATCCCCAGCCAGAGGACCTGGCGCGGCGTGAGGAGGTTAGCGGGGAGAATGCCGCTGCCGCCGCTGAAAGGGGTGCGCTTGGTAGCCAGGTCGATGCCGCTGCGGAAATCGAAGTAGTCGTTGAGAATATTGACGCTGGCATGGGTAAGCACCAGGCCCAGCCCCCCCAGTACGGCGTACCAGATACTGATATTGCCGTCATACCAGGCCACGGAAGTGCCCAGGAAAGCCAGAATGAAAGAAAGAATCAGGAACTGGGGACGGGTCTCTAAAAACCAGGCCTTGAATTTATCCAACGAATATCTCCCTGGTAATTATAGCATCTCCCGTAGCACAAAGACACGTTAATAGGTTGTCAGCATGCCGGAGAATTTGCTGCTTATTGAAAAATAAAAGCAAGTGGCTATCAGATTTTATATATAAAGCGGCGTCATTTGCTCTTGAAGAAAGGGGACTGCTCGACGTGCTTATTTTTAAGGGCCAGGAAGGCCTCATCCAGAGCGACGACTTCCTGCTTTAATTTATCCTTAAGGCTGTCAAGGTTCTCCAAGACCTCGGCAATTCTATCGTCGAGGGCATCGGCCCTTCTGGCAGCCTCTTCTCTTACTTTTGCAACGGCGGTCTGGGCGGCTTTTCTGGCGGCCTCGGCGGCCCTTTCACCGCTATCTTTTGCCTGGTCGGCAGCAGCCCGCGAGTCCCTGGCGGCGGACTGTGCCATTTTTACCGCCTCCTCCACCCGGTGAATGTAATTCTCAAGTTCATCGAGAATCTCCGGAAGAGGTTTGGTCATTATTTTAGGTTGGGCCTCTTCGACTTCCGACGGAACATCAGCCGGTTTCTTAGGATTCCTACTCATCAGAGCTAACTCCTTATAAAAAGAATACCTTCAGGCATTCTCATCGCCTATTTATACAAAATCATACCTACAGGCCTATATTAAGACCGGATATGCCAACACTGATGGCTACGGCAGCGAAAATCGCCGCTAGCACGGCAATAATGATAAACAGCAGGAATTCCCAGGAACCGAGCACTTTCTTTACCAGGGCTTTGGGGAGGGCCTCGGTAGCCTTGACTCCGGCTTCTTCAGCGGCCTTGGTGGCAGACTCAGCGGCAGCTACGGCTTGCTTGGATACTTCCTCTGCTCTGGCGGCCGATGTTTGGGTTGACCTCTGTGCCTCCACGGCAGCTGCTTTAGCAGCTTCTGATACTTCTTCGGCTTTTTTAGCGGCTTCTTGAGCGGCCTCTTTAGCAGTCTCGGCTTGCTTGGTTGCCTCGGCGCTCATAGACTTAACGGCAGATTCGGCTTTACGCGCCGAGTCCTGCGAGGCTTTTTCGGCTGCCATCGAGGCTTTCCTGGCGGCCTCGGCAGCGGCTTCGGCGGCTTTAGATAAGGCCTCTGCCTGCATCACCATCTGGTGTAAAGCCTGTGAGGCGGCTTCGAGAGCTTCATCGCCGGCAATGTCGGCCTGCACGGCTTTCTTACGTGCTTTATCAGCGACCTGGAGACCTTTAGCGGCGGCATCCTTGGCTTCTCTGCCGGCTTCTTCAACTCTTTCCGCCAGACGTCCGGAGACCAGCGCCGCCGCGTCGAGCGCTTCATCGCCAGCGATATCCGCGGCCTGGGCTTTTATCTGGGCGGTATCGGCGGCCTGGAAAGCGGCGGCCGCCGCGCGCTTGGCTACCCGACCGGTCTGTTCGGCTTTGACAGCCGTTTCCGCCGATAGTTTTTCAGTAAGTTCGACTCGCGCTGTTTGAGCGTCCTTGGCGCCCTCATCGGCTTGTTTCCCCGCCGCATTGGCGGCTTCAATAGCTTCCTGAATAGATTGAGTCGCCAGTACAGCCTTTTCCTGCGAGCGGGCAGCCGTCTCTTCGGCGACCCTCTCGGCGGCTGCCGCGGCTGCTTTGGCAGCCTGCTCCAGCTCTTCCATCTTGCGAACGGCATCGGCGATAGTCTCTTCGGCGGTCTGCGTGGCGCCTTCAGCCGCGAGTCGGGCCGCTTCACTGGCATCAACGGCTTTTCTGGCGGCGTCTTCCGCTGTCTTGGTGGCATCGGAGGCCGCTTTCTGGGCTGATTTGGCGGCCGTTTCAGCGGCAGCCCGGGCGGCATTGGCGGCCTCCTGGGCTTTACGCGCCGCTTCCTCGGCGGCTTTCCGGAACGCCTCAATGGCGGCCTTGGCGCTTAAATCGGCCTCCTCGGCTTTTTTAGCGGCTAATTCCGAGGCGACTCTGGCGGCTTTGGCTGTGTCCTCGGCTTTCCGGGCGGCTTCGGCAGCAGCCTGGGTAGCTGTTTCGGCAGCCATCTGTCCGGCTTTTCTGGCTTCTTCAGCCCGTTTTTCGGCTTCTCCCGAAGCTTTGGTAGCGGCGCCGGCGGCTTCTTTAGCGGCTCGCGCTGCTTCTTCGGCTTTCCTGGCGGCTTCGGCGGCTGCCCTGATATTTTCATCCATTTCATCGAGTATCTGGGGGAGAGGCTTACTCATAATTTTGGGCGGTTTAGGTGCTTTTGTTCCCGGTGCAGGAGTATTTTTAGCAACCATTTTCGGTCTCCTTTACGACTGTCACTCTACCAAGAGCGTACAATGAATTATTATATAACTTAAATTTCGTTTTTTCCATAGTTTACACAATGAATTTTACCCTTTTTCAACAAAATACACCATTGGCAAGTTTTTTTATTTTATTAGTTACCGCATTTTCGCAAATCCCTCCTATAATGATATAATCACATACGTATAGAGTATGGCGTTGTATTGCGGAGTTGTTTCACAAAAGATAGCCGGCACAAGTCTGCCGTAGTAAGGAAAGTATAATCATGTCTCACGAGAGTATATTGTGGATAGTATTCGCTGTCCTGGTGCCGACCATTCTGGTGCTGGACTTGGGGCTGTTCGAGCGTAAAGCCCATGTTATCAAGACTAAAGAAGCGCTGCTGATGACAGCGGCTTATATTTCACTGGCATTGGTTTTTGCGGTTGTTATTTTCTTCGTGCTGGGTGGCGATAAAGCGGTTACGTTTCTTACCGGCTATATCGTGGAATGGTCGTTAAGCATGGATAACCTCTTCGTGTTCATCCTGATATTCACCACATTCGCCGTACCGGAGGAACACCGGCACAGGGTGCTTTTCTGGGGCATTATCGGGGCGATTGCCATGCGTGGTGCGTTTATCGGGTCCGGGTGGGCAATATTGCGGGCGTTGCATTGGATGATTTATATCTTTGGAGCCTTTCTTGTATATACGGGCATTAGAATCGCTGTAAAGAAGGATAGTGAAATAAATCCAAAGAAGAACCTGCTGTTCAGACTATCCTGCCGGTATCTGAATATGGTTGATGAATATAAGGGGGGAAGATTTTTTATCAGAGAAAACGGGCGCCTGCTTGTTACACCTCTGCTTTTAGTATTGATAGTGGTGGAATCGACGGATGTGATATTTGCTGTGGATTCCATCCCGGCTATCCTTTCCATAACAAGCGATCTATTTATTGTCTATACTTCTAATATTTTTGCGATTCTCGGTTTGCGGGCGCTGTTTTTTGCGATTGTCGGCATGACCAAAAAGCTGGCTTATTTAAATTACGGACTTGCAGCAATCCTTTCACTGCTGGGGGTGAAGATGCTGGTGTCTTCATGGGTTGAAGTACCGGTGCCGGTCTCTTTGGGAGCGGTGGTGGGGATACTGGGTATTGCGTCCCTGGCATCGTTCTTATGGCCGCCCAAGAAGAAGGGTCTGCTTTCGGATGAAGAAAAGGAAGATGCCGGTAAAAATAAAGAAGCTGGAGACTGAATTAGGCAGGCTACGATAGTAGGGCAGGGTAATCGGGAGATACCTTCGGGAAAAACGTTATTCTGCGTTAGCTTTTATTAAGCCCCTTTTTCAATAGTTCGTCAAAAGCGGCGAACCATTTCATCTTCAAATCATCGCTCCACGACGGGTCGAAATCAGGGAATTTAGCTAACAGCATGCTGTCCCAAGTATCTGATTTTGGAATTTCGTCCTGTGCTTGTGGAATTACCGCGTTCCGACTTGTCCTTTCGGCGACTTTTTTTGACCCTGCTTTTATCCCCGTTGTGGAATGGGTCGAACGGGTGCGTTTCAGTATAAAAGGCGATATTGGAATTTGGGCATCCCTGGCGATGGCGATAAAGAACTTGACACACTTGCGGCTGACATCTTCGGTAAGCTGGAAGGTGTGATGAAAGACTTCCTGAAGCTGGGCATAGGTGGCGCTTTGCAGGTCCAGCGAGCCCTGACAGACAAAGTCGAAAGCGTCATTGGTCAGCTCGTAAAGCAGGCGGGTCCTCGCTTCTCCCCTGGACTCAACCAGCGGCTTGAGAAGCTCCGTAGGCTTGCCGTTGATATCCACGAGGTTGAGAAAACGTAAGGCTGCCATAAGCTGCGTGCCGGTGCTTCCGGAGAGAAGGTCGCCCCAGTAGCTGCGGTCGATGCGGGACGGTATGTGCTGCTGGAGCCGTTCCAGGAAGTTGTAGAAGGTCCGGTAGGACACATAAGGCGGGAGGCGCTTTCTTTTTTCTATAATCATTGCCCAATTTTTCCTGATTATTTTTCATTATATTCCAAAAAAAGACAGGTTACAAGATTCTGGCTGGAATAATTTATGGAATTATGCAGGACAAGTCAGTAATGGTAAGGACAATATTATTTACTTGCTTTTGGAACGTAGTACCATTTTAATAGCGCTTTGAAAAAAGTGCCAATAAACGTGATTAAAAACAAAAAGGAGGACTGAATCACATGTCTACCCCAATTGAGTACCAGAAATTAATGACGGAAATCGTGTACATTAACCTGCCGGGACCTGAAGAATCCTCTCCGAACATGACCGGCGGCGAACTGCTGCATGGCTTTCTCGCCGAGCTCTACCGGATACCGAACCAGGAGTTCAAGGAGCACCTATTGTCCCTGTGCAACAAGTGGAATATCCGCTACCGGGACGCTAAAAAATAAGCCTATATAAATATAGGTAACAACGCTCGACACAGGTGGCATAATGCCCCAGAGGAGGAAAAAATGAAAAGAGAAAAGGTCGGCGCAATTGATGTCGGGACGACCAAAATATGCTCCATCATGGCTGACATTACCGATGATGGTCTTCGTGTTCTCGGGGTGGGCGTGGTCCCATCGCGTGGTCTGCATAAAGGCCTGGTAGTCAGCATCAATGAAGCTAGAGAATCGATAAGGGAATCGGTCAGAATCGCCGAACAGATGGCGGGTCGTAAGCTGGAATCGGCCTACGTGGGTGTCACGGGCAGGCACGTTTCGGCGATGAACAAAACGGGCTCTGTATCCATCACGCGTAATAATCAGATAGTGCGCCCTGACGACATGCAGCGCGTGCTGGATGTCGCCCGCAGTATCAAGGTAACGTCGGAACAAAAGGTGCTGCACATTATTCCCCGGGGATATACCGTGGACGGACAAGCCGGCGTGAGAAACCCCGTGGGACTTCAGGCATATCGCTTAGATGTGGAAACCCACATTATTACGGCGGCGGCTACTTCCGTGCAGAACCTGATGAAGTGCATCCGCGCCATCGGCGTGGAGGTGGAAGACCTGATAATGGAGCCTCTCGCCAGCGCCGAGGCCGTATTGGAACCGGATGAGAAACAGGGCGGCGTCCTGCTGGCGGATATGGGCGGTGGCACCACGGACCTGGCTATCTTCAAGGACAGCACGATTTACCATACCTCCGTGCTACCGGTAGCCGGCTACCAGGTAACCAGGGACATCTCCATAGGCCTGGGGATTAACTACGAACTGGCCGAGGAGATGAAAAAGAGGTACGGCGACGTGACCCCGCAGCAGCAGGAAGAGAAGAGCGAGGAAATTGCCATCACCGGCGATGGGCACAGCATATCTTATAACGACCTCTCGGATATCATTCGTGTTCGCATTGAGGAATTACTGCGACTCATCATGCTGGAACTGCCGCAGACGGATTACCAGAAACTCATTCCGTCGGGTGTGGTCATTACCGGCGGCGGCGCCAATATCCTTGGCATCGCCGAACTGGGACAGAAGGTGATGAGGGTGCCGGTCAGAGTGGGTCGGCCGGTGCGTCTGCCGGGCGTCTCGGAAGCGCTGGACAACCCGGCTCATGCCACGGGGGTCGGCCTGCTGATGTGGAAACTGCTGAACGAGGATACCGAGGCATCTAAAACCCGGCGCAGGGGACTGCAGGCTATATTCGCCAGGATGC
>DAOULS010000001.1:0-7591 GCA_034418415.1 Dehalococcoidales bacterium | reverse complement strand
CGTCCAGGTCGATTTCCGCGATACAGCCGGCCCGACGCAGGGCATCGGCGACTCTAAAGGCATCACCGACATTGGCGCCAGATGATGCTCTGACTAATATCCTTGTAGCCGCCGAAGACTCATCAGCACCTTTTTTAACACGGTCCATCAGGCGGTCGAGGTAGATGGCCAGGCCCGACGCCGGAACATCGCCGCCGCCCATGGCGGCAATCAGGGCATCGTAGCGTCCACCGCCGCCGATTTTCTCCTTGCCCATGAAAAGCTGGAAGATTATGCCGGTATAGTATTCAAAGCCCGTGCCAGAGGCAATATTGATTTGATATTTCACGTCGAGGTTATCCAGGACAGCAACGGTCTTAAGAAAATCATCGAGGGGGGCGCGGATTTCAGGGATGCTCCGACCCAAGAGAGCACGCTGTTGCCTTAAATAACCGGTCGTTTGCCCCTTCAGGCTCAATAATGGCAACAGCAGGTCGGCAAGCTCCGGTGATTTCCGGCTTGCTCTCGCCAGCAGCGCCGTATCGCCGTCGAGGATGCTGTCGAACATGCGGTGCTGCTCCTCATCGGTCAGCTTAAGTCGAGAAAGCAGCGCCTTGATGAGACCGGCGTGCGACAGCCTCAACTCCACGCCTTTCAGTCCCAGTTTCTTAACGATTTCCATCGATAACGCCATTAACTCGGCGTCAGCCACAGCCGACCCCGCCCCGATAAGCTCGGCGCCGCACTGCCAGCGCTCGCGTTCACCCTCCCCCGACTCAAAGGTGAACATATTCATGGTGTAAAAAAGTCTGGCGAACCCCTGCATGTTCTCGGTATAAAGTCGCGCCACCGGTATGGTGCCGTCGGGGCGCAGCACAACGCGCTCGCCGCTCCAGCCGTCCCAGTCGAGAAACGAATAGACCTTGCCCAGCATGCCGGGCGTCAGCGTGCCCGCCGAGGTAAACAGGTGCATGTACTCGATAGTAGGCGTGCGTACCTCGCGGTAACCCCATTTAACAAAGGTGTCCCGGCAGGTCCCCACCATGCGACGAAACACCGCCATGTCCTGCGGCGACATATCGCGCATTCCTTTACATCGCTGGATTTTCATGCTTTTTCCTTATAACAAATACAAGTATAATTTACACTAAATTACGCAGCTATTCAATTTTTAGCCCCTTTATTACCCGATATGGTAATATCTTTAAAAAGGCACGATAGAAGCAACATCCCGATGAAAGAATTATCAGCAGCAGCCATAACGAGGGGACTTCATACGCGTATTATCGGGCGGGAAGTCCTCTATTTTCCCAGTCTCCCTTCGACGATGGACACCGCACGCGACGCAGCTATTAAGGGAGCGAAAGAAGGCACGGTAGTCATCACCGGGGAGCAGACCGGGGGGCGGGGTCGACTTAAGCGGGAGTGGCTGGCGCCGGAGGGGAATATTGCTCTGTCCATCATCCTGCGCCCGGAGATTAAGACCCTGCCCTACCTGATAATGATAGCGTCGCTGGCGGCAGCGAGGAGCATCGAGTCGGTGGCCGGAGTGAGGGCGGACATCAAGTGGCCCAACGACGTGCTTATCAGAGGGAAAAAGGTGGGGGGCATCCTTATCGAGAACGAGGTGCGGGGCAATAAAGTGGCGTTTTCCATCGTGGGCATCGGCATAAACATCGACTTGAAAGCAGCCGACTACGCCGAGATCGCGGATACCGCTACCAGCCTGAAAGAAGTATCAGGAAAAAACAACCTGCGTATCAGGATAATAACATCGCTGCTGGAGGAGTTTGACAGGCTGTATTTACTGCTCCCCGACGGCAAACCCATTTACGAAGCCTGGCGGGACAGACTGGTGACTTTAGGGAAGAAAGTTAAAGCGCAATCAGGCGGCCGAGTTATCGAAGGCATAGCAGAGGCAGTGGATGAGAACGGGGCTTTAGTGATAAAGGGGGAGGACGGGAGGCTTACGAAAGTGGTGGCGGGGGACGTGACACTAAGGGAAAAGTAGCAACTGCTAAGTAGCAAGTAACAAAAGGGGGAGAGGGATTTTACCCCCTCCCCCCTACCCTTTTATTATTTCTTCTTAACGACCGGCGCCCATATCTGGACTTTCATTTCATCTGCGGAGCCTCCGGGGAGATAGACCTCCAGGTCAGGGGTGCCGGGATGCTCGTAGCCAGTGGATATATACCAATCCAAAAAGATTTGTTTAAAGGTATCCTTTATATTGGCGAGAGTGCAATCAAACACTGCCCAGGTTGTTGCCGGAATCTCCATTTTCTTAAACGGCCCCGGTGAGACACCTTGAGGGAGTTCTACGGCGATGCCATAGTAAAAATCTCCAGAAGCAACTTCACCATAGCAAACGCCAAGCATCTCACCGCCGGTCACTGCACCGGGCTTGCTATCCGTGATGGCTAGCATCTGGCGCTGCTCCGGAGAATTTATAAATTCTTGCCAGAATACCGGGACATCCTTGAAGTTCTGTCCGTTAAGATTGGTAAATTGCCTCGCCTTAATGGCGACCTGGAAAGCCGGTCTCTCTAGTATCTTGTAGTCCATGTCAATACCTCCTTTAAGTTCGATATGAAAGGAGATGCGGGGAAATGCTGTTAGCGTTACCCCCGGCTCGCGCGCCGCCTGCGGAGTAATACCGTGCAAATTACGGAAAGCCCGACTGAATGCATCCGGCGAATCATAACCGTACTTTAAAGCAACATCAATGACTTTAGCATCACCAGAGGACAGGTCTGTTGCCGCCAGGGTGAGTTTACGACGTCTGGCATATTCCGCCGGCGTCAGCCCATTGACAGCAAAGAACATACGCTGGAAGTGAAACGGAGAACAAGCCGCTTTTTCAGCGGCTTTATTGAAGTCGATTTCACCTGCCAGGTTTGCCTCAATATAGTCTATCGCCGCATTCATTCTTTCCGACCAGTCCATGCTTCCGCAACTCCTTTAAGAACAATATAGCAGGGATAATGACAGGGTGCCCGACTTTTCTTGCACACTTATGCAAGGGGGATTAAAGAGAAAAGGGAGGGGGTGTTTAGTCCCCTCCCCTCCAATCTTTACAGGTTTATTACTTTTCTTCGGCTTTCAACCCAAAAGCTTTAAGAAGCTCGATGGGGATGGGGAAGAGAATGGTACTGTTCTTCTCGCTGGCGATTTCCGTCAGCGTGGAGAGATAACGGAGCTGTATCGCCGCAGGCTCACGTCCGATAACGTGGGCGGCCTGGGCAAGTTTCTCCGAGGCCTGAAGCTCACCTTCAGCGTGGATGATTTTAGCACGGCGTTCACGCTCGGCTTCAGCTTGGGCAGCCATGGAGCGCTTCATCTCCTCGGCAAGCTCCACTTCCTTGATTTCCACGGTGCTGACCTTAACGCCCCAGGGGTCGGTGTGCTCATCGATGATTTTCTGGAGCATCTGGTTGAGTTTCTCGCGCTGGGTCAACAGCTCATCGAGCTCGGACTGACCAAGCACATTCCGCAAAGTGGTCTGGGAAATCTGCGACGTGGCTCGGATATGGTCGAGCACCTTGACGACCGAAGCCTCGGGGTCGACAACGCGGAAATAGACGACGGCGTTGACGCGGACGGTGACGTTGTCCTTGGTGATGACCTCCTGCGAGGGCACATCCATCGTGATAACGCGTAAATCGACCTTAACCATGCGGTCGATAAAGGGGATGATAACAAAAAGACCCGGCCCCCTGGCACCGACGAGACGGCCCAGTCGGAAGATGACACCGCGCTCGTACTCGGTGACAATCTTGATAGCCATGAGTATTAGAATCAGAACAATAAAACCTAAGATTCCTAGACCAACAGCCATATTTTAACTCCTTTCTTATTTTCTGGTTACGATTAGTTTGAGTCCATCAACACGGGTAATAACGACCTCTTCTTCAGGTTCGACCTGGCCATTATCGACGACGGCGGTCCAGCGCTCGCCTTCGACAAGAACCACCCCTTTGGGATCTAAAGCGATTTCCACCACGGCCGTTTTACCGATGAGTTCTTCTTTTCCAGCCTCGATTTTCCTCTTATGGGCTCGGACTCCCCAGAGTACCACAAAGTAGATACAAACAACAACAATGATAATTATAATAGCCCATAGCCAGGGTTCGATATTAGGCATAGAAAGGCCTCCTCTAACGTTTTGACTTGCCTTCGGCAGGCATATCCTGCTTTTTCACCACATATAATACCAGACCGTCCACCCTTTTGATAACTACATCCTCACCAACCTTTATCTCGCCGCTTTCGGAAATAGCCGTCCAGCGCTCGCCCTTGAATAATACCATCCCCTCGGGGTTAAGGGAGGCTTTAACCGTGGCGGTCTTGCCGACCAGCTCCTCGCGGCCGGTATATGCCTGCTTGCGATGAGCGACAATGGCGCGCTGAATGACAAAGGCCATAAAAGCGGTGATAACGATACAGACTATGGCAATGAGCCAGGGGTCTATCTGGAACTCCGGCGAAGCCCCTTTAAAAAGAATCAAAGACCCGGCCACCAGCGACACCAGGCCGCCGAAGGTAAAGATGCCGAATGTCGTGGTTAAAAGCTCCCCGACGAATAGTCCGATAGCCAGCACAATCAGCAGTATGCCGGCGTAGTTGACCGGCAGCACTCCCAGCGAATAGAAAGCCATGAGCAGACTGATGCCGCCGACAACGCCGGGGAAAATCAGGCCGGGATTGAATATCTCCGCCATGATGCCCAGCGTGGCGATGCTCAACAGCAAGTAGGCGATATTGGGGTCGGTGATGGTGTAGAGGAAGTTCTCAATACCTGTCATCGGGAAATCCACAATGACCACGCCGCTGGTCTCCAGCGTGATAACCTGGTCGTTTATCATAGTCACCTGCCACCCGTCGAGCTGGGTAAGGAGGTCATCAAGGTCGGACGCTATCAGGTCGATGACATTCAGCTCCAGGGCTTCGCGCTCGGTGGCGGAGACACTTTCACGCACGGCTTTTTCCGCCCATTCCATGTTGCGTCCGTGAGATTCGGCGATGCTGCGGATATATGCCGCCGCGTCGTTGACCACCTTGTCCTCCATGGTCTCCGACATCGTCTGTTCCCCCTCCTCGCTGATGGAGACCGGGTGGGCGGCGCCGATGGCGGTGTTGGGCGACATGGCAGCGACATGACCGGCCATGGTAATAAAGACCCCGGCGGAGGCAGCACGGGAGCCGGACGGCGCCACATAGACCACCACCGGCACATGAGCGTTGACAATGTGCTTGACGATATCGCGCATGGCGGTATCCAGTCCGCCGGGGGTATCCAGTTGGATTATCAGGGCGCGGGCGCCGTTGTCCTCGGCTTCCTCGATGCCGCGCTCCACGTAATCGACGAGGACGGGGTTAATCGTGCCTTTGATGGTAAGGACATAGACCGATGGCGACTGCGCCTGGACGCCGGAAGCCATCAGTACCGCCAGCAGCAGGACACCGAAGAGGAATACTAAACGCAGTTTTTTCATCATAGTTATAATCCGCGCAGGTCTTTTCATTATAGATGGTAACACAATATCAGCGCAATAAAAATAAAAAAGGTACCGGCAAAAATATTATCTGGAATTCTATTGACAACCCCAGTCCTTTCTTTTAGAATTACCTAGTTAAACGCTACCATTTTGATTAAGGGGCAGAAATGTCAGGCGAAATTTTTACCGTAGAGTTCTTCGATTCATGGGCGTGGCTAATAGCCATCGGGGTCGGCCTAGTACTGATTATCCTGGAACTACTTGTGGGAGTGGACACGGGACTGGACCTTGTGTTCATCGGCACCGCCTTGGGGCTAGGAGGACTGATAACGCTGGGGGTACACTCCTGGGTTTGGACGGCCATCACCGGCGGTATCATCTGTATCTTGTACGTAATCATCGGGCGGAGGTATATACACAAAAGAACCGCCGTGCCGCTGTCTAAAACCAACATCGATACGATTATCGGGAAAACCGGCATCGTAGAGCAGAATATCGAACGTGAAAAAGACGGCATCGTAAAGGTTGGTAACGAAATATGGCGGGCACGCGCTGACGATAATATTAACACCAACGAAGAGATAACCGTCGTCGATGTCAAAGGTGTAACATTAATCGTGAAAAAGGCAGAAAGGGGTACACAATGAGCGCAGGAGCTATTGCTGTAGTCGTAATCCTCGTCGTTCTCTTCATCATAACACTGGCAAAATCCATCACCATCATCCACCAGGCGCAAAAGGGTCTGATAGAGAGATTCGGCAGGTACAAGGAAACCCTGGAGCCGGGACTCCGGTTCATTATTCCTTTTATAGATAAGCTGGCAGCCAGGATAGATATGAGAGAGACGGTGCTGGACGTAGAACCTCAAGCGGTTATCACGCAGGATAATGTCGGCGTAACTGTAGACGCCGTGGTTTACTATTACGTTACGGACGCCAAAGCCGTAAGATATGAAGTCGCCAATTTTTACATCGCCGTGAGCAAGCTGGCGCAGACCAATCTGCGTAACCTAGTCGGCGATATGACCCTCGATGAAACCCTGGCATCAAGAGAACGCATCAATTCCTCTTTGAGGACCACGCTCGATGAAGCCACCGATAAGTGGGGCGTGAAGGTCACCAGGGTAGAGGTTAAAGCCATCGAGCCGCCGACAGACATCACCGACGCCATGAGCAAGCAGATGAAAGCGGAGCGTGAAAAACGCGCCACGATTCTGGAGGCAGAAGCCTACCGGCAGAAGCAAATCCTGACCGCCGAAGGCGACAAGCAGAACGCCATCCTGGTAGCGGAGGGGGCCAGGCAGGCGGCCATCCTGCGGGCGGAGGGGGAAGCCAAAGCCATCGAGAACGTTTCCACGGCGGCGGATAAATACTTCGTCGGCAACGCGCAGCTCCTGAAACAGCTGCAGGTCACCCAGGCATCCCTGGAGAACAACTCCAAGCTGGTGGTCTCCGACCAGTCCAAGCTGGTAAACGTGCTGGGGCTGGGGGAAGCGTTAAGCCAAATGAAGACAGGGGACAAGAAAAAGTAAAAACAGCCTGAATACACTGCCAATACAGGTATAAATATTATTGACAACCCATGCGGGTTATGTTATCATAATACTTGCGCTCGCAAAGAGCGCTTTTTGCACCTTAACAACTGGATAGCGGAAGGAAAGTTTTAAACCAAGTCAATTTTTTATTTTGGAGAGTTTGATCCCGGCTCAGGATAAACGCTGGCGGTGTGCTTTATGCATGCAAGTCGAACGGACTATTTTCGGATAGTTAGTGGCAGACGGGTGAGTAACGCGTAAGTGACCTGCCCTAAAGTGGGGAACAACTCTGAGAAATCGGAGCTAATACCGCATGTGATCCTTATTGTAAAGGGTAAGGATTAAAGCCGTAAGGCGCTTTTGGAGGGACTTGCGCCCGATTAGCTTGTTGGTGAGGTAACGGCCCACCAAGGCGACGATCGGTAGCTGGTTTGAGAGGACGACCAGCCACACGGGGACTGAGACACGGCCCCGACTCCTACGGGAGGCAGCAGCAAGGAATATTGGGCAATGGGCGAAAGCCTGACCCAGCGACACCGCGTGGGGGAAGAAGACCTTCGGGTTGTAAACCCCTTTTATC